>DATFRP010000013.1:0-27760 GCA_035263125.1 Vicinamibacterales bacterium
GACGTCTCCGTAGCGGCGGCTCACCGCGCGGGCCTGGCGTTGCCTGGCGTCGGCTCCCGGTTCGTCGGCGTGGAAAATCGGGCCTTCCGGCACCTGTGCTGCCGATGACGCCGTCGCCTTGGATGATCCGCACGACAGCCAAGAATCGTTTCGATAACCAGCTCGCCCGTACGACCGTGGCGAATCACCGGCGCCGACGCTCGCTGTGCCTCCAGACCCGATTTACCCTCTTCGCTCCTCACGCCGCGAACAGGTCGCCGACCCCAGGCAACCCCAGGCCCACCCGGTGAGCCGCCGCACACTCCGCCACGCGACGGCGGTGTGGCTGCGGCGGAGCGACTGTTCGCGCCGCGATCAGCGAAGAGAGTAAAACGGCTCGGGAGCGGCCCCGTCGGCGACGGCAGTGATTCGCCACGGACGCACCAGGCAGCTTGTTATCGACACGATTGTTCACGGTCGCGCGGATCAGGATCAGCCGTCGCCGGCAGCGGCACACCTGCGCGACGAGCCGTTTTTCCGCGGCGTCGAACCCCGGGGCCCCCAACGCGCACGCTTGCGCGTTGGGGTGGGAATCGGGGCGAAGGCCGCAGCCACACCGTCGTCGCTTGGCTTCAGGTGCGGCGCCGGTGAGCCGACATTAGGAACGGCCGAAGAAGCTTTATGCGCTGCGCAAACGCGGAATCAGCCGCGCCGCGTTATCGCGATCGATCGCGCGCAGGTCGGCCGGTTTGAGCAGCGACATCTCACCGAGCGCCTTCACGTAGTCAACCGCCGATCCACCAGGCGGGAAGTCGGTCCCGAACAGGATCTGCGACGGCTTCACCAGCTCCAGCAGCGACGCGACCGCGCCGCGGTTCGAGGCGCCCGCCAGGTCGTAATAGAACTTCCTGATCTCTGCCATGAAGCCATTCGGCAGCCGGTCCTTGGCGTTGTTCGACGCGCCCTCGATGCGCGCCGCCAGGAACGGCACGCTTCCGCCTGCATGCGACCAGATGAATCGAATATCAGGGCAGTGGACTGCGTCGCCGCTGAACGCGACGCCCATGATCGCGCGCGTCGTATCTGTGCCGTACTCGATGCTGCCCGGCGCGACGCCTGGCGCGTAGTCAAGGTTGCGACAGCAGTTCGCCGCCGTCGGATGTACGTGCACGATCGCCTTGCGACGGTTCAACTCCTCCATGACCGGGCGGAACGCCGGGTTGCCGAGCCACTTGTCTCCGTAGCTCGTGAACAGACCGATGCCGTCGACTTTCAGCGAGTCGTAGACGTAGGTGATCTCGGCGAGGGTCCCGTCCACGTCAGGCAGCGGCATCGCTGCGAAGAGCCCGAAGCGCGTCGGATGGTCCTGCACCAGCTTCGCGCCGTACTCATTGCACGCTCGTGCGAGCTGACGCGTCATCGGCGCATCGCCGAACCACAGACCGGGGTTGGTGATCGACACCATCGACACCGCGACGCCGCCACGATCCATGTCGGCGATCGATCTCTCGGGTGTCCACGTGGTGTTGGCCGCCTGCAGGAGCGGTCGTCCTTTCACGGCCGTGACCCAGGCGGGCGGCGCGAAGTGATGGTGCACGTCGATGCGGAACGGTTTTCCCGGTGTCGTCGATTGCGCGCGGGCGCCAAGTCGGGCGGTATGAACGGCTGCAACCCCGGTCGACGCGAGCAGCGTCAGAAGCGTACGGCGATCGAGATCGGGCATGTGCTCCCTTCAGGCGGCCTTCATGATGGTGTCGACCGCGTGTGCGTGCCACGGTGATCGAAGACGTACTCCCCGAGGACCTCGTCTCCTCCCGGTCCGCCGCTCAACGTGAGATGCATCGGTGCATCGGGACCGCGTCGTACGCCCTCGGCCGAAAGTGCCAGCAGCACCTCACTGGCGCCAGCTCGCACCGGCACGTCGTTCACGCGATCGAGCTCTTCGCCAGTGGCGAGCCGCATCACCGCGCTCACCGAACTCACACCCGTGAAGTCTCCACGCAGTCGCGCCACCAGAATCTCGTCGTCGTCCCACACCGCACACTGCACTGGTTCCCCGGGTGCGACAGTATAGGAACGCACCCGGACGCCGTCGCGCGAGAGTTTGTTCAGCACGGAGTCGGTGATGATCGCCTGAAACGCGCCGGCGCGGACTGTCTCACCAAGCCGCCGACGGAGGCGCTCGGCCTCGGCCAGACGGGCTGCGCACTCCGCGCATTCGAAGATGTGCGATTCGATTTGCTCGATGTCCGGTTGCGGCGTATCAGCCGTCCAATACTCCGCGAGCTCGCCGAACGTCAGACACGCCCGCACAGGTGCCGTCATGACGTCCTCCTCCGGTCGAGGCATTCACGCATCGTCGCGAGCGCGCGATGACGGCCGACGCGGACCGCACCCGCGGTCATGCCGAGCGCGGTCGCGATCTCTTCGGTCGATCGCTCCGCGTAGTACGTCTGAATGAGAATCGTCCGCTCGCGTTCGCGGATCGCGGCGAGGCATTGCCCGACCGCCTCGACGCCGAAGACGTCTGCCTCTCGCGAACGTTCGTCGAGTTCCGGCATCTCGAATCGGGCGTGCAGGTCCTGTCGTCGGCGCTCCGTGCGGCGAATGCCTCCGCACGTCAAGCGACTCGCGCCGAGGATGAACGACCCGATCTGCTCGACGTTCCTGATCTCGCCCGCGCGCAGCCGCTCGATCGTCATCAACAGCACCTGTTGCGCCAGATCCTGCGCGGCCATCTCGTCGCGCAGATGTTTCAGCCCGAACAACCGGACGCGCGGCGCGAAGCGGCGATACAACTCGCTTTCCGCATCCGCCGCGCTGCCTGCGGGTTGCAATGCAATCGCGGATGCGACATCCGCATCCGTTGCCGTGGCGAGCGAGGCCGCCCCCGATCGAGACACGGCGATGACGGTACAGCGCCCGATCCCGCGGGTCAAGCTGCTGCACCCGTAGAGCGGCGGCCTCAGCACCCGCGTCGCGATCCACGCGCAGGCTGAAGCCTGCGCTCTACGGGTACGCGGATTGCGCATTACCGAATCGCCAGTTCGCGCCCGAGCTGACGCTCGAGCACATCGCCGGCGGCACGGAGCGCGCTCGCGCCGTCGCCCGCGAACGTGGACCCGTGCATGGCGGCGAGATACCGCGGTTCGAGTGACGCCAGTGTCTCGAGCCGCTGACGGGTGCGCGGCGTGAACGGCATGTAGTCCATCAGCACCGGATGCGCCTGATATTCCGCGATCGCGCGCTCCCATCGTCCGAGGACGTCGGCCTGCGTGACCGGCTCGACCTGACCGATCTGATGAAAGAGATCGGAGCAGAGCAGCACGCGATCTGTCTCCTCGAACAGGACGCCCGCGTCCCAGCCGTGAGGCAGATGCGGTGTCGGCATCCACCGGAACCGATGGCGACCGGTATTTAGGATCTCGCCGGGCGCCAGGCCGCGCGCCGGCCGGATCGCGAAGTCCTCGATGTTGACCGCGGCTCCGACCTGGCTGCACGCCCCCTGCGCGTTCGGCGCGATCGCGAGCCAGTCGTTCAACGCGCCGCATTCGTCGACCTCGAAGTGACTCCAGCTAATCCACCGCAGCGACGCCGGGTCGATGATCCGGGCGACGGCATCGCGAACCTCGGAAAACATCTTTCGCATGCCGGTGTGAAACAGCAGTGGTTCCTGGTCCCGGACGAGAAAGTGGTTGAACTGCAGGTCGAACTGCGGGACGTAGATGGAGATGCGGAACAGGTCCTCGTTGATTTCGTCGATTTGTGCCACGGTCGGCCTCCCTTTGTGCGTTCCAACAGGGGAGTGCCGCCAGTGTCGTCCGCGTTACAGGGGGAACGGAGGAGCCGGAGGGAACGCCGGATCACACGGGGGGAACGGGGGAAAACGGCGGAAACGGGAATCACACGGAGTTAACGGGGAAAACGGGGATAACGGGAATCACACGGAGAAAACGGGGGAAACGGAGATACCAGAAGTCTCGCAATCGACGAAGGCATCGAACAACTAATCCCGTTAGCTCCGTTACCCCCGTTCCCTCCGTGTTAATTCCGTTCCCTCCGTTGTTCCCCCCCGTTTCCCCCGTGTTGAGGAGTAGACTGCGCTCGCCCGGAGGTCGTGTGATGCGCACATCCGTATTCGTCGCGTTCATTGTGATCGGCGTTGTCTCCCAGTCCGCGGCGCAATCATGGCAGCCGCCCTCGGACAGCCAGCGATGCCCATCGAAGTGGGGCAAAGGCGATCAGCGCGGCTCGGGGAATCACATGAAGCCGGAGACCGTGCTCCGTGCCACTCGGTTGATCAAGACCGGGGAGGTGTTCGAGCTTGGTCGCGTGTTGTCGGAATCGATGCCGCTCCCCGCTGGACGACGGTTCGAGATCCTGACCAAGCGCACGCGAAACGATCCAGGGACGAATCACCGCGGCTCGAACGAAGAGCTCGTTGTCGCCGAAATCGGGCAGGTCGGCACGCAGTTCGACACCTTCAGCCACCAGATGATCGGCAGCAGCATGTACAACTGCTTCACGCTCGAGGAGACGGCGACTCGCAGCGGCTTCTCGAAGCTTGGCATCGAGCAGGTGGGCGCGCTCATCACACGCGGCGTGCTCATCGACGTCGCGTCGCTCAAACATGTGCCCGTGCTGGCTGAGAACTACGAGATCACGCCGCAGGATCTGCAGCAGGCGCTGGCTGAACAGAAGGTCTCACTCAACCCCGGCGACGCCGTGCTCGTGCACACGGGTTGGGGCTCGCTCTGGGGCAAGGACAATGCGCGGTATCAGCGTGTGAGTCCGGGTCTTGGAACTGCGGCGGCGGAGTGGCTGGCAAAGCAGGATCCAATGCTCGTCGGGGCGGACAACAGTGCCGTCGAGATCACGCCCAATCCCAACCCGCAGCTCGCGGGGCCGGTTCATCAGATCATGCTCGTTGTCAACGGCATTCACCTGTTGGAGAACTTGCGGCTCGACGAGTTGGCCAGCAAGCGCGTCCACGAGTTCGCGCTTGTCGTCGAGCCGTTGAAGATACAAGGCGGGACGGGATCGACGGTGGCGCCCATCGCAATCCGCTGATTCGCTCGTAGCGTCCGGCTTTAGCCGGACCTCGTTCTACAGCTCGAACCTGCGGCGCGAGGGCGAGGGCTTCTTGATCGGCTGGTGCGGCTGACTATCCGGCATCTTGGTCAGTGTTTCTTTGAAAACGAGACCTTCGGCTCCGCCCATGGTCCATTTTCCGTCGAGACGACCGTCGGTCGTCGACGAGTACACCACGAGCGCAGGCGCGCCGCCGTAATAGCTGACGGCGAGCACGCCGTTGCTGAAGATGCCCACTCCCATCACCTGGGTGTCGTTCGGCATCGTCCATCTGACGAGGTATGTGCCCTCGACCTTGAGGATCTCCACGAGGCCCACGTACGGCCGGCCATCGGGATTGGTTCCTTCGCACGAGTACACACCCGTGAAATCCTTCTCAGAGGTCTCCTCGGCGGTCAGACCGAATGGTCCCGCCAAAGCAACGATGACTGCGCCGAAGAGGATCGCTCTGATCATGTGTCCCTCAGTTCTTGGCACTGCCCCAGTTCGTGGTTGGCTTGCATCTGAACCAGGCGCGCCCGTTGATTTTCTCAGTGCAAGAGGCGCGCCGGATTACCGTGGTCAGATCTTGATTTTTGCACCCGAGACCCGCAGCGCCGCAAAAACCAAGATCTGATCCCGTCCCTATTTTCCGTCGACGGTGAACGCCAGCAGCAGATTTCCGGGCATGCCGTTCTGCACGTAGCCCGAGTTGGTGATGACGATGCCACCGCTCACCGCGGGTCCCGCGACGTTGATCGACCCGCCGCGTCCGGCGACGCCATTGATCGTAGGGTGTGGGCCGACCGTGTCAACATCCCACAGGATCGCGCCCGTCGTGGTCGAGTAGGCGCGAAGATGTCCATCGATTGCGCCGGAGAATGTGACGCCGGGGATCGCGCTGACAGCGGCCGACTGCGCAGGACTGCATCGCTCGCGCGTGCGGCAGGCATGCGGCGGAGGTGTATGCCACACCTCTCGTCCGTTCTCCAGGCTCAGCGCGAACATGCCGCCACCTTCCTCGGGATCCGGAACCGTGGCCTGGCTGTTCGGGACGGCAATGCGGCCAAGGTCGGAAAGCGCCACATAAACGTTGGACGCGTCGGCCGCCGAGCCCCACTGCACGCCGCCGTTGATGCCACCTTTACCCACGCGATGCTGCCAGAGAACCTGGCCATCGCGATCAGGATCGATCGCATGCACCATGCCCGATTTCTGTCCGGCGACGAGCGCGCGTCGTCCGTTGGGCAGCGTGACGAGGATGGGGGGCGACGAGAAATCGAAGTCGGGGGCATCTTTGTTCGTGCAGTTCACCTGGTCGGGGAGGCGACAGGACGTGTTCCAGTCGTCGCCGGCGTACATCTGTTTCGACCAGAGGATCTTTCCCGACGCCATATCGAAGGCGACGAACGCATCGCTTCGTTCGCTGGCTGGCCCGGTGTAGTTGTTTCCGGTCGTCACGTATATGACGTTCTTCCGGGTATCGACGGCCGGGCTTGACCAGATCGGTGCGCCCGACGGTCCCCACAACTGCGTGCCGGCTTTGTTCTTTGCGCGACGCGACGGTTCGTCGGTGATGGTGTAGGTCTTCCAGATGCGTGCGCCCGTGGCCGCGTCGAGGGCTACGAGGCTTCCGCGAAAGGTACAGCACTCGTAGTCGGCCGTCGAGCCCGCCGTCTCTTCGCCCGACGCGATACCGACATAGAGCCGGCCGTTATGGAACGTTGGCGATGCGGTCACTCGAGCGAAGGGGTGATCGTCGAGATGCGACTTCCACATCAACATCCCGGTCGACGCGTCGACGGCATAGACGTTGCCAGATCGATCGCCGATGAATGCGGCGTAGCGCGGACCGGTCTTCGTGTCGATGCGCGCGATGGTCACCGCTGCACGCACTGCGGCATCGGCGTGAAAGGTCCAGTGCACACACCCCGTAGCAGCGCTCAGTGCGTAGACCGTGCCGCTCTGCGTGCCCACGAACACGCGTCCACCCGCCATCGATGGCTGCGCGTCGGCACTGAGCTCGCCAGGAAAGCCGAACGCCCATTTCACTTTCAGCTTCGGCACGTCAGTCGCGGTCAGTCCTGCATTCGCGCGGTCCTGATACCGGGTGTTCTGCGTGTTGACGCCCCACCCGTTCCACGCGGGTCCTGCGAGCGGATTAGCGAATTCGCCTGACGTCGTGCGACACATCGCCTGGGTCGATGGCGTCAGGTCGAGGGGAGATGAAAAGGACTTTCCGGTCACGAACTCGGCGATCGCGCGTCGTTCGACGCCCGTGCGACCGGACGCCATCGAGAGCATCGGTCCGCTCTCCATTGCGGCGAGCACGCGCTCGGGAGTCATCGCCTGCAGCACGTCTTTGGTCGGAGCGCGCCCCACCCCTGCATCGTGGCACGTGGCACAGAGCTGCTTGTACAGCGTGGGTGCATCATCGGCCGATGCAGACCCGCCCGCGGCAACGAGGACGAAACAACCCATCGCAACGATCGTACTGGTTCGCATCGACAGGGCCCTCCTGAAGTGTTGCGATACCTTAGGGCCGTGCGATGCGAGACGCAAGCGAATCCTGCGGCCGACCTCAGAGGCGCCCTCCGTCACGACGGGCCTTGACACCGACGCGCGTTTGTTCGGAGCGTTGATTCACGTCAAGATCTAACTGGGAGAGCAACCGAATGGTGATGACACGACCCGAGCGGAAGACGCCGCTGGCGATGAACACCGAGCGCTTTCGCACGCTTGGTTACGCGCTGGTCGATGAGATCGCGGCGTTCCTGGAGTCGGTGCCCGGCCGACCGGTGACGCGAAACGAATCGCCTTCAGCAGTGCGCGAGGCGCTCGGCCTCACCGACGGGTTGCCGGACGCCGGAACCGACGCGGGCGAACTCCTGACGACGACGGCGCGAGGGCTGTTCGAGCACTCGCTCTTCAACGCACACCCGCGATTCTTCGGCTACATCACGTCGCCGCCGTCTCCGATCGGGATCCTGGGAGATTTTCTGGCCTCCGCAGTCAATCCGAACGTCGGCGCCTGGACGCTCTCGCCTGCGGCAAGCGAGATCGAAGCGCAGACGATCCGATGGATCGCAGAGCTGATTGGGTATCCGATCGACTGCGGCGGGATCCTCGTCAGCGGCGGCAACATGGCCAATTTCGTATGCTTTCTGGCGGCACGCGCGGCCGGTGCCGGATGGGATGTGCGACGCGATGGCATCGCCGGATCGGATCGTCGATTCGCCGTCTACGCGTCCGAGGAGACTCACACCTGGATTCAGAAGGCGGCGGACCTCGCCGGTCTCGGCACGTCAGCGATCCGCTGGATTCCAACGGACGACGACCTGCGGATGAATGTCAGCGCGCTTCAGCGACAGATCGAAAACGACGTCGCGGCGGGTTACGTTCCGTTGATCGTGATCGGCACGGCCGGTTCGGTCGGTACGGGTGCAGTGGATCCCCTTGCGGAGATCGCTCGACTCTGTCGAGAGAAGGGAATCTGGTTTCATGTCGACGGCGCGTATGGAGGCGTGGCCGCGGCTGTGCTCGATGCACCGCCGGATCTGCGTGCGTTGACGGATGCGGACTCAGTCGCGATCGATCCACATAAGTGGCTGTACGCGCCGCTCGAGGCCGGTTGTGCGCTCGTCCGCGATGCGGCGGCCCTTCGCCGCGCGTTCTCGTATCACCCCGACTACTACCATTTCGATGAGCGTGTCACGAACTTCGTGGACTACGGTCCGCAGAACTCTCGCGGGTTCCGCGCGCTCAAGGTGTGGCTGGCGCTGAAACAGGTGGGTGCGGCAGGCCACCGCCGGATGATCGCCGACGACATCGACCTGTCGCGCGCGATGGCCGCGGACGTGTCCGCGCACGCCGAGCTGGAGCTTCTCACGCAGTCGCTCAGCATCGTCACGTTCCGATACGTGCCCCCGGACCTGCGGTCGGCGATCGGGGCTGAAGAAACCGAACGCTATCTGAACACGCTGAACGAAGCGCTGCTCGACGCGATCCAGCGCGGCGGCGACGCGTATGTCTCGAACGCCGTCGTTCGAGGTCGCTACGCGCTGCGCGCCTGCATCGTCAATTTCCACACAGGGCCTGAAGATGTGAAGGCGGTGCCGCCGCTCGTCGCTCGCATCGGACGCGAGCTCCACGCGTCGCTTCGCAGTCGTACGTAGAGCCGTACGTAGCGCCGTACGTAACGTCGTACGTAAGGTCGTACGTCAGGTCGTACGCAATGCCAGGCTTTAGCCGCACACAGATGATCGGTTCAGTAACTTGCCGGTCGACTCCGTGTCCACGAGTTCATGGGTGTTGGCCGGCAGCCGCGGACGCTGCGGCCGGGAACGCGTCCGTCGTCTCGTACGCTGTCGCCCCCGCCTCGACTATGGTCTGACTCGATGCCGATCTGTTACGCGGCACAAAACGTCCGAGCTGTTTCACTGCAACTCGAACGCGTTGACGGAAGTCGACGCGGTGAATCGCGCCGAACGCGTTCCGGCTCCCTGCATCACCCGGTCGCACTGCGTCGGCCTTGCTCACGCGGCTGCCGCCCAACACCCATGAACCCGCGGACCACACCACAAGCCTAATGTTCTGCTCCATCCGGACCAGACGGATGTAAGTGTTCGCCTTTAGGGACTGCTCCCCGAGCGTAGTTGCGTGCGGAACGGCGGTAAGCCCTAAAGGCGACGCGATCAGCGAAGAAACTAAAAACGCGCCGAAGGGGGCCCACACGGCGACGTCCTTTCCGCTGGCTGGAAAGATAAACGTGGGCTAACGGGGTGGATCCGAAGGCGCGTTTTTTCCGCGGCGCCGATCGGGCTTGCCGGCGTTCAACACGCAACTGCGCTCGGGCACGTCCGTCTGGAGCCGGACACTGCGTCTGTCACTTCGTCCATCCCGCACGGAGGCGCGCGCGATCGACGCGCGCGCCGTGCAGGTAGACGTCTGCAATCTTCCGCGTGTTCTTGATGTCGTCGAGCGGATTGGCGTCGAGCACGATGAAGTCGGCGCTCTTTGCTCGAGCGATTGTGCCGAGCTGATTGAGTCGGAGAATCTCCGCCGACGTGCGCGTGGCCGCGACGAGGACCTGTGCCGGCGTCATACCCGCGGCGACCATATCGGCGAGCTCAGTGTGCGCGGAAAAGCCATATGGTGCGCCGACGCCGGCATCGGTGCCAAACCCGATTCGCACGCCGGCGGCGTTGAGACGTGCAAGGTTGCGTGCCTGCACCTCGAAGAGTCGCGGCCGCGCGGGCGTAGCCACTGCGGTTTTCTTCATCGCATCGATCTGCTGCGCCGGCAGCGTTTCACTCAGCCACACGAGGTCGCTCGTCGATGGCGGCGTGTCCGGCAGGTTGGGAATCACGAACACCTGCGGTCGCTGCTTGAAGAGACCGATGATCTCTTCGTCGACATCGAGATCACGGATACCGTGGGCAAAGCCGTCGATGCCGGCACGAAGCAGCAACTTCGCGTCCGCAAGGTAGTACACATGCGCAACCACTCGAAGTTTGTGCGCGTGCGCTTCCTCGATGATCGGTCGATACAGCGACGGCGGGAGCGGCGTGACCGTCTTGTTTCTGTCGTCGACCCAGATCTTGACGATGTCGACCTTCTTCGCCGCCAGCTCCTTCACGGCGTTCCGCGCCTCGGCCTCAGTGGTGACGCCGTACGCCGCGTCCTTCCAGTAGTCAGCGGCTGGTCCGGCGTTCGGCATCGCGATGCCCCGTCCTGCGGTGAGAAAGAGCGCAGCTTCAGGGTTCGCGGTGGCCCGGAGCTGATAGGGAATCTCTCCGCGATCGAGCCCGAGGCTCAGCGTCGCCGCGATTCCGTAGTACGCGTAGCGATGCAGGTGATCGAGCACGTTCTCGCGGGTGTAGTTGGCCGCGGCAGTCGTACTGGCTGCCACGTTGGTGTAACCGAGGTGGCTATGGGCATCGACCAGAGCGGGTATGACCGTTTTCCCGCGCAGGCTGACGACATTTCCGCCACGGGGCGCGGCAATTTCGCCACGTCGTCCGACCGCGGTGAACCGGCCGTTCTCGACGACGAAGGCCGAATCGTCGATGGGCGCCCCGCCATTGCCGTCGATGAGACGCGCGCCTTCGAAGAGCGTTGGCGCGCCGGCGGTCTGAGCCAGCGCCAGGGTCGCGACGACAACAGACACCGTAATTGTCGCGAGGATCGCGCACAGAACGGCGGCGATGGATGCCGCAGACTTACTTCGCACGTCCGTTGAACTTCTGATTCTCGAGACAGACGAACTCAATCAGTTCGGTGTCGACGAGGAGTCGCTGGTTCACGCGAACGGTCCATGGCTTCGTGTACGCCTTCGGGTCATCGATCGTCACATCGATCTCGAGCGTGCCGAAGTTGGGGCGCCGGAATCGTTCGATCATCTTCCCGGCCGATGTCAGCGGCGCACCGTTCACGTCGAGCCACACATCATCGCGGAAGTTGGTCGTTTCGACGACGAGTGTGTCGCCATCCCACTTGCCACGCGAGTAGCCGAACCACCACGGCTGAGGATCGTTCGTCGGGGCGGGACGGCCGTCCATGAAGATCTGTCGCAGGCCGGCGTTGGCTTCGTAGACGATGACGATCAGGTCCTTACTCTGAACGATCTTCCGCGGCTGCGAGTGCGTGTGCAGCTGCATCAGCCCGAGCGGAAGGCACGCCGCATCAGGATTGTCCTTGCTGTCGGTCGCCATGCGCTGCTTGCGGAGTTCCGCCGCCCACGGCTGAAACGGCAGTCCTTCCTTGAGTCCCGCTTCGATGTTCCAGAACGTCGCCTGCGGTGGTGTGCCGGGCGGCGGATCGGGCGGCCGGCCGCGGAAACCGAGGATGCCTGCGTAGTTCCAGATGCCGGAGAGATCGGGCTTGCCGTCGGGCGTCCGCGGTGCCGGCGCACTCGCGTCCAGCTTGCCGTCGGCGGTGCGTGGGGTGCCAGCCGTTGGATAGGACGGCCACTGCGCGCCGATCGACGTCGAGAGCGCTGCGGCGATCGCCAGGGCACCGACGATCCGGGTCAGGGTAGTCATGCGGACGTTCATTTTAGTCGCGGCGTCGATAGAGCCACAAAGCACACAAAGAACGGAGACACGGAGAAAACAGGCCACGAAGATCACGAAGATCACAAAGTGGAGAAACGGAGCGAAGGCCTCCTCCGTTGCTCCAACTTCGTGTTCTTTGTGATCTTCGTGGCCTGATTTCTCCGTTCCTCCGTCTTCGTGGCCCGGCGGCGGCGCTAGATTCTACTAGGCTATACGGATGGCCGATCTCGGAATGAACACCCGTGCGTGGGCGCTGGCGGATCAGTGCGCCGAGCGTGCGGCGGAGTGGCGGCTCGCCGTACATCAGCTCGCAAACGGCGCGCGCGTCGTGGACGCCGGAGTGCAGGTGCCCGGCGGGCTGGCTGCGGGGCGTGCGATGGCGGAGATCTGCATGGGCGGCCTCGGCCAGGTCGAGTTCGTGACGCTCTCGATCGGCGGTGAGTCGTGGTCCGGAGTGCAGGTGTGGACCGATCATCCGGCGGTCTCGTGCATGGCATCGCAGTACGCGGGATGGGCGATCAATCCGGACGGGTTCTTTGCGATGGGCTCAGGTCCGCTTCGAGCGAAGGCACGCGTCGAGAAAGAGCTGTTCGAGAAGCTTGCGTACGGCGAAGAGGCGACGCGAGGAGTGCTCGTGCTCGAAGGACGTGCGTTGCCGGACGCGCCGGCGTCGGCGTGGGTCGCAAAGAAGGCGGGGCTCCCGCCCGAGGCGATCACGTTCGTCATTGCGCCGACGGCCAGTCTCGCGGGCGGCGTGCAGATCGTCGCGCGGTCGATCGAGACCGGCCTCCACAAGATGGACACACTCGGCTTCGATGTGCGTAAGGTCGTGAGCGCGGTCGGCACGGCGCCGCTCCCGCCCGTGGCGAAAAGCGACATGCGCGCGATCGGCCGTACCAACGACTGTGTGTTGTATGGAGGCCAGGCTCGATACACCGTTCGTGCGGACGACAACGAGCTGGCCGCGCTGGCGGAGCGGCTGCCGTCGAACACCTCGACGGACTACGGCACACCCTTCTACGACATCTTCAAACGCTACGACAACGACTTCTATAAGATCGATCCATTGCTCTTCAGCCCGGCCGAAGTCTGGCTGACGAACCTGACCAGCGGCCGTACGTTCCACGCCGGTCAGGTCAACGTCGATGTCTTGCGCGCGTCGCTCTTCGAGTAGGTGCTCGGTGTCTCCTTGCTCTCTTTTTGAGTTTTGTGTTGAGTGTTGAGTTGACGACATGCGCGCAGTGATTCTGAGCGCCAGAACCGGTTGGCACACCGATGAACTCTGTCGCGCGCTCGCCGAACGAGAGCATATCGGCGTCGTGCTGCCCTATGAGGGTCTGGTCGCCAGCCTCGGTCGTGTAGGGGCGGGTCTTCCTGGGCCCGAGCAACGTCGAGGGCAGACGCACCCGGCGCCGGGTCTCTCGAGCGCGGACGTTCCAATCTTCGAGGCCGACGTCGTGCTCGCGCGAATCATTCCCGGCGGATCGCTCGAGCAGATCATCTACCGCGTCGACGCGCTGCACTGGATCGAGGACCGCGGCATCCCCGTCGTCAACACGCCGCGCGCGATCGAGCGGAGTGTCGACAAGTTCTACACGACTGCCTTGTTGAGAGAAGCCGGACTGCCGACGCCGGAGACGATCGTCTGTGAAGGCGTGGACCAGGCGATGGCTGCGGTCAGGGCCATGGGCGACGTCGTCATCAAGCCGATCTTCGGCTCCCTTGGTCATGGCATGGTCCGGGTCTCCGATCCGGACGTCGCGTTTCGAGTCGTGCGCGCACTCGATCAGACGCGCGCCGTGTTCTACGTGCAGCGGGCGATCGAGCACGATGGCCGCGACATCCGTGCGTTCGTCGTCGGTGGCCGTGTGATCGGCGCGATCGAACGCCGTGCACCGGAAGGCGACTGGCGCACCAACGTCGCGCGAGGGGGATCGGCACGGCCATTCGAGCTGTCGTCCGAGTGGGAGCGTCTCGCTGTGCGCGCGGCTGCGGCCGTGGGAGCCGATTACGCAGGCGTCGATTTGCTTCCGTCGCGTGACGGCGAAGTGTTCGTACTCGAGGTCAATGGCATTCCCGGATGGGAGGGGCTGCAGAGCGCGACTGGTGTAGACGTTGCGGGTGCGATCGTGATGCAGGTCGAGGCGCGTGTGCAGGCCCGCCGCGCGTCGTCACGTGGTTCCAATGAGGTGCTGCCTGCGTGAGCGTCGTCAGCCCGCGCGCTGCCGCCGTGCAAGTGACCTCGTTGGCGCAACTGGCGTGTATGCTCGAGGCGAGCGCGCCGAAGCCGGGCAACGTGTCGCCCGGTCGGCCGTTCCAGGATCTGCGCTACGAGGACTTCGTCGCCAGCGCCATCGCGATCGGCCCGGCATTCGAATGTGTCGGCCAACGCCCGCTGGGCCAGACAGTACGTGCGGCAATCGAATCGACGCGCGCGTGGACGAGCACCAACACCAACCTCGGGATCGTCCTCCTGCTCGCCCCGCTCGCGCAGGCGGCAATTGGGGTCGGAGGTAATGGGGTCGGGAGTCATTTCGCGGAGATGCGGGAAATGACTCCCGACCCCATTACGTTTCTGCGATCGCGCGTGCGTGAGGTGCTGGCGGAGACGACGGTCGGCGATGCGCGCGACGTCTATGCGGCGATTCGACTGGCCCAACCGGGAGGGCTTGGCCAGGCCGACGCGCAGGACGTCGCCGATGAACCGACGATGACGCTGCGCGAGGTGATGGGCCTTGCCGCCGAACGCGACAGCGTCGCCAGCGAGTATGCGACCGGATTCGAACTGACGTTCACCGTCGGCGCGCCGGCGCTCGACCGCGCCCGGGCCGACGGTCTCGCGTGGGACGATGCGATCGTCGAGGCCTTCTTGACGCTGCTCGCCAAGAAGCCCGATACCCACATTGCCCGGCGCGCCGGGCTCGCCCCGGCGGAAGAGGTCTCGCGGCGCGCCCGCTCCGTTCTGGAGGCTGGCGGCGTCCGCTCGGCAACCGGTCGGCAGGCGATCGATGATATGGATCGGGCGTTACGCGACGTGCGGCACACGCTCAATCCCGGCACTACCGCGGATCTGGCGACGGCGGCCATCTTCGTGGTGCTGCTCGCGCGAGGTTTTCGTACGTAGGTCCGCGTTTCGTACGTTGTGTCCGCCTTTTCGTACGTAGTGTCCGCCTTCAGGCGGACCTGTGAGGCATCCATGAACAGACGCGGTGAATTCCGCGTGACGGTCACGAAAGACTATCTCGTCTTCGCCTCGGCGCATTTCATCACGTTCGCCGGCCATCGCTGCGAGGGACTGCACGGGCACAACTATCGGGCACGCGTGACGATCGAGGGCGCGCTCAACGAGGAGAGCTGGTTTGTCTTCGATTTCGTCGAGCTGAAGCGCATCATGAAGCGGCTGTGCGATGAGATCGATCACCTCGTCTTGTTGCCCACGAAGAGCGATAGGGTCGGAGTGAAGGATGAGGGCGACTCGGTGTCGGTCTCGGTCGACGGCAAGCCCCGGTACGTCTTTCCCCGCAAGGACTGCGCGCTGCTGCCGATTCCGAATACGACCGTCGAAATGCTCGCCCAGATGCTGACCGAACGCCTGCACGCGGAGCTCGAGAAACAAGGCGCCCGCGGCCTGACCGCGATCGAGATGGAAGTTGAAGAGAATTTCGGACAGTCGGCGGTGTATCGCGTAGCATTGCCCTGACCATTCTGGAGGAGCGATATGCGAAGCCTGGTTGCGCTCGTCGTTCTCGTGTGGGGCGTGCCCCTGATCGCGTCGGCGCAGACGCCGAACGGCGAAGCCGTCTACAAACAGCATTGCGCCGGCTGCCACGAAGGATCGCTCCCGCGCATGCCCAGCCGTGAAGCGCTGAAAAGCTTTTCGCCGGAAGCGGTCGAGACCGCGCTCAGCTCGTTCAGCATGCGCCGCCAGGGCGCGTCGCTCTCTCCCGCGGAACGCCGCGCGGTAGCGGCGTTCGTGACCGGTCGCGCGCCGGGCTCGTATCGAGCGCCGCTCGAGGCGATCAACAAGAGCGCGTACTGCACCGCCGCGAACGCGCCGAAGGATGCGCTGTCGGGTGCGGCATGGAACGGGTGGGGTGGCGATCTGCGAAATACGCGCTTCCAGTCGGCCGCGGCCGCTGGCCTCTCGGCTGCTGATGTGCCCAAGCTGAAACTCAAATGGGCGTTCGGGCTTCCGGGTGTCTCGGCCTCGGGTTCGCAGGTCACTGTCGTCGGCTCGCGCGCGATCGTCGGCAGCCGCAACGGCATGGTCTACGCGCTCGATACGCGGACGGGATGTGTGGCGTGGGCCTTCGAAGCCGATGCCAGCGTCCGGTCCACGCCGGTCGTGGATCGCGCCGGCAACACCGTCTACTTCGGCGACGCGCATGCGAACGTCTACGCGCTGGACGTCATGACCGGCATGCGCAAGTGGAAGGTGCAGATCGAGACGCATCTCGACGCGATGATCACCGGCGGCGCCGTGTTTCATGAGGGCCGGCTCTATGTGCCCGTGTCCTCGCTCGAAGAAGGCACGGCCGTGATTCCGACCTACGAATGCTGCACGTTCCGCGGCAGCATCGTCGCACTCGATGCACGAAGCGGCAAGCAACTCTGGAAGACCAACACGATCACGCAGGCACCGCAGAAGACGACGAAGAGCGCGCGCGGCACGCAGCTGTGGGGACCATCCGGCGGTTCGGTGTGGTCCGCGCCGGTGCTCGATCCCGAACGCAATCGGATGTACATCACGACCGGCGACAGCTACTCGAATCCGCCGGCGCCGGAAACCGACGCGATCATGGCGCTGGCGATGGACACGGGACGTGTGCTGTGGACCCGTCAAGCGCTGCAGGGCGACGCGTGGAACGTGGCCTGTATGGAAGCGAAGGGCGACGGCCGGCTGAATTGCCCCGACAAAGCGGGACCGGATCACGACTTCGGCAGCTCGCCCGCGCTCGCGACGCTGCCCGATGGACGACGGATGCTCCTCGCTGGTCAGAAGTCGGGCGCGTTGTACGGACTCAACCCGGATACGGGAGAGATCGCGTGGAAGACGCAGGCCGGAGAAGGTGGTGTGCTGGGCGGCATCGAGTGGGGATTTGCGACCGACGGCTCGACGGCGTTCGTCTCGCTCTCGAACGCCCTCGAGAAGAAGCCGGGCGAAGCCGGTGGCCTGGTCGCGATCAACGTGGCCGACGGCACGAAGCGATGGTCCGCTCCGCCGCCGCGCGACACCTGCGCCGGCCGCACCGGATGCAACACCGGTCAGCCTCAGGCCGTGTCGGCGATTCCCGGCGTGGCCTTTTCAGGCAGCCTCGACGGGCATCTGCGCGCCTACGACACGTCTGGCGGCAAGGTTGTGTGGGAGTTCAACACGCTCGACGAGTTCGAGACGGTGAACGGCATTCAGGCGCGCGGCGGATCGGTCAACGGGCCCGGTGCCGTCGTTGCCGGCGGTATGGTGTTCGTGAGCTCGGGATACAGCTCGATCGGGTTCATGCCGGGGAATGTGTTGCTGGCGTTTTCAGTGGATGGGAAGTAGGGCGAAGGTCAAAGGGCAAAGGGCAAAGGGCAAAAGTAAGGTCAAAGGTACCAGGTGGCAGGTACGAGGTTCTAGGTTCTAGGTGCAGGTACGAGGTCGCGCGCCGCGGCGACGTGTGCGGCGGTGATCGTACCGTTCTGCAGCGCCGTCGCGACCAGAGCTCCTGAACAACCGGCGTTTGACAACGATACGAGATCGTTCCAGTCGCGCACGCCGCCGCCGGCGAATGATGCGAGACCCGGTGCCGACTCGTTGATGTTCGTCAGGAGCGCGATATCGAGTCCGGCGCCCATACCTACACGGGCGAGGTCGAGCACGACGAGCGATCGGGCGCCTGTGGCAGCCGCTCGTGCCGCAATGGCGGTCGCTGACATCGACTGGATCGCAGGCTCGCGCGTCAGCGGCTGACCGTTTCGCAGATCGAGACTGAATACGACGCGATCGCCTCCGATCTCGCCGCAGATGTTCTCGAGCATGTCGAACGACGGCAATGTTTCGAGGCCGACGACAACGCAGGTTGCGCCGAGTTCGACTGCGCGGCTCGCATCATCGACCGATCGAATGCCTGTGTCGATCCACAGCGGTGTGCCGGCCGCTGCGAGCCTGCGCAGCAGTCCGTCCTGTACGGCACCGCCGACGATCGCGTCCAGATCGGCGACGTAGAGAGTGTGAATACCGAGTCGGTCGACGTAGTGGGATGCGAGCGCCTCGGCATCGCCCGCTGCGATTGCGACGCTGCCGACCGTGGAGACCGGCTCATAGCGTGCGCGATGACCCCCTCGCGCGTGCACGGCGCAACCGTCTCGAACGTCGATGACGCCTGTGAGTTCGAATGCCAAGATCCGAAGCAGTGATATCGTACTAGCCATCCCCCTGTCGCCGTGCCTCGACCCGCAGCTCGGACGTACACCCAGGCTTCGGCGAGGCCGGCTTTGATCTGCCATGCATGCAGTGGTCGGCTGGGATATCGGCGGCGTCAACACGAAGATGGCGCGAATCGTGAATGGCATCGTGGCCGCCGTTCGCGCGCGTCCGTACGAGCTGCAACGCGATCCGCGTGCGCTTGCGCCGCTGCTGCGCGAGCTGCATGCCGATGGTGGCGGAGCGGCGTCTGATCTCCACGCAGTCACCATGACTGCGGAGCTCTCGCAGATGTTTCGCACCAAGCGCGAGGGCGTGTCGTTCGTGCTCGATGCGGTCGATGAGGCGTTTCCGTCCTCGCGCGTTCAGGTGTTCACGGTCGACGGTCGATTCGTTGATCCGGTCACGGCACGCGCAGAGCCACTTGCGGTCGCGTCAGCCAACTGGGCGGCGACGGCACGGCAGGTGGCCCGATCGCATCCGGACGCACTTCTCATCGACATCGGCACGACCACGACCGACATCATCCCGATCGTCGACGGCATTGTGGTCGCTGACGGATCGACCGATCCGTCTCGGCTCGCTTCCAGCGAGTTGGTGTACACCGGAGCGCTTCGGACTCCCGTAGAAGCGATCGCAAGCCGCCTGCCGCTCGACGGTGGTCTCGCAGCAGTATCTGCCGAAGGATTCGCGCTTGCCGGTGACGTGCACGTGTGGCGTGGCGACCTTGCGCCGGGGGACTACACCTGCCCGACGCCAGACGGCCGTCCCGCCACACGCGAGTTCGCGGGCGAGCGATTGGCGCGCGTGGTCTGCGCCGATCGCGAGATGCTGGACGAGGATGCCATCTCCGCGATGGCTGATACCCTCGCACGCGCCCAGATTCAACGGGTGACGGCTGCACTCTCGCGAGTGATCGCCCGGCATCCGTCTCTGCGCCGTGTGGTCGTCACCGGCTTGGGATCGTTCATTGCCGCCGCCGCCGCGGACGCAGCCGGCCTCGAGGTCGTCATGCTGGCTGATTCGCTTGGCGATGACGCTGCACGCTGTGCGCCTGCGGCGTCCGTGGGGCTGTTGTTCGAGGCGTTGGAGGTGGATCCGCGCAGGCTGAAGCCTGCGCTCTACGGCGATTCTCGTCGGGCGGGGGCTTCCGCCTCCACTAAGGCTACGGCGGACCGCCGTACCTCGCGAGCGAGCGAAGGCTGGCCAGCGACCGCGTCGCACAGCGAACGCCTGGTCGACGTCGTTGTCAAGATCGGTGGCGGCCTTCTGTCAGCCCCGGACGCGTTCGACACGACGCTCGAGATCATCGCGGATGCCGCCCGCGCACGACGTCTGCTCATCGTCCCCGGCGGCGGCCCATTCGCTGAGGCGGTGCGTGATACGGATCGCCGCATCAGTCTCTCGGACGACGCCGCACATGTGATGGCGATACTGGCGATGGATCAGTACGCACATCTGATCGTGTCGCGCCTGCGCGGGGCGTTGCTGGTCGATCGCGCAAGCGAGATGCGCGCGGCGCTCGATGCCGGACGCGTGCCAGTGCTGGCGCCGTCGCACTGGGTGCGGGAGGCCGATCCGTTGCCGCACACATGGGACGTGACGAGCGACAGCATCGCTGCGTGGGTTGCCGGCACGATCGGTGCGCAATCGCTTGTGCTGATCAAGCCTCCCGGTGCGGTCGGCGTGGACGTCGTCGACTCGTATTTCGAGCGGGCGGTCCCTGCCGGTGTGAAGCTGTCGATACTGACCGCCGACAACCTCGACTTGCTTCGAGCCGCGCTACCCAGGCCGGAGCGCGATGGCGGGGTCGACGCTCATCGCGCGGCGCGCCGGTAGACGTCAGAACAGCCAGCGCGGGACGCGCGCTTTGTATCGATCCCACTCGTCAGGAAATGTGCGCGCCTGCCAAGGCTCCTCGGCCAGCACCACGCGCAGATGGAACGCCGCAGTCACGAAGAGCGCGTACACCCAGGTACTCGGCCAGTTCGTTGGGGAGCGGCCGATGTCGATACGTGTTCTTTTCAGTGGCGCCGCGATCTGGCTGATTCTGGTGGGACTCGCGCTCTTCTACGCTGGAGACAGATGATGGTCAACGCCCTGATCTTCCTCGGCATGCTCGCGACCATCGGCTACATCATCTTGTTCCTGGACTGGCTAGGCCGGCGCAGGGAGCGGCGCAGCCGCCGCGCGCAGTAGGCGAACCTTTTCGGCGATCACGCGACTCGTACGTCCACTCTCGCAGGCGGCGCCGCGCACGCCGGCGATATCCGCGCCGCGATCTCGGACCCACTCGAGATCGTCGATGGCCAGCTTTCCGGCGACGGCAGCGGTCAGCCCCGCATCGTGCGCGCTCGAAATCCAACGCGCGAGTGTGTCGCCATCGATCAACGAACGCAGGCCAGGCCCGTTTTTGTCTGCGGTGTCGACGAGCACGCCTGATGCACCCGCACTCGATGCCGCATCGAGCACCTCGTCGAGCGTGAGCGTCGAGAACATGGCGTCAGCGTAGGCGACGGCGACGACGTGGCCATCTGCGTCGGATGCGCCGCGAACCGCAGCGCGCAGCAGGGATCGAATCAGTGATGTGTCTCCGATGCCGGCGAAGCCGACCTTGACGAAGGTGGCACCAGCGCTCGCATAGTCGTGCGCCATCCGTTCGATCGCGTCCTCGCGATCGGCATCGCCGAGCGCGGCGCTCACGGGACGCCCAGCGGCCACGATCGATTGGATGCGTCGAAATGTGTCGAGCGATACCGCGCCGAGCGCGCCGGCATGCGGGTCTTTCGCATCGATGATGTCGGCTCCGCCATCGCGCGCGGCATATGCCTCGGCCTCATTCGAGACGCTCACGAGTAGTTGCATGGATGGGAAACGATCCTACTTCTTGAGACTGTTCTGCCAGTTCATCACGACCGACAGCTCGCGTTGGGCGTTGTCCAACACAGGTGTGATGAGCAGCAAACGCTGGCTGTCGCGCGTGGCGTCGCCGAGCGCGCCCGGATTGTTGCTGCCCATCAGCTCGAGCGGAAGCTGAAACAGTTTCTGCGGCGCGCCAGCCTGAAACGTCGCGCCCGGCGCGATATCGACTGCGACGATCGATCCGTCGCCGTTGATGAACATGAGCTCCTTGCTGTCGCCGCGCCAGCGAGCCATTCCCAGCGAGCCCCGCGTAGACACCGGCCATTTGCCGGCGGCTGTCCCGCCGCCGAGCTTGAACGGCTGCACGAACAACTCCTGCTGACCGGTCTCGTTCGAGAGGTACGCGACCCAGCGATTGTCGGGCGAGACGTACGCGCCGAACTCATTCGCGGGTGAGGTCACGATCGGAACTGGCGTGCGCTTCCCCGACGCGTCCGGCTGCACCGGCAGCGCCCAGATGTCGCCCATCAAGGCGTAGATCAGATAGCCGTTGTGCGTCCAATCCGTCAGCTGGCTCGGGACCGTGGAGGTGCTCAGGCGCTCGTCGACCCCGGAGCCGTCGGCGGCCTTTCGAAACAATCCGGGCTCGTTGTTCCGATTCGACTGCCACGCGACCCATTTGCCGTCGGGCGACCAGGCCGGTTGTGTGTCGTTCGCTGGGTCGAACGTGAGCCGTGTCGTTCCACCCTTGATCAGATCGACGATCCAGATGTCGTTGTTCGGTGGCCGCACTCGCACATCGACGTTCACCACAACGGCAGCTTTGGTTGCATCGGGCGAGACCTTCACGATGCCGTACGGCGCGTGGTCGCCTGGTGTGCCGATGGCCTGCCCATCGCGGTTGAACCACGTCAGCTGTCGATTGTCCGGGGCGACAGTGCGGTAAAGGAGCGTGCCGGAGCTCGATGCGGAGAAGTAGCCCACCGCGGCGAACGAGGCCGCGACCTGATCAGCGACGGGCTCTGGTTCGCCTGTGAGCGCGAACGTCCGGCTGTCGAAATCCTGCGCCAGCAGCGTGTTGTCACGTAAGAACAGCAGCTTGGACGATCCGCCCGACGCGGCCGGGACCACGAGAACGCCGTAGTCGGTCTTGATCACCTGCGTCGTGCTTTGCGCTTCAGGTTTGGCATCCAGATCGCCAACGGCCACGAGCCGATTGCCGACACCGGTGCCACGCAAGTACAGAAAGTGACGGCCATCGGGCAGGAAGGTCGGATACGTGTGCGCGGGTTCATCTTTGCCAAGGGCGGTGACCGGTGTGACCGTGCCGCCATCGGCAGAAACACGCATGATTCCTTGACCAGTGCCAACGATGATGACGTTGTCGCGATTCCACGAGCCGCCCAGTATCCATTGGCCGCGGACCGGCTTCGGGGATGAAGCGAGGACCTGCGGAGCGCCACCCTCGATCGCGACCTTCTTGAGTTTTCCGTCTCCCTCGAACGCGACGAATCGGCTGTCTGGTGACCAGAAGAACGGGAAAGGAACCTGGTTCGTCCTGGCGTCCTCCAACGGTGTCGCTTCGGGTGCGCCGAACGCACGAATCCAGACTCGGGGTTCGCCATCGGTTCCATACGCCGAAAACGCCACCTTGCGGCCATCGGGTGAAATCGTCGCGGCACCGACTTGCGTGAACCGCACATTCGCGGGCAGCCCCATCTGAAAACGGACCGTATCAGCCGAGGGCGGCGTTTCACGAAAGTGGATGTACGAGAGAGCGACGAGCCCGGCACCAAGAACCGCGGCGACTCCTGCGAGCGCCCAGGTCGGTGTCTTGTTGCGCGGTGCCGTCGTCATGGCCGGCGCATCGAGCAGCAGAAGCGCATCACCGACGTCGCGCAGTCGCCTCTTCGGGTCCTTCTCGAGACAGCGCTGGAGCATCGGTCGCACGTTGGCAGGCACGCGAGCAAGATCGGGATCTTGCCGCACCACCGACGCGAGCACGTCGGTGACCGTGTCGCCGGCGAACATCTGCGACCCGGTGAGCATCTCGTAGACGATTACGCCATACGCCCAGATGTCGGCGCGCTTGTCGACATTGCGTCCACGCGCCTGTTCGGGCGCCATGTACGCGGCGGTGCCGAGGATCAGGCCCTGATCGGTCGACGCCACCGTCAGCGTCGGCGCGTCGTCGATCGACGTGGCGCTCGTCCACGGACCGTCGGCTTTCGCGAGGCCGAAGTCGAGCAGCTTGATCGTCCCGCCCGGTGTGATCTTGATGTTCGCTGGTTTGAGATCACGATGAACGACGCCTTTGTCGTGTGCGGCGGAGAGACCGTCGGCGATCTGCCGCGCGAATTCGAGCGCTTCGTCGACCGGAATCGGACCTTTCTTGATGCGCTCCGCAAGCGTCTCACCCTCGACCAGCTCCATGATCAGCGCGCGATCCTCGACGCCGTAGATCGCCGCGATGTTGGGATGGTTGAGCGAGGCGAGCACTTGCGCTTCGCGCGTGAAGCGCGACATGCGCGTGGTGTCCCTCGCGAAGTCCTCGGGGATCAGCTTGATCGCCACCTCGCGACCGAGCTTGCTGTCGGTCGCACGATACACCTCGCCCATGGCGCCTTCGCCAAGCTTGGATGAGATGCGGTAATGGGCAATCGATTCGGGGGGCACGCGTGGGCTGAATCTTAACAGGCCTCAGGGCTCAGGCCTCAGGCCTCAGGGCTGGGCCAGGCCTCAGGGCCTGAGACTGACTGGGCCCTTGGACAGCCCTGGGCCCTGAGGCCTGGGCCCTGGGGCCTCTAGAGATCGCGCCTTCCGTGTCGCCAATAGGCGAGCGCAATTGCGCCGATGGTGATCGCGCCCAGAACGGTGAAGTCCAGTCCGGCTCTCGCGGTGCCAGCGAGAATGTCCCCGCCGTGAAAGTAATGGAACGGCGAGACGCGCGCGAGCCCCGCGATCGGTTGCCACATCGTGGCGAGAAAGTCGAGCAGGTAGAGCGCTAACGCCGCAACGCCCACGGCGAGCCCTGCCGAACCACGGCGCTTCGCCCACGCGGCGGCAGCGAGTCCCGCGGCACCAAACGACAGCGACACCATCATCAGATGCGCGGCCATCGTGATCACGACGCCCGCTTGCGGCCAGACCGCACCCGATGGGGCCAGCCATGCAAGCGCCAGCCACAACGCAAGTCCCATGGCGAGCATCAGTGCAACGACGCTCGCCGTCATGAGAAACACCGACCGGCTCACGATCCAGTGTCGGGGCAGCGGGCGCGCGAGGATCAGATCGACGTATCCGGCCTCGACATCGGCCGCCGGCTCGGTTCCAAGGAAGATGGCAAACAGCACGACGATCATCACGATGACGGCATCGAAGAAGCCGATCGTCGTCATGCCCGCAAACGAGACGAGCGCGAGGCCGAGCGACTTGTGCAGAAAGCCTGGGACGAGTCGCGTCAGCCCCGCGACGTCGCCATCTGCAGCAATGGACGACGCGGAGGCGATGAGCGCGATCTGAAACGCGGAGAGCAAGAGCCCGATGGCCAGCAGTGGCCGGACGACCCGCTCGAACGATCGCCGGACGAGCGCGATCACGACCGTTGCTCCCCGAGCAGACGCAGAATCGTGTCATCGAGGGTGAACGGTGCAATGCTCAGGTCTGTGATCGGACACCCGTTCAACGACGCCACCAGCCGTCCGAGCGGACCCTGCACATCGAGGACCCAGCGTGTCGGCTCTCGAGAGACGACCACGACACCATCGATCGGCGGCACGTCGGCGCAGACTGGCTGCGAGAACACGATCGTGACCCGCCGTGGAGCCGCCGAGCGCAGCTCCGCGAGCGTTCGCACAGCTACGAGATGCCCGTGCCGGACGAGCCCAATCCGCCGGCACACCCGATCGACCTCCGACAGGATGTGCGACGACATGAAGATCGTCGTCCGGCCTGCCTGTGACAGCTCGTCGATCGTTTCGCTGAACGCCTCGATCATCAGCGGATCAAGTCCTGACGTCGGCTCATCGAGAATCAGCACGGGCGCATCGGTCATGAGCGCCTGGATCAATCCGAGCTTCCGCTTCATCCCGTGTGAGTAGTCGCGCATGCGACGACGGAGATCGAGATCGCTGACGTCGAATCGTCGAAACAGGAACTCGAGTCGCGCCCGCGACGGTGGACGGGCGCCGAGGGACGCGAGAAACGTCAGATAACGTTCGCCCGTCAGTTCGGGGTAGATAGGCATCTCCCCGGGCAGATATCCGACGCGTCCGCGGACCTCGAGTCCCTGCCGCTGACAATCGAACCCGAGCACCGTGGCTGTGCCACTCGTCGGCCGCACGAGATCGAGCAGCATTCGAATCGTCGTCGTTTTTCCGGCGCCGTTGGCGCCGAGAAACCCGAACACCTCGCCCTCCGGCACATCGAGCGACAGCGCTTCGACGCCGACGACCTCGCCCCAGTACTTGGTGAGCGCCTGTGTATGGATTGCGAAGCGAGCCACGCGTTCAGCGGCCTCCGGTGCGTTCCATTTCTCGTACGACGGTGGTCAACAGCTCCTCGAGTGGACCATCGCCGGCCACGCCGTTGAGGACCACATCGTTCGGGCCAGGCTCGAGCGAAAAGTCGGCGGCTGAGGCCGCAATCACTCTCTGTTCGATCAGCCTGAACGACACCGAGAAGGGCTGCTTGAGCAACGCCCCTGTTCCTTCGAACTCGTGGATGCGGAAGTCTTCGGCGCTGATCACGGCGCGCGCGTGATAGAGGTCGAGCGTCGCGGCCGCGCCACTCGGCTTCACCTGCGGCGTCTCGACGACGTACTCCCGTCCTTGCGGACTGTCCTGCATCGTCAAGGTGGGATCAGCCGTCGCCTGCATCATGCCGATGACCGACTCGACCAGCGCCTGGGCCATCTGCGGCAGAGAGAGCACCGGCTGATTGATGCCGTCGATTCTGACGAAGTAGTTCCGCCCATCCACCTGGATCACTTGTGTGCGCTGATGGCGGACCGGATCCTGGCTGATGGCGGTCCGCAGCTGCCCGTCGGCTCCGTAGCTGGCCACGCGATAGTGGTGCGGGTTCGCGCGATCGATCAGGTGTCGGATGCGGAAAGGTCCACCTGCGACGCCGTCGATCGTCAGTTCGTAATCGAGTGACTCCACGCCCGTGGTCTTCGCGAGCGTCTCCAGCGATCGCTCGAGTACCTGCGACGCTGACAACCGCGTCGGTGCGCCAAAGCGGGGAAGGACGTAGAACACGAAGAGTGCCACGACAGCCGCCGTCGCCGCAGCCGAGATCCAGCTCGCACGACGCCACGATGATGGTCCTGGTGTTCTGCGAAGGACCGTCGATCCCCGTACGGACGGAGCCGAGGTCACCGCACGACGGACGCGCGTCTCGAGCTCCGCCGGCACATCGCCGATCGTGTTGACGGCGGAAGCGATCTCTCTCATCGCATCACGACGCTCGTCGATACGCTGTTGACACCTCAGGCACGTTGCCGCGTGCTCGCGGCTCTGCTCAGTCGCTTCGCCGTCGACGATGGTTTGAACTTCAACGTCAGTCAGACAACCCATGGTTCCTCACTCCTCATACCAGACGACGATCCACCGCGCGTTTCCATCGATCGACGGCGCGTGCGAGCAGGCGGCCGACGGATTGCTCGCGGATCCCGGTCGCGACGGCGATCTCGCGATACGAGAGCCCGTTGGCACGCAGCGAGAGCAGCATTCGGTCGCGGGGCGCGAGCTGGCGCAGGGTGGCGCGCGCGCGCCGGCGATCCTCGTCGTCCTCGCTTGGCGGCACCGTTCGCCGATCCTCCTCTTCGCTCCACGGCAACCACCGCATGCGCCATCGCATCCGATCGCGACAGGCGTTTGCAGCTACGGTGAAGAGCCACGACCGAGTGTTCGATCGAACGCTGTCCGCCTTCAGATGCTGGAGGAGCTTGAGAAACGTCTCTTGAACGACGTCTTCGGCCTCGCTCTCATTGCGCAGCATGCTCCGGCAAAAGCGATAGATCGCGCCGCCGTGCTCGTTGAAGAGCCGGAGGGCCTCGGCCGGAGGATCGGCCGCCGGATTACCTGACGGGTTCACCTGATCGAGAGCATTCATCAAGGAACGGGCAATGGTAGTCACGATCGTTCTACAGCTTCACCTGTAGAACGGGGAGGGGAGATGTTTGTGACAGGAGGATCAGGAATCAGGATGCAGGAATCAGGAATCAGCAGGAATCAGGGGCTGAATCCTAGCCCAGGGCTGCATCCTGATTCCTGCATCCTGATTCCTGCTACTTGCCCACCATATGAGGCAGGTCCTTGTTGTTCTCCTCGCAGATGCTCTCGATCAGCTCGATGTCGGGCTGCAGGCTCCACGACAGCTTGACCGACCA
>DATFRP010000014.1:0-10693 GCA_035263125.1 Vicinamibacterales bacterium
CGCGCCGCTCTCGCTGGTGGGCGCGTTCGGGCTGCTGCTCATCACGCGGACACCGCTGAACGTCTCGTCGTTCATGGGGCTGATCCTGCTGATCGGCCTGATCGTCAAGAACGGCATCATCCTCGTCGACTACGCCGAAGCCCTCCTCCAGCAGGGCGTGCCGCGCCTCGATGCACTCGCGCGCGCGGGCGCGATCCGCCTGCGTCCGATTCTCATGACGACGCTGTGCACGTTGTTCGGCCTGCTGCCGCTCGCCCTCGGGATCGGAGCGGGCGCCGAGCTACAGAAGCCGCTCGCGATCGCGGTCATCGGCGGGCTGTCGGTGTCGACAATCGTCACGCTCGTGTTTGTGCCGACGATGATGTCGCTGGTCGGCAGGGAAGGTACGTAGGGTCCGGCTTGGCCGGACAGAGTCCTTGGGCCTTGGTGCTTGGTGCTTGGTCCGTCCTTTGTCCCTGGTCCCTGGTCCCGTAACGGCTGCTCCGGACTGTTGGGATCAAGGACGAAGGACGGACGGCCGCCCAGAGGACGGACCAAGGCCCAAGTACCAAGACCCAAGGACGCCTCTCGCTCTACTACAACAAAGTCCCACGCAAAACGACGAGCCCCACTGAGAAATAGATCACGAGCCCGGTCACGTCGACGAGCGTCGCCACGAACGGGGCGGACGATGCCGCGGGATCGAAGCCGAGGCGTTTGAGCAAGAACGGCAGCAGCGAGCCGCTCAGCGTTCCCCACAACACGACACCCACCAGCGACAGCGCAACGGTAATCGCCACGAGCAGCCAGTGCGGCCCGTAGATATCCGAGAACGCCGACCACAGTGTGATTCGGAGAAAGCCGATGCTGCCGAGGATGCTGCCGAGTGCGAGCCCCGCGAAAATCTCGCGGCGCATCACCAGCCACCAGTCGCGGAGACCAACCTCACCGAGCGCGAGTGCGCGAATCACCAGCGTCGACGCCTGCGATCCCGAGTTGCCGCCGCTCGAGATGATGAGCGGCACGAACAGCGCGAGCACCACGGCCTTCGAGATCTCGGCCTGGAACGCACCCATCGCTGTAGCGGTCAGCATTTCGCCGATGAACAGCGCCGTGAGCCAGCCGGCGCGCTTCTGAACCATGCTGAGGAAGCCGACCTGCATGTAGGGCTCGTCGAGCGCTTCCGATCCGCCGATTCGCTGGATTTCGCGCGTCGCCGCCGCTTCAGCCACGTCGAGCATGTCGTCGATCGTCACGATGCCGATCAGCATGCCGGCGGTGTCGGTCACCGGGAGCGCAGACCGATCGTACTGACGGAACACCGATACCGCGGCGGCCTGTTCGTCGGTCGCTTTCAACGCGACGAACCGTCGATCCATCAACTCGTTCACGTGGTGATCGAGCGGGGCCAGCAGGAACTCGCGAATGCGGATGTCATCGATGAGAGAGCCCTGACCGTCGACGACGTAGATGACGTTCAAGGTTTCGCTGTCCTGCCCGTGCGTCCGCACGTAGTCCAGCACTTCACGAACGGTCCAATCCTCCCGCACCGCCACGTAGTTCGGCGTCATCAGACGGCCGACCGACTGTTCGGGATATCCGAGCAGCGTCACGGCGACCGATCGTTCCTTCGGTGTCAGCAGCGCGAGCAGATGACGGGTGGCTTCAGCGGGCAGTTCCTCCAGAAACAGCGTGCGATCGTCGGGCGCCATGTTGTTGAGGAGCGCGGCAACGTCTTCCTGCGCCATCGCCTTGAGCAGCGATTCCTTGTCCTCCTGCGCGAGATACTCGAACACCGCGGCGGCATCTTTGCGAGGCAGCACTCGAAAGACCACGACCTGGTCCTCGAGGCTCAACGCCGTCAACAACGTGGCGACGTCGCTCGCATGTCGGTTACGCATGAGATCGCGCAGGCGCTGGTAATCCCTCGCGCGCAGGAGCGCTGCGAGTTCCTCCGCAGGCCTGGCGACATCGCGAATCGCCGCAAGCGCGGCGTCGCGGTCTGGGCCGGTGAGTTCGTGTTCCATTTTTCTGAGCGCTGCTCGAACGACGTCGTGATGGTGCACGTGGGGGCCGATCGTCTTCACCGCGTCGAGCCACATGCGATGAATCAGATCGAGATCCCCGGATGCCAGAGAAGGCGGATGCGCGCCGAGGTGATAGGTATCGCCACGCCCGCTCGCGTGGTAGACGACGAGGCGGACGTCGAGGGCTTCGGGCTTGTCGGCCCGCTCCCAGGCGTCGCCGAGGAGTTGTGCCTGATCCTGCGCCGACAGCGTCGTCGACTCCCCGACGTAGATGTCGGACGACCGGAGACGGACGACGGTGCCGACGATGGCGTCGACGACGTTGCGGGTCGGAACGATGAGCAGGCGAACGGGACGGCCGACGCGCTCGGCGAGCGCGACCACGTCCGAGAGCAGCCGTTGTTCATAACGCGTGGGCGTGCGCTGCCCCGCCTGCTCCTCGCCAACATCGACATCGATCACGCGCGCAGTCATGACGACGATGTCGCGATCACCAGGCAATTGGAGCGCAGCCAGCACATGCGACAGCGCATGCGGGTTGCGCACCGGGACCAGCACGTTGCCGGGACGCACTTCGACCTGATCGAGCGACAGATCGGCTGCGAGCAGCAGGTCGAACGCCTCGGGTTCCGCGTGCGCTTCGGCCGTCGGCGCACGGCTCCGTATCGCGGCGCGCCACAACGCAATCGCGATGATCGAGGTCGTCGACGCGATCGACGCGATATCGCCGAGCAGAATCATGAGGACCCCGCTGACGGCGACGATCACGCCGGGAACGAGCAGTCCGAGCGCCACCTCCCGGCCCGCGATCGACACGTTGAGCGGCACCTTGAATGGGCGCGGCTCCCGGCGCCGGCGTCGCAGCCGGACGAGCGCCGCGATCGTCAGCACCAGCATCAACGCGATGGCAATGGCCCACGCGCGCGCCAGCCAGGTGACACGGCCGCCCCCGGCAAGGATCACGACGACGATTGCCAGCACGGTCATATCGACTGCTCGTGCAGGTGTGCCGAACTTCGAATGCAGTGAGGCGAGCCCCCGCGGCATCGTGCCGTCCTCGGAAGCCCGATGCAGCATCTGCTCGGCGTCACCAAGTGCCGCATAGGCCGCGGGCAGCGCAACGCACAACGCCGCGGCGGCGAGGGCGAGTGAGAGCAGCCCTCGACTCCATGCGGGTCCCGAGAGATGCTGCGCCAGTCCGGCGAGCGGCGCATTGACCCACAGCGCCTGCTCGGAAGCAGGCACGAGCAGCGTCTCCAGAAACGTGCCGAGCGCCGTCACCATCAGTGCAAAGAACAGAGTCAGGTACGCCGTTCGGCGCAACGCAGGGATGCGGGGCGGCGGAAACTCCTGCGCCGCGCGTGCGACCGCCTCGCCGCCACCTATCACCGTGAGCGTCAGGGCGAAGCCAAGCACCATCGCCATTGCCACGTCCACCGACGCCCAGCTAGTGAACGGCGGCGGCGAAGGGATCGTCATGAGCGCGCCAAACGGTGTCTCAGTCCCGCGAAACAGCGTGATGACGCCCCACACCATCGTCACCACCAGGATGCCGATGCCGAGCCACACACCGCGCGCGATCAGGTCGCGGCGGACCTCGCGGCCGAGGCGCGCGCGAATCCACAGCACACCGATCGCGCCGATCGCCAGCACGGTCGACACGTCTTCGGGCTGGACGAAGCGGGTGAACCGCAGACCCGCGATCGCGGTGACCGCGACGCCAGCCAGGTAGTGACCGACCACGACCGCCGCAAGCGCACCGAGCAACAGGCGCTCGATCAGCGCCGCCGCGCCGGCGAGCTCCCCGGCACTCGAACCGAAGGCGACCTGCACACGGCCGACGAAGCCGCCAGGCACGAGCAGCGCCCAACTCTCCAGGTCGATGGCACGGGCGAACGCCGCGAGCACTGCAGCGGCGAGCACGAACCAGCCGGCGGTATCACCCAGGAATGCGCGTGTGATCCCCGAGATGAAGAAGGCCGCGACCCCGAGCTGCGCGATCGCCAACGCGGCCGCGTTGCCAACCGACACGAACGGCTGCAACGCCGTCGACGACAGGACGACGCGGATCGGGTGACGACGCGGAATGGGAGAGAACGGAGCCATCGCGCTGCGAGAGAAGCTCTTAACCGGATGATAGCGTGGACTTGCGAGTCCGAGAGCTAGAGGGTGCGGAGGGCGCAGAGAAGAGCGTGGAAGGTTTTCCCTGCGCGCCCTGCAATCTCCGCGCGCCTGTGATATCAATTTCGCGCTCCGACCGGGCCTGCTCATAAAATGGAGATCGACATGACTCTTGCTTCACTCCATCCGCTGGTCGTCCACTTCACGATCGTTCTGATCATCGTGGGCGTGGCGTTCAAACTCGTTTCGCTGTTCGGACGACCCGCGTTCGCTGGGCCGACGGCGACCACGCTGCTGCTGCTCGGCGCGGTCTCGGCGTTCGTCTCCGCGCAATCGGGCACCGCGGCGCACGGCCCGGTGGAACGTGCACCTGGCGCGCGGCCGCCGGTCATGGAGCATGAGGAATGGGGCGAGCGGACCAACCAGATCATGATGGGCGTCGGCGTCCTCGAGCTGGCGGGGCTCGTGCTGCGGCGATGGCCGAAGGTGAAGATCGTGCACGCGGTGTCGGCGGTCGTCGGCGTGGCCGCCGTCGTTGCGGTGTACGAGGCGGCCGAACACGGCGGCGACCTCGTGTACAACTACGCGGGCGGAGTGGGCCTGCGATCCGGAGATCCCAAGGACGTCGAACGACTGCTGCTCATGGGCTATTACCAGCAGGCCATGGCCGATCGAAAGGCCGGCCGTACCGCGGACGCGGCGGAGTTGATCGCGGCCGCGGCGAAACGATTCCCATCGGATCCGGAAGTGCAGATGCTAGCCGGCGAGTCGATGCTGGTCGATCTGAAGAACCCGCAAGGCGCGCTCGACACGCTCACGTCGATCAAGGTCCCTGCGGACAATCGCTTCATGCTGATGCGGCACGCCACCTTGCAGGCCGATGCGTACGAAGCCGCAGGGCAGAAAGACAAAGCGGCCGCGACGCTCGAGGCGGTGGTGAAGCAGTTCCCGAACCCGCGACTGCAACAGCGTATCGACGCGCTCAAGCGCGGGGCCACGCCGTCGACCAACTGAATCCGGCTTTGAACCGTTGCCCTTTGACCTTTGCCCTTTGACCTTTATTGAGTCACCACAATCTGTCCGACCACCCACGGATGCTCCTTGCACCTGTAGGTGTAGCTTCCCGGCTTGTCGAACGTCACCCCGCCGACGTCTGCCGGATTGAGCGGACCGGTCGTCCACGATCCGTCTTCGGCGACGATTGTGTGCACCATCAGGCCATTGTTGCGCCACGTCACCTGTGTGCCGCGCTTGACGCGCGCCCGATACGGACTGAACGCGTATTCATCGGTCATGTAATGGAACCCGGTAAACCCGGTGTCACGCACGAGTGACGCGGTCTCTACTTGCGTCGTGTCGGTGATCTGTCCTGTGAACAACTCCTGCGGCTGCGGCGAGGGCGCGGGCGCTTCGGCCAACGTTCCTCCGAGCGTGAATGCCCACACGCCCGCGGGCGTGATCGCCGCGATGTACTGCTCACCATCGATCTCGTACGACAGCGGTGGTCCACCGGCCGCGCCGATCTGGAATTGCCAGAGCATGTTCCCGGATCGCGCGTCGTACGCCTGCAGAGTGCCGTCGGGCGCTGATTGAAACATCAAGCCGCCCGCCGTGGTCATCGCGCCACTCGGCCGGCCGGGCCTGAAGTCTTTTTTCCAGACAACCTTGTTCGTGCGGCTGTCGATCGCGGCGAGCACGCCATAGCCGAGGCTGTTGAGCCCGGGGACGCGCTGATTGAACGCGTTGCTGAAGAACCAGGGATTCTCGTCGCGCCTCAACCACCCGAGCGCGGCGTTGCCGGTCGCGTAGAAATATCCGGTGTCCGGGCTGTACGCCATCGGCGCGACGCGCATCCCGAATGACGGAGTCAGCAGGTTTGGTTTTTCCACTGAGGCAGGCGTGTAGAAGTCGCACGAGAGGTCGAATCCGCGCGGCAGCGACTGCTTCTTCCAGACGTCGCAGGCTGGCAGCGCACTGTCGGCTCCTGCCGGGAACGGCTGTGTCGCGGCCGTCCGTTGCAGCCCATTCTGCGAGACGGCGCGATCGTCGACGCGCGTGAACGGCTTTCCTGTTTCGCGATCGAGCATGAACACATAGCCGTCCGCGCGCATGGCCGCAATCGCTTTGCGCGAACGTCCGTCCACTTGGGCCTCGTACAACACTGGCGAGATCGCGATATCCGCCTCCCAGATGTCATGCCGGATGACTTGATAGTGCCAACGGAGCTTGCCCGTCTTCATGTCGAGGGCGACGATCGAACAGAGATACAGATTGGCGCCGGGCCGTCCTTCACCAGCGAGTTGCGGAACGCCGTTGCCGGTCACGTAATACACGACGCCCAGATCGGGATCAGCAGCGCCGACGAGCCACACGGCGCCGCCGCCCCGCTGCCAGATCGGATTGCCCTTCGGCCACGTCTCGGAGCCGGCCTCGCCAGGCGCGGGCACGGCAAAGAAACGCCACGCTTCCTCCCCCGTCTTTCCGTTCAGCGCGACGACCTGCCCGCGCCATCCGTTGTCGGCGCTCAGCCCGATGGACACGAGCCCGCCGGCGTAGAGCGGCGCGCCGGAGGCCACCTGTCCTTTGTCCCGTGCCTTGTCGCCGACGTACCTGTTCCACACGAGCTCACCGGTTTTTTCACGTAACGCGATGACGCGGGCATCAGACAACCCGACGAAGACGAGGCCGTCGCCAACCGCCACACCTTCACGTCCCGGTGCACCCATGTTCGCTTGCGGACCGGCCTGGAATCGCCAGACCCGCGCACCGGTCTTTGCATCGAGTGCATAGACCGACGGCCCGGACGACAGGAACATCAGGCCGTCGTGAACCAGCGGCATCGTGCGCGTGCCGGCCGGCTGGTCGAACTTCTGAGACGTCCACACCGCACGGAGCCTGGCGACGTTCTGCGTGGTGATCTGGTTGAGCGTCGAATGACGCGTATTGCCCCAATCGCCGCTCACCGCCGGCCACTGCTTCCCCGCCGGCCTCCGCCCATCGTCAATCGATTGCACGGCCACAGTGGCCGGCACCATGAGCACGCACACAACCAGCCAAGGAGCTCCGCCTCTTGATAACGCAGCCGCGAGCCTCATGCCGCTCATAGACACGCTCCTTCAAGCGCCGCTTTTTTCGACCACCAGTCGCGCTTCCATTGCTCGCGCTCGACTTTCGCGACCGACGCTGGCATCTTAGATCCTGATGGCCAAGGTCAAGAGTACAAACGTGACGATTCGGCCGTTGCCGGAGGGGACCGGATTCAAGGACGCTCTCCGCGCCTTCATGAAGGCTGGAACGCCGCCGAGGAATCTCGGACGCCCCAAGGCGAAGAAGAAGTCCGCGAAGAAGCGCTAGAGAGGCGCACTATCCTGTGTTTCTCATTCCGGCGGCGATTCCGTTCACCGTCACCATCAATGCGGCACGCACGTGCGGGTCCGGGTGTTCGCGTAGTCGGCGCATCAACTCCACCTGCACGAGGTTGATCGGATCGACGTAGGGATTGCGAACGTCGATCGATCGGCGAATCACCGGAGTCGACTCGAGCAACTCCCGGTGCCCGGTCAGATCGAGGACACCGCGAATCGCGCGGTCGAGTCGTTCGCGCAGCTCCGAACCGAGCGGGCGTAGCGACGGGGGGACCAGCCGGCGATCGTATTCACCGGCGATCCGCCCATCGGCCTTGGCCAGCACCATCTCGATCAGATCGATCTCGGACTGAAAGTGCGGCCACTCGCGGTACATCGCGATCAGACGATCACGTTCGCCGCGCGCGATCGCGCAGTCGAGCGCGTCTTCGACGCCGAGCCATGCCCCAAGCATCAGGCGCGTCTGCGTCCACGCGAACTGCCATGGAATCGCTCGCAGGCCGACCACCCCCGCACCACGGTCGCGTCTCGCCGGACGACTGCCAAGGTTCAGTCCTCCGATATCAGCCTCCGGCGTCGACGTGTGGAAGTAGTCGATGAAGCGGGGATCGTCGTAGACGATGCGCCGATAAGTTGCGGCGGCGTCGGCCGCGAGCCGCTCCATGCAGTCGCGCCACTCCTGCGCGGCTGGGCGCGCAGGCGCAAGCCACGCTTCGAGCGTCCCTGTCGTGTACACCTCCAGCGTGCGCACGGCGATGTCAGTGAAACCGAAGAGCGCCTGGAGCATCTCGCCCTGTTCGGTGACGCGTAGCGTGCCATCGATCGATCCGGGCGGCTGCGACTTGAGCGCAAGATGCGTGGGTCCGCCACCACGCCCGACACTGCCGCCGCGACCGTGAAAGAGCGTCACCGAGACACCGTGTCGCCGACATGACGCGATGACGTCTTCCTGGGCTTTGTAGAGATCCCACCCGGCCGAGACACGGCCGACATCCTTGGCGGAATCCGAGTAGCCGATCATGACTTCCTGCCGTCCGCGAATACGCGCGGCATACCAGGGCACACGCAGCAGCGCATCGAGAGTGGCGCCGGCGTTGTGAAGATCTCGCGAGGTCTCGAAGAGGGGTACCACGCGCAGCGGCCCGGCCACGCGTGCTTCCTTCTGCAGCAGTTCGACCGCCAGTACATCGGATGCGCTGCGCGCCATCGTGACGACGTACGCGCCGAGCGATCCGGCGGGCGCACGGGCGATCATCCGACACGTGTCGAGCACATCGCGCGTCGCATCGGTCGCGTCGAGATCCGGCGGAATGAGCGGCCGACGCCCCGAGAGCTCACGCACCAGGAAGTCGAGGCGCGCGGCTTCGTCCCAATCGGCGTACGAGCCAAGCCCGAGCGCCGACGTGATCTCAGCGAGCGCCTCCTGGTGTCTCGCGCTGTCCTGCCGGATGTCGATGCGAGCCATCGTCATGCCAAAGACGGTGACACGCCTGATGAAGTCGGTCAGCTGTCCCGCCGCGATGAGCGCATGTCCGGTCTGCTCGAGCGAGCGATGGCACAGGAGCAGGTCGGCCGTCAGATCGGTCGGCTCGATGTAGACGTCAACGGTCGCGTCGACGTTCTCCTCGGATGCAAGCGACGCGTCGATCCACGCACGCGTCGCCAGCATGCGTGCCCGCACCGTGCGCAGGAGCTCTCGATAGGGCGCCGGAATGCGCCCCACCCGCGCATAGAGCTCTTCGGAGCCCGACTCCATCGACAGCTCGTCACGCATGGCATCGAGGTCTTTGAGGTAGCGATCCGCGGCGGCCCATCGCGACAGCAGACACGCGCGACGGGTGACTTCAGGCGTGACGTTGGGATTGCCGTCACGATCGCCGCCTATCCACGAGCCGAATCGGATCGGTGCGACGTCGAGCGGCAGCCCGCGACCGGCGCTTGCGCGCAGCGCGCGATCGAGCGCACGCATGAATCGCGGGATCGCGTCCCACAGGCTCTGTTCGAACACCATGAGACCCCCGCGCACCTCATCGATCGGCGTCGGTTGCTGTTCGCGGATTTCATTCGTGGCCCACGCGCCCTCGATCTCACGTCGAAGCGCGGCGATGACGTGGTCTCTCTCCAGGATGGTGAGGTCCTGCCGATCGCGCGCCGCCAGCGACGCGGCGATGCGGTTGTGCTTCTGCACGATCCGCCGCCGCGCCACCTCGGTTGGATGAGCAGTAAGGACGAGCTCGATGCGCAGCGCACACACCGCTTCGTACAGCCGATCCGCCGTCAACCCGCTGCCGAGCAGGCGCGCGAACGCCTCCTCGCTCGATCCGCGCTGCGGGCGCGCCGCCGGATCACGTTGGTACACACGACGACGCCGGACGCGGTGATGCTGCTCGGCGATATTGGCCAGGTGAAGAAACTGCGCAAATGCACGCGCGATCAGCTGGGCGTCATCGAGCGACAGACGTGAAAGATCGTCCGACAGGACGCGGAAGTCGCTGTCGTTGCCGGCCCGCGCGCTCTTGGCGAGCGCACGCACCCGCTCGACCGTCCGGAAGAGCGCCTCTCCTTCCTGCGCGCGCAGCGTCTCGCCCAGCAGTTCGCCGAGGAGGCGCACATCGTCGCGCAGCGGTTGGTGGGGATCGGCGGGCATGGTTTCACTGTAGCCCGCCGCGACGGAAACGGAGACTTCGGAGGAAACGGTGAGGATACACGCACGGAGTCTTCATGAGCGCGGCTCACCCCGTACCCTGAAAATTGTGGAGCCACTTCCCCCGCCTTCGTTGCCGTAAGGACACGGAGGTTTGTGGACAGAACGGAGGATGTTCACACGGAGGTAACGGAGCAAACGGAGTATGAAATGTTCTTCTCCGTCGGTTTCATGCCCGGTGGTCAGCGCGATCGCGCCGGTGGGCCACTGCTCAGAAAATGTCGTTCGCCCATTGCCCCCCGGAAACGGAGACTGCGGAGAAAACGGAGAAAGGCATCAACACGGGGACAACGGAGAGAACGGAGGAAACAGGAGTCTTAGGTCTTCGTGATCAAGAATTCCGTTGCCCCCGTTTCCCCCGTGTGATCCCGTTTCCCCCGTCGCCCCCCGTTTTCATGGCATGGGGTGAGCTCTGCTCATGGGCGACTCCGTGTTGATCCTTGTTTCCGTTTCCTCGCAGTCGCCGTTTCCAGTGTCAGCCGGTAATGCGGATTTTC
>DATFRP010000015.1:0-21131 GCA_035263125.1 Vicinamibacterales bacterium
TTACACACGAAACTGGCAGCGTCGTCCGTACTACCCGTGCCCTTGTAAGAGGCAACCTGTGGGAATGGACACAGTGGCCGCGTGCGATCGACCTTGCCTTCCGTGACGTGCGATGCGGGGATCGACGCTGGAGCCTGTTTCTTCTCGACCCAGTTCTCGAGGGCGGTGACCATGTCGAACGTGGCGGTGCCGTCGCCGCCGCCGCAGTGGTTCATGCCGGGCACCATGAAGAGACGATAGCTGTCCATCACTTTCGAAGCGCCGCCCATCTTGTCGAGGACGCTCTGGTAGTACTGCGTGCTGCTGGCCGACGGAATCTGCGGATCGGACCATCCGTGGTACTGAATCAGCTTGCCGCCGCGTGAGGTGAACTTCGAAAGGTTCGGATCACGGGCGTTGATCAGACCCGCTTCCGCCTTGTCGACGAGCGCCATGTGCTCGTCGAAGTTCAGCGTCTTGAAGTCCCAGTTCTGATCGTTGAAAACCATGAACTGGAACATCTGCGCGCCGATGCCGAAAGGCTGCGGCGAACCGAACGTCGCCCACCCGAGCTCGCTGCCGTAGGCGAGGCCCGGGAAGATCTCCTTCTTCGTCTTGGTGTTGACGACAGGCAGATACATCTTGCGCGCGGCGTTGATCTGCGCCTCGGTGAGACAGGTCGGCGAATCGGCGCCGCTGCACGCCAGGACCTTCGGATCGAATTTGCACTTCAGCGGGTTCTCGATCACGCGATCCTTGACGCCGTCGAGCGCATCACACGCCTCGAGCACCGCGTTGTGGATGGCCGGATACTTGGTCGCAGGAATGTAGGCGCTTTCATCCTTGTGCAGGTTCTGTGCGACGTACATCGAGAACACCGCGCGTCCGGTCGCATTGAGTGCGGGCGCTCCTGCGACGATGCCGTCGAAGTCTTCGGGATAGCGCTGCGCCGCAATCAGACCCTGTCGTCCACCGGCCGAGCAGCCCGTGAAGTACGAGAGCTTCGGCGCGCTGTTGAAATACGCCGCCGCGATCGCTTTTCCTTTCACGGTCATCTCGTGCACCGCGCGATGGCCGTAGTCGATCATCTTCTCGCGGCTCTGCATCCACGCACCGCCGCCGCCCTGATGGCCAGTGTCGGTGCTGGCAGTCGCGTACCCGCGTCTGAGACCGGCAGCCAATGCATTCTGGTCGATGTTGCCGTTCCACCCGCCGTTGCCGGTGGCCTGGAACTTCCCGTTCCATGCAGAAGCGGTCGCCGGCAGCCAGTACTCGACTTTGATGTCGGAATCGGCCGACGGCTTCAGCGTGGCCTCGACACGACAGAACGCGGGTAGATCAGCGAACTGATTGCCGCCGCGACCGCCACGTCCGGGAGCCGTGAATGCGCCCGCCGCGACCGACGTTGCCGCGGTGATGGTCGTGTCGGGGAGTTTGAGAGAGGAGAGCGCCTCGCAGGACTGAGCCGAGGCGGGTCTGGTGACGCCAACCGCGATGAGGCTCACCGCGAACATCGTTGCCCACTTCGATTGTGTAGTCATGGCCTGTCGATCCTCTTCGAACCGTCATTCACTCGACCTACGAACCCGTTGCCTCCGTTACTTCTTGTCCGGCAACGCAAACACATACAGCGCCTGACCTGTCGTCGGGACCCGAATCTCCGGCGCGAGCGTCGACGGCACGAGCCGAGGGCTGCCGCCGCCGAGCCCAGTCGTCACGGCGATGTACTGCTTGCCGTCGACGGTGAACGACATCGGGAATCCCTGCACCGAAGTCGCGAGCCGCGTCTGCCACAGGATCTTGCCCGTGCGCACGTCGACCGCCTTGAACGATCGATCGAGATCGCCGACGAAGGCGACACCGCCTGCGGTCGAGAGCACCGCCGTCAGGAACGGCGCGCGCTGCTGGAACGACCAGGTTTCCTTCAGGCTGTTGACGTCGAACGCCGCGAGCCGGCCGATGTTGCCATCGGTGCCTGGCATCTCGTAGAAGCGCCGGTCGGCGCCGCCGCCGCTGCCGCCGCCGGCCTTCTGCTCGATCTTCTGCGCGCGAATCGCGATGCAGCTCTGGCTGAGCGGGATGATCAGCTGATTGGTCGGCTTGTGATGGCTCATCGCCTGCCAGTTCTTGCCGCCCTCCGAGCTCGGGCACCCATCGATCCACTGACCGATTTCGTGGTCGATGATGTCCTGGCGATACATCGGTGTGCCGGTCTGCGGATCGAACTTCTCCCACACGTTCTGGAAGATCGTCTCCTTGTGCCCGAGATATTTGCCGGTCTTGCGATCGAGCTTCCACAGGATCCCGTCCTTGCCGATCGTGAACACCAGATTCTGGCCGCCGGCATCCACGAGGACGCGCTCGAAGACGATGTCGAGATCGAGAGCTTCGCCGGGCGCGTGTGAGAAGTACCAGACCAGCTTGCCGGTGTCCGCATCGAGCGCGACGGTGGAGCTCGTATACAACGCCTTGTCGAGCGTATACATGCCGCGGCTGACCGGCATCCACGGCTTCGCCTGCGCGGTGCCCCAGTAAGTGACGTTGAGATCGGGATCGTAGCTGCCCGTGATCCAGGTCTCGCCGCCGGCGCGGAACAGGTTCGTCAAACTGCCCCAGGAGTTGCCGCCCGGTTCGCCTTCCTTCGCGATCGTGTAGAAGCGCCAGAGCTGCTTGCCGGTCTGCGCGTCGTACGCGCTGATGAAACATTTCGTGTCGACGTACTGCTGGCAGCCGCCCATGCCCTCGATCACTTTGCCCTTCGCCACCATCGGGCCACTCGAACTGCCGCGACCGTCCGGCATGGCGACGTCCCACGCGACTTTACCTGTCTTTGCGTCGAGCGCCACCAGGTGCGCATTGCTCATCGCGATGTACAGCTTGTCGTCGTAGAGTGACATGCCGCGCATCGCCGTGTTGCCGCCGAGACGCTGTTCCCAGATTACGTCGCCGGTCCTGCCATCGAGCGCCTGGATGATGCCGCCGGTGTTGTTGAGGAAGATCGTGCCGTTGTGCGCGAGCGGTGACGGCTGGTTGGTACCGCCTTCAGCCATCGGCGCCACCCAGGCGAGCTGCAGTTCCTGTGCGTTGTCGCGAGTGATTTGATTCAGCGGGCTGTAGTTGGATGCGAACTGATCGCGTCGAATGGTCAGCCAGTCGCCGGGCGCGGGATTGCGCAGCATCTCGTCGGTCACGCGGGCGTAATCCTTCACTTCGCCGCTCACGGTGAGGCCGACGATCGGAGCTGCGTCGCCTCGACCGCGTCCGCCGCCACCCCCGGCCGCGGCGCCTGCGGCACCGGCGCCGCGTCCTGCTGGCGCGGCTGCTGCGTTCTGCGCTGGAGCGGGGGCGGGTGCCGCCTGTCCGGGCGCGCCGCCGATGAGCGCAGACATCGTGGCGGTCAAGGGCTGGTTGCCTGGCGTGCGTCCGTTGGACTGGAGTATGTACGCCACGATGTTGACGTAGGTGTCGGCGGGCAGCGACCCCGGCCTGTCGCTCGGCATCGTCGTCTGGATCAGGCCGAAGAGATCGCGCGTGTTGCGCGAGGCCCAGCTGCCAACGAACGCGGAGCCGGCAAGCGGTGGATATCCCATCAGGTCGTTGCCGTGGCATCCCGCACAATTGGTTTGAAAGGCGGCGCGTCCGGCGTTGGCCTGATCGACGGTGAAGGGTCCGGCGGCCGGCGGCTGCTGACCGCTCACGAGCATCACGCTCGAGACGAACCCGACGGCGAGCGTGAAGGACAGGAGCTTCTTCAAACCGATCATCGAACACCTCGTCAACGTAGGGGCCACCTTCGGGTGGCCCGCGCGTGAAGCGATCGCGCTACCTCAGGAACCAGCCCCAGAGGTTGCTGCCGTCCGGAGCCACGCCCTTCTCGCTGTGAACCTGCACGTAGAGTTTGCCCTGCTTCAGACTCTCGACCTGTTCCATCGTCAGATCGACCGAGCCCGAGATCATCCCGCTCGTCGCTTTCGTGATCGTCAGATCGGCGATCGCGTTTCCGCGCGCGCCCTTCGCGACGCCGCGATGCAGGTGCGCAACCGTTGCGGGCGCGGCCAGACCCTCGAACGATCCGGTGATGGTGAGCTTCCGTCCGGAGAGGACTGCAGTAGCCGTGCCTTTGCCTGTGACGTTGGCTCGATCCGGGCCGCCAGCAACAGGGACCCATCCGAGGCGCGCGGTGTACTTCTCACCGCCCTGCGCGGCCACGGATGCCGCGGCCACGATCGTGGCAAGGATGATGGCAAAGGCGATCCCGGCGTATCTCGGTCTCACGTGCACCTCGTTTGTAATGGGGTCGGGAGTCATTTCGAAAACGAAATGACTCCCGACCCCTTTACGAATTTGTGAGAGCTTATCATTGCGCTCCATGGATGGATCCCTGGGCACCGAGTTTCTGCAGATCGTCAGGGCCGGTCTGCTCAACGAGTACCCGCGCCAGGTCCGGGCCTGTTTACAGGCGCTCGACGACGAGGACGTCTGGTGGCGGCCCAACGAGCAGTCGAATGCCGTCGGCAACCTGGTGCTGCATGTGTCGGCGTCGAACCGTTATTACCTCGAGCATGTCATCGGTGGGGAGGCCGACGTTCGCGATCGCGATGCCGAGTTCGCCGCCCGCGGCACAGTGACGAAGGCTCATCTCGAGCGCATCTGGGCCGACACAGAGGGCCGCGTGACGCGGGTGATGAACACGCTCTCGCCGGAACGGCTGGCGGAGACGACCGATCGCTCGGGACGCGTCAGCTCGTTTGCGAGAGTCCTGCTGCACGTGACTCACCACAACGCCACCCACGTCGGGCAGATCATCTGGATCACGAAACTTCGCCGCCCCGGGGTGCTTCACGAGCTGGCTCGGACACCTCCCGTCTCATCCCCGTGAATCGCCTTGCCAAGGGGAAAAAAGAGGTATTACTCTTACTAGTAGGAGTAATACTCAATGCGAATCACGAGCAAGGGACAGGTGACGATTCCGCTCCCGATCCGCGAAAAGCTTGGACTGCTTCCGAACACCGAGGTGGAGTTCGAGATCGATCGCGACGCGGTCCGCATGACGCGCTCGAAGGCACCGCGCCGGGCGGATCGCGGTCGCGCACTGCTCGAGCACATGCGCGGCCGTGGGAGCCGGCGAATCACGACCGATGAAATCATGAAGCTCACGCGAGGGTAGGTGCCGACGACTCTCGTCGACAGCAACGTGCTCCTCGACGTCTTCACCGAGGACGAAGGATGGGGGGACTGGTCGGGGGAGATGCTCGCGGACGCCGCCCGGGGCGGAACGCTCGTGATCAATCCGATCATCTATGCCGAGGTGTCCGTCCGTTTCGATCGCATCGAAGATCTGGATGAGGCGCTGCCCACACACTATTACCGCAGGGTCCCCTTGCCCTTCGAGGCGGCGTTTCTCGCCGGACAGTGTTTCGTGACCTATCGCCGTCGTGGCGGCGAGCGCCGGTCGCCGATGCCTGACTTCTACATCGGCGCGCACGCCGCGATTGCGGGCTTCACGCTGCTGACCCGCGACGCCCGGCGATACCGGGCCTACTTCCCCAAGCTCCGAATCGTCGCGCCTTGAGCCCTATCGACTTTCGATAGGAACCATCGCACCGATTGAATCAGCGATCGATTTCCTTCAGTCGATAGATGTGGAATCGTTCGTTCTGGTATGCGAGCGGCAGCGCCAGCTCCGCTTCGGTGACGAGGTAGTTCAGGTCGTATTTGGCCGCCAGCTGCTGCGCCCGTTCTGGTGTGAGCGCAGGGAAATATCCCAACGCGTACGTGCGTTCGATCACCCTCGCGGCGACATCCTGCGCGTAGATCGCGATCGCCGAATCCTTGACCTCCTCGAGGAAGACGTCGCGGCCGGCCGCGACGCGCACGCTCGTGCCGTACTTCCACGCATGACCGGGGTCGGCGAGCACGTTCGCGGTGAGCGGCTCGGTCGCGAGCCAGTTCATCGCGTCAGTCCAGGGCGACTCCGACAGATGCACCGAAAACAGCGCGCGCTCCCGCTGTTCGATCAGCATGACGAACGCCCCGCGGGCTATCGAGACGGCGATGATCACGCAAGCGATCACCCGCATCACCGTCCGGTTCGTCACCACTGACAACCCGTAGATCGTGGCCAAGGCATCGACGAGCCAGAACACGCGTGAGATCTGGAGCTGCACCGGAAAGGCGACGCGCGCCATGACGAGGGGCAGCGTCAGCAGGAAGAACGCGACCAGCGCAGTGGCACCCCAGACGAGCGCGTTGTCCTCGGCGCTCGCCTGTCGATGTCGGGTCCGGTACCGGTGGGCCCACCACAGCCCACCGAGCAGGGCCAGGTTCGCGAGCCACGCCCAGACCGGCCAGTCCGTGGCGAACAGCGAGTCCTTGACCTTCACGGCCTGCAGCCAGAGACCGTCCATGCGCGCACGCAGTGGTCCCATCGTGAACAACCAGGCGCCAAGCGCCACCGAGACGATGGCGATGACCACAGCGGGGCGACGCAACCTCGGTTCGAGGATGGCGATCGCGGTGCCGATCAGGATCGAAAACCAGAGCGCGGTCGTGACGTGGATGACGGCGCCAATGCCGACGATCACGACCGCGAGCACGAACCGGCGACGAAGCAGGGCAGCAATCCCCATGAGGCAGATCGCGAACGCCAGCATCCGCGGGTGGAAGTACGGCTCGAACGAGTTCGCGCTCGTACGTGGGATCCGGTGACGCAGAGTAAACGCGGCGCCAAGTGCCACCGTGCCCCAGAGGCTCGTGTAGATGCGCACTCCAATCGCAGCGAGCGCCGCCCACGTGAGCACCAGCGAAAACAGATACGCAGCGAAGAAGAGTGTGTCGAGCGGCAGCCCCGTCATGCGGACGACCGAGGCGATCACCTCGTCGCCCAGCATGAGTCGCCCCTGCGCGTCGATCAGCGGAGCATCGTGCGGAAAGGCCGCCGGCTCGAGCGCACGGATCACGACCGGGATGTAGAAGGCCTGATCGGAGGCGCCGTAGCGGTATCCGGCCGCGTTCGCGGTCGCGAGCAGTACGAACGCGACACCGAACACGCAGAACTGAAGTGGGCTGATCGCCGAGGCCCGGGAGGTGGCGGGAGGCTGCTCGAGCGTCTGAACGCTGCCAACGGCAGTCATTCGTCAATACGCCTTGGCACGTTCATCATGCATCCGTATTCCGTAACCGCCTTCTGCGCGTGTCCTCTCAGAGTTGGCCGTCATCGGCACTCGGACCGTACACCGATGGCAGCGGGACGTCCTGCATCCGTAGATATACCCCCAATTGCGCCCGATGGTGAATCAAATGATTCATGACGAACGACCGCCACACGCTGGCTTTCGGCATCGAGAAGATGACATGCCCTTCGCGCTTCAGCGCCCAAGGGGCCATCAGCTCCGCGTCGGACTTGCCGACCAGCGCCGCACGGGTTTTCGCCACGTGATCATCGAACCTCGCGAGCACGTCGGCCCGGCTGCGTGGTTCTTCCGGCCGCTGACCGCCCGCGACGTCGAGCTCGGGCTCGTTGAGCGTCGTGCTGCCCCACATCGGGATGGTCGCGAGGTGCTGGGCCAGCTGTCCGAGGGTGTACGACTTCTGATGGGGCTTCCACGCCAGCTTGTCTTCGGGCACGCGCTCGAGCAGCTTGCGTGTCACCGTCATCTCGTGATCGAACTCCGGAAGCAGCGCATCGACGAGCGGCATTCGAAGCCTCCACGTATTGCTGATTATGATGCCTTGTTGCCGAAGTTCACCTTCGGTACGCGTTCGGCTTCCGGCGGCGCGTTGAAGAGCGGGTACTCCTTGAAGCCGAACACACTGGCCGTGATGTTCGACGGGAACCGACGCCGCGAGACGTTGTATTCCTGCACCCGCTCGTTGTAGCGCATGCGCTCCACCGCCAGCCGATTCTCGGTCCCCGCGAGTTCGTCCATCATGCGATTGAACGATTCACTCGATCGCAGTTGTGGATAGTTCTCGACGACCACGAGCAGACGCGCGAGCGCCGTGCTCTGTTCGTTCGCCGCTTGGATGCGCTGCTCGGGCGTCTGCGCGCCCGCGAGCTTCGCGCGCGAGTCGGCGATCTGGCCGAACACATCCTTCTCCTGCTGGGTGACGCCCTTGACGGTTTCAACCAGGTTCGGGATGAGATCGTTCCGCCGCTGAAGCTGATTCTCCACCTGAGCCCACTGGGTCTTGATGGCTTCTTCCTGGCTGATGAACCGGTTATAGGAACAGCCCGAAAGTCCCATCGCCACGACCACGAGCACCGCGGCGAGGCCGAGTTTCTTGATCAGAGTCATGACGAACTCCTTCTTGTCTTCACCATCCACCACTGGCTCCGCCACCACCACTCCGGCCACCACCAAACCCGCCGAAGCCTCCGCCGAATCCACCACCGCCTCCGAAGCCCCCACCGCCTCCGAAGCCGCCGCCGGCTCCGAAGCCACCGCCCCCGAAGCCACCGCCGAACCCACCGGCCCCGCCGAACGGGCCGACGCCGCTGCTCCAGCCGCTCCAGGGGCCGCCGCCCCATCGGCCCCCTCGCCTGCGACGACGACGGAGCAGGCCCGCAATCGCGTTGATGACAATGAACAGGACGAAGAGCCCCCCGAAAATGCCGCCGCCCGACCCCGTTCGCGGAGCGGGCGCGCGCTCCGGTGTCGGCACACCCTGCAGCGAGACATTGCGACCCTGCGCGATCCGTCCGATGATGCGTGTCACACCAGCGACGAGCCCTGCACCGTAGTTCCCGTTCCGGAACTCCGGCGCCATCGTCTGGCGGATCGTCTCGCCGGCGTAACCGTCGGTGATGAACTGTTCGAGCTCGTAGCCCGTTTCAATCTTGATCTGGCGATCTTTGATGGCGACGAGAACCAGCAGGCCATTGTCGCGCCCTCGTTGCCCGATGCCGCGCCCGTGGTTCTCGAACATCTTTACGGCGTACTCGCGGATGTCGCCGTAGGGCGCGAACGTGTCGACGACCGCGACGACGACCACGTCCCCGGTCGCCTGCTGAAGCGAGCGGATCATGTCATCCATCTGCTGTTTGCTCGCCGCATCGATGACGCCGGTGAAATCGTTCACCGTCTGCGTGAGCTCCGGTGTCGGCGGCTGCGCGAACGCGAGGCCACTGAGCGCGCACAGCAGCACGGCGACACTGAGGATACGCAGCATGTGCGGAGGCAGTGCAACACTGCGGACACGGGGCAGATTGCGTCGAAGAGTTGTGCTCACGTCAGTGGTGGGCAGATGCTCCAGTGGTGCACGCCGGAGCTAGCCTCGCCAGCCATCCACGGCCCCGGCGAGTCGCTCGACTGCTGCGAGGTATTCGGGAAAGAGACGGGCCGCATCCACGCCGGCGGTGCCGGGCTTCTGCTCGAGGGCCAGAATGTCGGCCACCACGTGCTCGGGCAGGCCGGCTGCGCGGGCCCCTTGATGAGTGGCGTCTCCACGGTCATTGGAAATGACGCCGTTGAGCCGTGCAACGTTCCGTAGCAGCGCCGTGAAGCCCGGTGCCGATGCGGTCACGAGATCGGCCACGGCGTCGGGACGGCCTCCCGATTCGATGTAGCCCTCGCGAAGGTGCACCAGGTGACTCTTGATCTGCGTCTCGCACGCGCGGCGAAGATCAGCCGACGCAATCTCGAGATCGACGAACGGATTCTCGCCGAGCACCTGTTCATGCGCCCGCATGATCTCGCCGTACTCGAGCGGAAACGCATCGAGCGATCGACGGAACTCATGCTCGGGAAGGATCAGGGGCGTGGCGATGTGGCCACGCGCCCAGCGGGTCGCGTGGGTCGCGCACCCGTGCAGATCGTCGGCCGTCAGGGTGCTGACGAGCGCCAGACACGTGAGCGGGGCGTTGTCGTCACCATCGAGATGGGGGCCGTACGCCACCACGGATCTAAGGCGATCTCCGAACACGCGACGCAGGTCTGCGGCGAGCGACTCGGCCGCAGGCTTCCAATCGACAGCGCTCATATCGTGATTCTACGTGGGCAGGCCCGGTCCAGTTCTTCCCGTGCACTCGTGCGAAGAGCGGTGTCGACAGTGACACCCGTCTGCACGAGTGGGGCCTGTAAAGCAAACCCCAACCTACTATTACAATGCAGCCCATGCTTCTCCGCGAGCTGAATATCGGCTGTGTCGGCGGTGGCACCGGATTGCCGAGCCTCCTCGGAGGCTTGAAGACCAATCCGTGGCTTCGACTCAACGCCGTCGTCACGATGTTCGACAGCGGCGGCAGTTCAGGTCAGTTGCGCGATGAACTGGGCGTGCTTCCCCCGGGCGACGTGTTGAAGTGCGCGCTCGCGCTCGCGCGCAACGAGCGCGAGGCTCGCAGCGTCCTGCTGTCGCGTCTGCCGACGCTCGAGCATCACGATCGTCTCGCCGGGCACACGGGCGGCAACCTGCTGCTGTCGATGATGGAGCAGTACAGCGGTAATTTTCTGGCCGCCGTCGACGGTTTGCGCGCGCTGCTCGGGTGTCGCGGTCGCGTGTGGCCGGTCAGCATCGAACCCGCCTCGGTGTGCGCCGAGTACGCCGACGGATCGATCACGCGTGGTGAAGTGGAAGTCGACGCCGGACAGGCGCGCGGCCACGAGGTGCGTCGACTGTGGCTCGAGCCGCACGTGTCGATTCATCCGGAGGTCGCCGAGGCGATCCGCACCTTCGACGCAATCATCATCGGGCCCGGGAGCTTCTTCACCAGCCTGCTGCCGCCGCTGCTCGTGCGCGGCGTCAAGGAAGCGATCGCCGACGTGCGCGGTCCGATCATCGTGATCGCGAACCTGTTGACCGAGGGGCGGGGCATGGAGGGATTCACGGCCGCTGAATCCGTGCGCTGGGTCTCGCGCGCGATCGAGCGACCGGTCGACGTGGTGATTGCCAATACCAGTGCGCCGTCGCCCGCGGTGCTCCTGAAGTACGCCGCCGAGCACAAGGCTCCTCTCGATCTCGGCAAACTCGCACCGGATGTCGAAGCGGTGCTGGGGCCGTTCTGGAATACCGAGATCGCGCGTCATCACCGCCGCCGCCTCTCGTTCGCGGTGTGGGCGGTGCTCAGCGAGAGGCTCTTGAAGTCGCCGCCGAGGTCCGCTCCGAAAGTTCAGGAAGTGTAGTCGTCAAGATTCCTTCCTGACTCACTTGGGTTCGACACAAGCGTTCGGGCTCACGGGTCCTGTCGGCGGGTCTCCCCGCTCGTCCTCGGCGCCAAAAGATCGATCACGGGTACGAAGAGACCCGATCACGGAGTAGGCGCCTGCGCGGCGAGCGGGGATGCCCCACCCGCCACCCTCCCGCCGCCACCCGTTCGATGATGCAACCAGCGTCATAACCCAAGTGAGCTCGCAGGGAGTTTGACTGGCGACGCGACCTTCAGTCGGAGCTCAGTTGGGTGTGGGACGGCGGCGAGCCCTAAAGGCGACGCGATCAGCGAAGAAAGTAAAAACGCGCTGAAGGGAGCCCTCATGGCGAGATCGTCACAAACCAGCTCGGAAGATAAACGTGGGCCTCCGGGATGGATCCGGAAGCGCGTTTTTTCCGCGACGCCGATCGGGCTCGCCGGCGTCCCACACCCAAGTGAGATCCGGCTACAGACTGGAGTCGCTCGCTTGGATACGACAGGGCGTTCGGCGCGATCGCTGTTCCGGGAGTTTCTGTCCCTGCATTCTGAATTAGAAGAGCGCATCCGCGTCATTGCCCATCATCTGTTTCCTCACTAACGGAATCGCGGGCCCCGGATACGCGAGGAAGCGATCGTGGAAGTCGCGCCAGGCCTTGCGGCCGCCGCGCGTCGCTGTCCAGTCCTCACGCAGCTTGCGGATCATCAGCTTGCCCATCGTGTAGTTCAGATACGCCGGATCGTAGGTGCCGCGTGCGGCCTGTTGTCGCGCCGTGCCGGCGTCGCTGAACGCCTGCTCGCGGAACATCTTCTCCGAGTCGGCGAGGGTCATCCCGTGTGTGTGCATGCCGATCGCCGAGAGAAAGCGCACGTCGCGCAGCAGCGCGTTGCTCAACTGGCCGATGCGCGTTTCCTGATCGCCCGCGCCGAGGCCCATCTCCAATGCGGCTTCCTCGGCATAGTGAGCCCAACCCTCGGCGTACGCGTAGCCCACGAACAGCCGACCGATGATGGACGAGGCGCGATTGGAGTGCAGGAACTGCAGGAAGTGTCCGGGCCAGACCTCGTGGACGGAGGTGAACAGCGGATCCGCTTTGCCGGGCAGGTAATCGTGCTGTTCCTTGGCCGACCACGCAGGGTTCGGCGGTGCGATGTAGTAGACCGCCGGGAGTCCTTTTTCGTACGGACCCGGGATGTCGATGTAGGCGAAGTTGTCGCGGTTGTACGGTGGTGCTTCGTTGACGAGCGCTTCTTCGGGCCCCGGTATGGTGGCGAAGCCCGCATCCTGCACGAACGTCTTCAACTCGGCGAGCTGCGCCCGCGCGCCGGCGACCGCGCCTCCGGTCGGTTTGTTCGCGCTCATCTTCGCCATGCACGCCTGCACGGTGGCACCACGCGCGTATGCGGCGCACGCGTCCTTGAGCGCCTGCTGATTGCGCGCGAGATCGGCGCGCCCGGCAGCCTCGAGCTCGGCGATCGGCGTCGAGACGCGTTCGGTCTCATAGACCATCTTTGCGAACTTCTCGGGTCCGAGGGCGAAGCCCGCGGTTGCTGTCGCCCGCTGCGACTCGAGCCATGTCGCGAGATCGCGCATTGCCTTCGACGCGCCGGTGTTCGCCTCGGCGAATGCCTTCTTCGCGGCTTCGTCCTTGACATCCGCGAAGGCACCGGGCACATCCTTCGCGAAGAAATCGGCGAATCCTGTGAACGCCGACACCCCACGCTCGAGGAGGGGACGCGCGAGCGGCGTGCGGAGGTTCGCACGAATCTGCGTCGCGGCCTGCTGCACCGATTGCGCGTACTTGGTGTACGCGCGCATGCGGACGTCGAGCGGTGCATAGTTGCGCGTGAGATACGGACTCGGATCGAGACCGTCTGTGACCCAATCGAGATAGAAGGCTGGATTGGTGAACGGCGCTTCTGCCGTTTCAAGCCAATACAGATCCCGATCGGCGCGCGCGACAAAGGCCTCGCGCTCGAATCGCGACGTTTCGTCCAGGGCCGACTCGGGGAAGGAAAGCGCACGCGCCTTGGCTGCATGCAGTCGCTTGATCTCCGCAGCGATTCCCTGCGCACTCCAGTCAGGCAGCAGCCCATCGTATTCGTGCCGACCCGCAACCACCGCGAACGCCGGGTGCGCCTTCAGATAATCCTCGACCAGCTGGTCTCGAACGGCCGGCCACTTCGGGCCCGATGTCGCCGACGCTGCAGATGCATTCTGCTCGGACGATTGACTGCATCCGAAGATGCCGAGGAAACCGATGGTGATGACTGCGAGAAAGAAGGCGGACGGCCGTTGCGTCATGTTGATGATCTCTTCGACTTTGCCCGGGCGGACGAACGTGTTGAACTCCGCGAGCCTTTAGCAGCTGCTGAACGTACTGAACCTTTTGAACCTGCTGAACCCTTTGCGTTCCTGGTTCTGAGTTCCTGTGCCTGCCGGATGATCCGCTCGAACAACGCCCCCGTATCCCCCGTCTTGGCCGGCCGGTTCGACCGCCACACGTCGGGGTTGTCCTGCGACAGGATGTCCGCGAAATCGCCCTCGCTCTTCACGCTGAGCGGTGCGAACTCGGCGATGTCGACCGCGCCGGACCAGTCGTCCTTGTGCTTGATGAGCAGCCACGACTTGCCGCCGTCGCCACCGCCCGCGTACGGACCTTTCGTGCGCACCAGCACCCATGAGCCTTTCAGCTTGTAGCCGTCGAGCGTGAACTTGAGGTCGCCCTTCTTGAGCGCCGCCTCGATGTCGTCCGTCTCCGGCGTCCACGTCCCGCGATCCCACAGCATCACGATGCCCGCACCGTAGCCCTCGGGAATCACACCCTCGAAGTCACCGTACTCGATCGGATGATCCTCGACGTGCATCGCGAGGCGCTTGATCTTCGGATCGAGCGAAGGTCCCTTGGGCACCGCCCACGAGAGCAGCACGCCGTCGTGTTCGAGCCTGAAGTCGTAGTGCAGGTGCGAGGCGAGGTGCTTCTGCACGCAGAAGAATCGGGGCTTGCGGCCTGCAGGCGACTTGCGTCCCTTGTCGCCCGCAGGCTCGGGCGAGATCGTGAAGTCGCGCTTCTCGCGATATTTGTCCAGTGGCATGACGAGGATTAGCCGTTCGTTCCTGTATGCGTCCGCATCAGCGCGTCCTGGGCCTGGCCTTCACCCATCAGCCGGCGCATCGGTTTCACCAGCGCAAACATCACGAGCGCGGTCACGAACAACACCGCAGTGACCGTGCCGAACAACGTCTGCAGCGGGGTGGTGCTGAAGAAACCGGCAGCCCAGCCGGCGAGCTTGTTGCCGAACGCATTCGAGAGGAACCATACCCCCATCATCAGGCCGACGATGCGCACGGGGGCGAGTTTGGTCACGGCGCTGATGCCGACCGGGCTGAGACAGAGCTCACCAAGCTCCGACAGCATGTAGGAAAAGATCAACCACCACGGGCTCACACGCACGCCTTCTGCGGCTTGAGCCATTTGCCCTGCCGGCACGAGCACGAGGAACGAAAGACCCATGAAGAAAAGTCCGAAGGCGATCTTCGCCGGGACCGACGGTTCTCGCGGACCGAGCCGCAGCCACAGCCAGGCGAACATCGGTGCCAGCAGAATGACGAAGATCGGGGGCACCGACTGAAACCACGAGGACGGAAACGAAACCCCGAAGAGATCGAGCCGTGTGTAGCGATCGGCGAACAGGTTCAGCGTTGATCCCGCCTGCTCGTATGCGCCCCAGAACAGGACGGCGACAACGAAGAACACGACGATCGCGCCCACCCGCTTCCATTCTGCTGTCGTGAAGCCGAACAGGTTGCCCTCGTCGTGAACCGTTGCCGATGTGAGCGGCGAGGAGGCGGGCGGTCGCGGGGTCGTCACCAGACGATCGAGTGCGGGCTGAAGACGCTTCCGTCCGACCACGTACTGGATCAAGCCGAACGTCATACCGACGCCAGCCGCCGCGAATCCGACGTGCCAGTCGACCTTCTGAGCGAGATACCCCGCAATCAGGGGGCCTATGAACGCCCCGAGATTGATCCCCATGTAGAACAGCGAGAACCCTGCGTCGCGGCGCGTGTCGCCGCGCTCGTAGAGTGAGCCGACGAGCGTGCTGACGTTCGGTTTCAGCAGGCCGGTGCCGACGACAATGAGCGCGAGACCGGAATAGAAGAAGGGGAGCGCATGGAACGCCAGCGTGAAGTGTCCGAGCGCGATGATGATGCCGCCGATGAGCACGCTGCGGTATTGACCAAGTACGCGATCCGCGACGAAGCCACCGAGGATCGATGCACCCCATGCGCTGCCGGTGTATGTGCCGTAGATCGACGCGGCATCCGCATCCGCGAACCCGAGTCCGCCGCTCGCCGCGGGCGCCACCATATAGAGAATCAGGAACGCGCGCATGCCGTAGTAGCTGAAACGCTCCCACATCTCCGTGAAGAAGAGCGTCGACAGGCCGCGCGGGTGGCCGAAGAAGGCAGTGTCGGATCTTGTGGCGTCGGTCATTGCCGCAAGGATATCGTGGAGTCTGCCTGCCGGGGGAATATCCCCGATACGTCCCGCTAGTACACTGAATACATGCGGGTTCTGCTGATTTCGACCTACGACCTCGGCCGCCAGCCGCTGGGCCTCGCCGCTCCGGCGGCCCATCTGCGCGCCGCAGGCGTCGTCGTCGACTGCGTGGACACGTCGAGGGACGAGTTGCGGGACGAGCAGATTCGCAGCGCCGATCTCGTGGCGTTCTATCTGCCAATGCATACCGCGACCCGCCTGGCTGGTCCCCTCGTGGACCGTGTGCGTGCTCTGCATCCGGCCGCGGCGCTCGCGGCATACGGGCTGTACGCGCCGCTCAATCGGGTCTGGCTCCGCGACAAGGGCGTGAGTCACGTGCTCGGTGCGGAGGCAGAGCGGGAGATCCTCGAGCTGATAGAGAGTGAGGTCGCCCCGGGCAGCGTCGAAGGACACAAGGACCGGCCGCACGATCGGCCGGACCGATCGCACATTCCGGATCGACGCACGCTCCCGCCCCTCTCCCGATACGCCGCGCTTCAAATGCCCGACGGGTCTCGCCGTGTCGTCGGAAGCACCGACACGACCCGCGGATGCAAGCATGTGTGTCGGCACTGCCCGATCGTGCCGGTCTATCACGGGAGATTCACGGCGATCCCCGTCGACATGGTGATCGAGGACGTGCGGTCGCAGGTGGCGGCGGGTGCGCAGCACATCAGCTTCGGCGATCCTGACTTCTTCAACGGGCCGACGCATGGCCGTCGTGTGGTTGAGCGTGTCGCGCGTGAATTCCCCTCGGTCACCTACGACGTCACGATCAAGATCGAGCACCTGCTGAAACACGCAGCCATGCTGCCGCTCCTTCGCGATACCGGCTGCCTCTTCATCACGAGCGCGGTGGAATCGATTGACGACGACGTGTTGGTCAGGCTTCAGAAAGGTCACACCCGCGCCGACTTCATCGCGGCTGTCGAGATCTGCCGATCCGCCGGCGTCGCCCTGGCTCCGACCTTCGTCCCGTTCACGCCCTGGACGACGATCGATGGATACCGCGAACTCCTGACGTACATCGCGACGCTCGACCTCGTCGAAGCGGTGGCGCCGATCCAGCTCGCGATCCGGCTGCTCGTCACCGCCGAATCGAAATTGTTGGAGCTCGCCGACATCAGAGACGCCGTCGATCCATTCGATCCGACGTCACTGACATTCCCGTGGCGCCATCGTGACAATCAGGTCGATCGCCTGCAGCAGGATGTCATGCGCATCGTCGGAGCGGGGTCTCGTGGTCGACGCGGGGATGTCTTCACGCGCATCGCCGACGCCGCAGGAGTGAAGACGCTCCCTCGATTTCACGACGGGTCCCGCGACATGTCGCGGGATTTGTCGAGCGACGCATCGTTGGTTCCGCCCTACATGACCGAGGCCTGGTACTGCTGCGCGGAACCGGGGCCCGAACAGGTCGATCTGGTGTGACACGCGTCCTGCTGCTCGCAACGACGACGGGATATCAGATCCGGTCGTTCGGTGACGCGGCCGAAAAGGCAGGCGTGCGTCTGGTGTTTGCCAGCGACCGTTGCGATCGTCTCGAGGATCCCTGGTGGGATCAGGCCATCCCCGTCAAATTCCACGATGAACCCGGATCGATCGATGCTGTCATCAAGGCCCTCGGCGCAACCGGAGCGATCGACGGGGTCATCGCGGTCGGCGATCGTCCGACGCGCCTTGCGGCGAGTGTGGCGCGATCGCTGGGGCTTCCGGGAAATCCACCTCGAGCGGCTGCTGCCAGCCGGAACAAGCTGGCGAGTCGACGAGCCTTTCGCAGTGCGGGGCTGCCGACGCCGTCATTCGAGGCGGTGAGCGTCGATTCGGATCCGCTCACACTGGCCGCCGGGCGCCCGTATCCTCTCGTCATCAAACCGCTTGCTCTCTCCGCCAGTCGCGGCGTCATGCGCGTCGATACCCCCGCCGAATTCATCGCATCGTTCGTGCGTCTGCGAAATCTGCTGCGCTCGATCGACGTTCGAAGCGAGCGGGACGAGGCTCACGATCACGTGCTGATCGAGACGTTCGTGCCGGGACTGGAATACGCGGTGGAAGGCGTCCTGACCAACGGCGCGTTCCAGGTCTTCGCGATCTTCGACAAGCCCGATCCGCTCGATGGCCCCCTCTTCGAAGAGACGATCTACGTGACGCCGTCGCGGGCGTCCGCCGACGCGCAACAGGCGATGTTACGAGAGATCGATCGAGCCGCGCGTGCGCTGGGGCTCGTTCACGGCCCGATCCACGCGGAGTGTCGTCTGAACGCCGACGGCGTGTACGTCCTCGAAGTCGCGCCGCGGCCGATCGGCGGGTTGTGTTCGCGCGCGGTCCGGCTGCATGCCGCGGACGGAACCGTGGTCTCGCTCGAAGAGGTGCTGCTTCGTCACGCCATCGGCCAGGACATCACTGGATTCAGGCAAGCACATATGGCGTCCGGGGTGATGATGATTCCCATTCCCGTCCGCGGTGTGTTTCGCAGCGTCGCGGGGCTGAGCGAGTCACGAGCAGTCGTGGGCATCGACGATGTCGTCGTGACTGCAAAGCCCGATGAGACCCTCGTGCCCCTTCCGGAAGGTCGCAGCTATCTGGGGTTCATCTTCGCGAGCGGGCGGGAGCCCGCAGCGGTGGAGCGCTCGCTCCGGGATGCACATCGTTGCTTGAATTTTTCAATCGAGCGGGCCGTGACGATGGCGAAATGATCAGGATTTCACCTGAAAAGTCGGTCGGTTTTCTCTCGGCGTGAATTACTTGCTCTGTTGCGGCACGTATCCAGGCGGGAGCGCCGCGCTTTCGCCGAAGAAGAAATCTTCCATGTGTTTCGCGATGAGTTCCTGCGCTTCCTTCTGCCACGGCATCAGGCGGTACTCGTTGAGAATCATCTTCTGACGATCTTCCCAAAGCTTCCACGCCTGCGCGGAAACGTTGTCGTAGATACGTTTTCCAAGTTCTCCGGGCCACGGCTGCGCATCGAGGCCAGGCAACTCTTTTTGGAACTTCACGCAGTGCACAGAGCGACCGCTGGTGTTGCCAGCGGGCTGTGCGGGGATCGACGGAGCACAATCATCCATATCGCGATGTTACCAATTTTCGGCGTATGCCCCCCGATTTACACAACCGCTGACCTCGCCTGTCGGATTCCACGTCACTCTCGGAGGACGTCGTCCATGCGCTGTTTTGGGACGCGCCCTGTTTGACGCGCCTCCTTTCCAGCTGAGCTTGTTCTGCTCGCGCTGGCACACGCCTTGAAGTTCGGGTTCGCGTCCGTCCCGCTCGGACATTGGGGAGCCGAGCGGGGAACCAAGTCAGGGAGGGGGGTACTGTGGACGGAGCGCGCAAAGAACGTCGCGGGTTTGCTTCGATGAGTCGTGAGAAGCAACGCGAGATAGCTAGTAAAGGTGGTCGCGCCGCCCACGAAAAGGGCACGGCACACGAATGGACGCCTGATGAAGCACGTGCGGCTGGTCGCAAAGGTGGTCAGAGCAGCCGTGGCGGTCGTGGGCGCCTTGTGCCGGTCGGTGCGACCGACTTGCAGAACATTAAGACGGCCCCTGTTACGGGTCGAATTCCGGGCCGTCTGGACTAAGGGCTTGGCCGTTGAGGCCAGATCTTTAGCCGTCGTGTTTCTGACGGCTTGAGTCTCACACTCGCGCGATTTCCACGCGAGAATCATTGAAACACGCTCCTCCACCGATATCCGTCAGGGTGTCGGGGACGAGCGCGTTTGCGGTAAACCCGTTGGCCGTGTGCTTGCGCCAGAGTCCTTTGGGCAGGCTCACGGTCCCCGGGCGAATCCACCTGCCGACCTGCACCTTGCACCGCACTTCTCCAAGATCATTGAACACGCGCACGTCATCGCCGTCGGCGATACCGCGCGCCGCAGCATCATCCGGATTCATCAGCAATCGGACTTCTGGCCGCGGGAGTTCGGCGAGCGTCGAGGAAATCGTGCGCTCGCTCGCGGGTGAAATGAGTGTCAGCGGAAACTCGGCGGTCGCGGGATCTCGCTGGTACCCGTACAATCCCGCGGGCGACTCGGCATCGAGCTGCGCGGGGAACAGGTCGACCTTCGATTCGCGCGTCCGCGGTTTCACATCGACGAACTGAATCGGGCGGCCGCCCGCAATCGGCGTGGCGTAGCCATGTTCACGGAGCTCATCGCCGATCGCCGGCGGCATTTTCGCGAGGACGTCGAGCATCTCCTCGAGCTCGCCTGACGGATCATCGGGTTCGGCGAGCTCGAGCCGCTGCAGCAGCTCGCCGAATACTTCCGCGTTCGACCGTGACTCGCCGACCGGCTCGATCACCGGTTTGCCCAGCCGGAGCCCGATCGGGCCGTAGGCACGCGCGATGTCGTACCCCTCGAGAAATGTGGTGGCTGGAAGGAGCACGTCGGCATAGCGCGCCGTATCGGTCATGACCTGCTCGAAGACGACCGTGAACAGATCGTCGCGTTCGAGCCCCCGCAGGATGCGCCGCTGATCGGGAGACGTCACAGCGGCGTTCGAGTTGTACACGAAGAGCACGTTCACGGGTACGCCATCGGGCTCGGTCAGCGCGCGTCCGAGATGGTTCATGTTGATCACGCGCGTCGCCGGTTCCTGCGCGCCGATCCACGTCCGCTCAAAGCCCCAGGCCGCGGAGTTGCTCATCGAGTAGCCGCCGCCTCTGATGCCGAACTTTCCGGCCACGGCCGGCAGCGCGAGGATCGCGAGGCTCGAGCTGCCGCCGTTGCGATTGCGCTCCTGTCCCCAGCCGCAGCGGACCAGCGCCGGCGTCGAATCGGCATAGAGCGCGGCGACCTTGGCAAGATCGTCGGAGGAGATCCCGGCTTCCTGCGCCGCGCGCTCGAACGTCCATGGCAGTGCCTTCTCACGCAGGCGATCCCCGTTGATCGTGTGGGCATCCATGAACGCCCGATCGGCCTTGCCGCTGTCGAACAGATATCGATGGATCGACAACGCGACGGGCAAATCAGTGCCGGGCCGCACCGGCAGATGGATATCGGCCTGCTTGGCGAGCGCTGTCGTACGCGGGTCGACGACGACGAGCGTTGCGCCGCGCCGCTGCGCCTCGCGGATATACGGCACGAGATGGATGCCGGATGCCGACGGGTTGACGCCCCAGAGGATGATGAGTCTCGCCTCGACGTAGTCCTCGTACGTCACCGATGGCATCTTGCCGTAGAGCGCCTGATTGGCCGTGCTGGTCGGTATCGCGCAGACGGTTCGCGCCAGGCGCGAGGCGCCGAGCCGCCGGAACAGTGTCGCGTCGCTCGTGTCCTGCGTCAGCAACCCGTTCGATCCCCCATAGGAGTAGGGCAGAATCGACTCACCGCCCCATCTGTCCCGCGCTTCGAGCATTCGCGTGGCGATGAGCGACATCGCTTCGTCCCATGTCGTCCGCTCGAAGCGGGAGAATCCCTTCGGGCCTTTGCGGACAGCCGGGTACAGCAGCCGGTCGTCTCCGTAGACACGCTCGCTGAAGCGGCG
>DATFRP010000016.1:0-31105 GCA_035263125.1 Vicinamibacterales bacterium
TACGGACCGGCGACGACCGGCTTCAGCCTGGCGCTCAAACAGATTGGCGATCGGCTCGAAGCAAAGTTCGGCACCCTTGTCGACATCAGATACGTCTACAACATCCTCGACTTCGGCTATCGCAGTGAAGACATCCTCTGGCTGGTCGAGGACGGCGTCGTGACGCTCGGGTATCAATCGAGCAGCTATCTGACAGATCGAATCCCGGCGCTCGGCGTCGTCGACCTGCCGTTTCTCTTTTCGGACACGACGACCGCGCGAACAGCGATGGACGGAACGCTCGGTCGCGCATTGACGGCCAAGGTCGAAGCCGCGACCAGCTTCCGAATCGTTGGGTATTTTGAAAACGGGTTCCGCCACGTGTCGAATCGCGTGAGGCCAGTGCACACGCCCGCTGACATGAAAGGCCTCAGCATCCGTGTGCTTCCGAGCCAGGTGCAAGCGCGAACGTTCGAGCTGTTGGGAGCCGAGCCGAAGGTGATGGACCTGACAGAGGCGATCGCAGCGATCAAGGCAGGAACACTCGACGCGCAGGAGAATCCGTTTTCCAACACGGTGACCTACGGCGTTCACCAGTACCATCGATTCCACACCGCGACGAATCACTTCTACGTGTCGCGGCCGATCTTCGTGCACCGGCCATCATTCGACGCGTGGCCACGGCCGTTGCAGAACGAGCTTCGTGAGGCGGTCCGAAGCGCGGTGACGTTCCAGCGCGATCTACATGTCAAAGAGGAAGCCGACGCGGCCGTTGCGATCGCGATGGCACGAGGCGAGATCGTGGAGCTGACGATGGCCGAGCGCCAGGCGTTCGTCTCCGCCGTCAGCCCGATCTACAGCGAAGCCCGCAAGCAGTTCAGCCGCGATCTGCTGACTCTGGTCAACCGCTGATTCAGATCACGGTCCGGCTAACCGCCTTCGCCCTTCGGGCTACGGCGGTCAGGAAGCCGGACACTACGTACGTCACGCCGGCAACGACCTGCCGCGCGTCTCTTCCGTCAACGGCAGGAGCAACAGGCCGAAGATGAAGGCGACCGCGGTGACAGCCACGGGGACGCCGAGGCTGCCGTAGGAGCGAATGCCTGACCCGACCAAAAACACCATGGCCACGCCGACGAAGCGCCCAACCGAGCTGATGAACGCGATTGCGCTCGCGCGGCAATCAGTCGGGTACTGCTCGGGCAACCACAACGTATACAGCGCGAAGTTGGCACCGCCCAATCCGAGCAGGAGGATGCACCAGTAGAACAACGAGAGGGCCGACGCCGGCAGATAGAACACGTAGCCGAACGCGAAGAGGATGCTGACCCCCATGAGGGCGAAGTAGAGGCCCATCGCCTTCCGCCGGCCGAGACGTTCGGCGATGAGCGGCGCCGCAACACAGCCGACGATCGTTCCAAACGCGAGCACCATCCCGCCGTACGAGGCCTGGCGTGCTGCCTCTGCAGCTCCTGCGCCACCTCGGATGGCGAGTTGCGTCGTGGCCGTGGGCACGTAGATCGACCCCGCCCAGAGTCCGATGATCGAGACGAGGAACAGTCCCGACATGACGATCGTCCGGCGCAGATAGGCGGGCGAGAAGATCGTGACAACCGCATCGCGCATCGCCGGACGGGCGCGCGTCTTGTCATTCACGCGCGCCTGCCACTTCGTCGATTCGCGGACGCCGTACCGGATGAAGCCGATGAGCAAGGCGGGCAAGCCGCCGAAGACGAACATCCATCGCCATCCGTAGTTGGCGCCGATGACGTAGTTGGCGACCGATGCAAAGAAGAACCCGAAGTAGTAGCCGGTGTGCATCAGCCCGGCGCCGAGCTTGCGCTGGCTCTCGGACAATTCCTCCGCGATGTACGCCGCTCCCACCGGCTGTTCGCCGCCGATGCCCAGGCCCACGAAGATCCTGAGCACGGCCAGCTGCCAGATGTTCGTGACCAGGCCGCACAGGAACGTGAACAGCGAGTAGCAGAGAATCGTGAGCATCAGGGCGCGCACGCGCCCGATGCGATCGCTGACGGGGCCCCACACCATCGAGAGGCCCCACCCGAGCAGGAACAGCGCCTGCAGGATGCTGCCGTAGTACCCGACGGTACCCTGCGAGACCTCGATGCCGGATCTCGGAAGCAGCTCGGTCAATGCCGGCGCGAGGACGAGCGCGTAGATGGACGCGTCCATCCCGTCGAGTGCCCAGCCGCCCCACGCGGCGAGGAACCCGCGCTTTTGATCGGCAGTGAGCGCGACGCGCTTCTGATCAGCAATGAGCGCCACGCGTTACTTCCAGCCCGGGTTGACCTGCTTGCCGAGCAGAAACGCGGGGTTGGCACCTTTGCGTGGCGTGAACTTCTGTGCGCCTCCACTATCGACCGCGGCCGTGTAGACGTTGCCCTCCTGGTCCACGCTCATACCGTGCACGCCCCAGAAGGCACCCGGGAACTCGCCCCACACGCCCCAGGAATAGAGGAACTTCCCATCGAGGCTGTACTTGAGGAGCTTCGACGTACCGCGATCGGCCGCCCACAGGAATCGATCGCTGGTGATGATGAACATGTGAATGTCCGAGATGCCGCGCGGGCCGAAGCTCCACTCGTCGAGATACTTCCCGTTTTCGTCGAACACCTGCACGCGGCCGTTGCCGCGATCGTTGACGAACACGCGACGCGTTTGCGGATCGACGGCAATCCCGTGGACATTGTTGAAGTAACTGGGGCGTTTCTCGGGAGGTGTGCCGCGCTCTCCCCACGTCATGAGGTATTTGCCGTTCTTGTCGAACTTCACCACGCGCGTATTCTGATACCCGTCAGCCACGAAGAACGTCCCGTCCGGCAGCCACGCCATGAACGTCGGGCGATAGAAGTGTTTGTCGTCGGCGCCCGGCACGTTCGGCTCGCCCAGCGTCTGCAGGATCTTCTTCCCGTCATGCGTGAACTTGAAGATCGCATGGCGGTAGTCGTCGACGATCCAGATGTTCTTCTCCGCGTCGTACGGGCTGATGTAAATCGCGTGGGGCCTCCGGAACATCTTGTCCCACTGCGTCCAGTCCTCGATCAGATTCCCCTGCGCGTCCCAGACCGTGATGATGTGCTCCCAGCGATAATCGACACCCGGCTTCCCGGCGTCGAGATCGTCACCAGGCGTCTTGCCGTCGGGCCCGAAGAGAGCCCCTGGAGGGCTCGCGCTCGTCGCGTCTCTGAGCGGGAGTCGGAACATCGGGAATTCGATGCTCGGCCCGATCTGCGGCAGCCGAACGGGCTGCCGCGGCCGTGCGACGACCGGGAGCTCGCCGCGCTGCAGAACGAAGACGCGATTCGGGTTCTCGGCAAACACGTATTGCCCGGCGCCCCATGTCCACGCGTCGTGGCCTTTCATTGCGGTGAGCGGCTTCGGCCAGGCCGCGACCTCGTAGGCGCCGAAGACGTCCTGCCCGCCCCTCTCACTCGCCACGGCCGCGACGCCCGTCGGTGTCGTCTGTCCTTCGACGGGAGCGTGCACGTAACCAATCAACGCGAGAACCAGCATGATCACCGTCGCGGCTGCTGCCATAGAACGCGTGCGCATCGAGCCCTCCGTTGTGTTCAGCGGCAAAGGATTCCTCTGCGACTCGAGTACCGTGATGAGGCCCCGTTTCTAGAACTGTGGGGTGAGAATGTCAAGGGCGATCGCGCCAAGACTTGACGGTTGCGGGTGCGCAGTAGCAGAGTTCCCGTAACTTTGAAGTCGATGGAGGCGCCCGATGACCAATCGAAGGCACTTTCTCAAGAGCGCGGCCGGTGCGGCGGTCGGAGCGGCCATATTCGGTGCCGGCTTTGCACCGCTCGGTGCCCAGGCGCGCCGGCAGGTTTCCGTTGGTGGCCGCCGCATCAAGGTCATCGACATCCACTGCCACGGCGCGATTGACGTGACGGACGTCGTCAAGGGCACGCCGCTGGCGAATGCAGCGCGAGTGGGAAACCAGATCCTCGGGCCGCAGCGACTGCAACTGATGGATCAACAGGGCGTCGACGTGCAGGCGCTCACGATCAATGGGTTCTGGTGGTACTCCGCTGAGGATCGCGAGCTGGCGGGCCGCATCGTGAAAGCGCAGAACGAGGGCCTGGCCGCCTGGGTCTCGAGCCATCCGGATCGCTTCGTCGCCATGGCGTCAGTGGCGCTGCAACACCCCGATCTGGCCGCGCAGCAGCTCGAGGACGGGGTGAAGCGGCTCGGTCTGCGTGGTGCGTCGATCGGCGGTCACGTCAATGGTGAAGATCTGTCGCTGCCGAAGTACGACCCGTTCTGGGCCAAAGCACAGGAGCTCGGCGTTCCCGTCGTCATGCACCCGGGTGGCGCGGACAACATCCTCAAAGATGGCGCGCTGCGCGGACGCGCCGATCTCGGCAACATCATCGGCAACCCGCTCGAAACCACGTACTTCCTCTCGCGGTTGATTTTCGACGGCACGTTCGACCGTTTTCCCGGCCTCCGCGTCTGCGCCGCGCACGCGGGCGGCTACCTGCCGTCGTATCTGGGACGGAGCGAGGTGGCCTGTAGCGTGCGAGCCAATGCCAATTGCGCCAACAAGAAGAAGCCGAGCGAGTACCTGAGGAGTCAGATCACGATCGACACGATGGTCTTCTCGGAAGAGGGCCTTCGGCACCTGGTGGCCGAGGCGGGCGTCAGTCAAGTCGTCTACGGTACGGACGTGCCCTTCAACTGGCCCGTCACCGTCGACCTCGTCCTGAACGCCAAGTTCCTCACCGATGCCGAGAAAACGACGATCTTGAGCGGCAATCTCATGAAGCTGCTTAGAATCACCTAGCGGTATAGTTTGACGGCGCGAGACCATGAGGCCTCTGAGTTCCAGGAGGGATGGCGTGAACAGCAACAGCAAGCGTGTCGTCGGCATCCTCTTCGCGTTGGCGGTCGGTCTGGTCGTAGCCCGCCCCGTACACTCACATCACGGAGCCGCGGGCCTGTATGACATGTCCAAGGCCGTCATGATGAAAGGGACCATCACCAAGTTCGAGTGGACCAATCCCCACAATCAGATCTATTTCGACGTCAAGGATGACAAAGGCAACGTGGCCCACTGGATCGTCGCGACCGAGCCGCCGCAGGTGATGCTCGAGCGTGGATGGACCAGAAGGTCGCTCAAGGAAGGCGATCAGGTCACCGTCTACGCCTTCGTGGCGTCGAACGGGGCGCCGGTGGGGAACCTGCAGAGGCTCGTGTTGCCCGACGGCAAAGAGCTGTCGGCGAGGTAGCGTCCCATGCGAAACCGCGTTTCGGTATCAGCCATGGCCCTGATGGCGTGGATGATCTTCTCGCTCGTCGTGCGCGCGCAGAACGCGGCGCCGGCGCCAACACGAGCGCCTGCGGGTCCGCCTCCGGGCACCACGTCGAAGGTGGCGGATCTCTCAGGAGACTGGGCACCGGATCCCAAGAGGGGTGGCATCGGGCAGAGCCTCAGCCTCTCGGACAACGGCGGGAGGCAGCGAGGGAACGAAACGGACATTCCGTATCTGCCGTGGGCTCGCGAGAAAACGCTGTCGGAACGATCCTCCACGGGCCCCGACCAGGGATTTGCCAGCACCACCGACCCGCAGGTCCTCTACTGCGAGCCGCCGGGCGTCCCGCACATCTATTTGTGGCCGATCAAGACGAAGCTCGTTCAGACGCCGGAAGCCGTCTACATCCTGCACGAGTACGGCCCCTTCTTCCGTGTCGTCTGGTTGAACAGCAAGCATCCCGATGATCCCGATCCGCAGTGGTGGGGACATTCGATCGGCTGGTACGAGAACGACAACACACTGGTCGTCGACACGATCGGCTTCAACGACAAGACCTGGCTCGATCAGGTTGGCCATCCGCACACCGAGCAGCTGCATCTGATTGAACGCTATCGTCGAGTCGACAAGAACACGATGGAGCTCGACATGACGATCGACGATCCGGGTGCGTACCAGAAGCCCTGGAACGCGCGCCGCAACTTCAGCTTGTCGACGACGGGGTTCTTACGCTACCAGCAGATTTGCTCGGTCAAGGAGAATCAGCGCTTCTTCGACAATCTGGCGAAGCCGGCGATCAAGAAGTGATCCAGACGGGGCCGTCGTCTATCGAGTCGACGGTCCCGCCTCCGCGTCAAACACGACTCGCCCGTCAACAATGGTCATGACGGGTGAAATGTCCTTGATCTGGTCTGCCGGTATCGTGAGGTAATCACGATCGAGGACCGCCAGGTCAGCGAGCTTGCCTGGCTGGATCGACCCGAGATTGTTCTCCTGGAAGACGAAGTACGCGTTCTTGCGCGTGTGCGCGATCAGGGCGTCTTCACGGCTGACGGTCTGGTGAATGACGGTCCTTGCGCCTCCCGCCATCTTGCCGGTCACAGCAAAGGCCAGCGTCGTGAACGGGAGGTATTGGTTTGCTGCCGTGGCATCAGTGCCGAGCCCCCACGTGACGCCGCTGTTCTGAATCGTCGTCAGCGGCGGCATGTCGTACGCGCCGTCGCCGAACGAGTCGTGCATGATGCCGCCGTTGATCACGGCCCAGGGATGCACGGCGGCGTACATGCCCAGCTTCCGCATGCGCTCGAGTTGTGAAGCGTTGATCTGGTTGACGTGGGCGAGAGCCCATCGAAGATTCTTTATCGGGTACTGTTTGTTCACCGCCTCGATCTGATCCAGGAACGCGTCGATCGTGTCTTTCAACTCGGCGTGTACGTGAAGCGGCAGGCCTGCCTGAGCGATTCCCAGTGCCATGCGCCGCCACTGCGCGAGTTGATCGGGCGTCGGATCTGATTTGGTTGCGAACATCCGGTCGTGCAGCGGCGTGTACACGCTCTCCCCGAACACCACATCGTCGATGAACTCGTCGCCCTGATACAGCTTCATCTGGGCGATCTGCTGAAGCGACTTGTCCACCTGCTCCGGGCTGCCCGCGGCGGCACCGCCAATGCAGAAGACGCGCACATCGAGGCGCCCCTGCGACTTCCATGTCTTGAAGATATCCAGCACGTCGGCATTGCATCCGGCGACGCCGAACGTCGTGAGGCCTGCTCGACTCATATCCTTGACGAGCGACAGAGCGCTCGCCTCGAGACGATCGGGAGGCACCTTCGGAAGTCTTGCGGCGACGGGACGCGTGGCCGCGATGTCTCCTCTGATCACGCCCGTCGGTCTGCCGGCCGCGTCGCGCATGATCGAGCCCTTGACGAAGTCTGAGGGGTCGGGCGCGTTCGGCTCGATTCCGAATGCCTTCAGACCACGGCTGTTCAGAAAGACCTGGTAGTACGACTCCTGCAGCGCCACCGGATTGTCTGAAGCGATCTGATCGAGCTCCTCGCGCGTGAAGGGCTTGGGGTCGTCAGTGAATTGAGCCGTGGCCCAGCCGCCGATGTTGAACACCCATTGGCCCGGACCGACCTGTTTCGCCCGCGCGCGAATCATCTCAATCGCTTTCTTGCGAGTGCCGACGCCGTCGAAGCGCAGCTCGAGCGGCCAGGTCGCGCCGGCGCGCAGCAGGTGATTGTGGTTGTCGATCAGACCGGGGATGACCGTCCTTCCCCTCAGGTTGATGCGCCTCGCATTCGGCGCCGCAAGCCGGTCCATCTCCTGATTGGCGCCGACCGCCACGATGCGATTGCCCTTGATGGCGACGGCCTGAGCGATCGTGAAGCGGTCGTCGACGGTGACGATCTTTCCGTTGGAGAGGATCAGATCCGCCGTGATGGGACCCTGCGCGAAGACCGGGAGCATCGAGACTGCTGCGCCACCCGCCGACAGCATGCCGACAACGATCACGGTCATAGTCCGACGCGTCATAGATCCTCCGGCGCGAGTCTACACCCGCGCAATCTCATCCATTGACGTTGCCGGGAAAAGGGTGCACGGATGCTCTGGCCTCGGCGACTTGGCGCTTGACAACGTCCGAGACGCGCGATATCCACTGCGTGCGCACTCATTCGTTTTCCTCAATCTCAGGGTCGTAGCGGGGTCACCAACCATCGGACAGCGCGGGGTCGGCAACTCGAAAGCCACTCGATGCGGAGGAGCCAATGGGACGAACCACGACAGGATTGGGCGCGTGCGTCGTGATGTGTGCCCTGCTGCTGCCGAACGCTGCGTCGGCACAGCAGGCATCGGCAAGCGGAATCGCGGGGGTCGTCAAAGATACATCGGGGGCGGTGCTGCCCGGCGTCACGGTGGAAGCGTCGAGTCCGGCCCTGATCGAAGGCACCCGCAGCGTCGTCACCGACAGCGAGGGACGGTACAACATCGTCGATCTGCGGCCAGGTACCTACACCGTCAACTTCTCGCTCACTGGCTTCAACGCGTTCAAACGTGACGGAATCGAGCTCACGTCCGGGTTCACCGCGGTTGTGAACGCAGACCTGCAGGTCGGTGCGGTGACAGAGACGATTACTGTGACCGGCGAGTCACCACTGGTCGACACCCGCAACGCCCGCAAACAGACGGTGGTCTCGGCCGATCTCCTCAACGTGCTCCCGAGCAGCGTGAAAAATCTGAACAACCTGGTCGCGCTGACGCCAGGCTTTCGTGGGAACGAGGGTTTCGATGTCACCGGCGCGTACGTCGGACAGATCGGTGGCACGTATCACGGCAAGGGAGGCACCAACGTCCAGTTCGACGGCATGGGGATTCAGCACGCGTCGGGCAACCAGGGTTACAACGCCAACGCCGAAACCGTTCAGGAAATCCTGATGTCGACGAGCGGAATCACTGCTGACAGCAACGCCGATGGCGCGATCGTCAACATGATCCCGAAGGAAGGCGGCAACCGGTTCGCGGGCAGCGTCGCTGGTCTGTACTCCGACCACAACCTGATGAGCGACAACCTGAGCGACGAATTGATCGCCCGCGGCCTCAAAAGCGTCAACCGTCTCAATTACATCTACGATGCGGGCTTCACGCTGGGCGGGCCGATCAAGCGGGACCGGCTCTGGTTCTACGGCTCGTTCCGCGAGTGGGGGAACGAACGACAGGCCGCGAACAAGTTCTACAACGCCACGCAACACACGCCGTTCTACACGCCAGACTTGAGCCGCCCGGGCTTCGCGAAGGAATGGTACGAGTCCAAAGCGATTCGCGTCACGTGGAGAGCGACAGAGAAGAACAAGTTCAATTTCTTCGCCGATCCCCAACGCGACTGCCACTGCCCCGCGCTCACGGCGAGTGGAACGCTGAACGCACCGGAGGCCTATTTCAGCTATCACTTGAAGCCGGCGGGTCTCTATCAGGCCACTTGGAGCGCCCCGGTGACCAACAAGCTGTTGTTCGAGGCCGGCGTAGGACGCGCCGACGGCAGCTGGCCGATCTATCGGCAGCCGGAAGTCACCAAAGATGACGTGTCGATCTTCGAGCAGTCGACCGGCATGCGGTACAACTCGGGCACGCCGACCTTTGGCCCGTTGTACTACGAAAAGCAGCTGGTGCCGCGCTTCAGTCAGCGCGCTTCGGTCTCGTACATCACCGGCGGCCACAACTTCAAGGCGGGCATGCAGCTCGAAGAAAGCTACCTGGAGCTTGCCGCAGAAGTGGGCAACAAGAACGTCGACTACATCTTCAACAATAGCATTCCCGTCATGCTCACACAGTGGGCGACGCCGTACGGGCTCGATGCGCAGAACAAGGACTTCGCGTTCTACGCGCAGGATCAATGGAATCTCGATCGGCTGACGGTCAACTACGGAGTGCGGTTCGAGTACTTCAACGGATACGTGCCGCCACAGCACGTCGACGCCACGCCGAACGGGTGGGTCCCCGAGCGCAATTTCGCCGAAGTGAAGAATGTGCCGCTGTGGAAGGACATCGATCCGCGCGTCGGCGTCGCCTACGACCTCTTCGGGAACGGCAGGACGGCGCTGAAGGTGGCGATCGGCCGGTATGTGTCGAAGACGGCGATCACGATCACGCAGAACAACAATCCGATCACGACGTCGGTCAATTCGGTGACGCGCACGTGGAACGACTTGACCTATCCGGAAGGCGACCCGCGCCGGGGCAACTACGTGCCCGACTGCGACCTCGCGAACCGCGCGTTGAACGGCGAGTGCGGCGCACTGGCCAATCCGAATTTCGGTGGACTCAATGTGACGACGCGGTACGCCGACGACGCGCTGCTCGGTTACGGGGCCCGGGGCTACAACTGGGATTTCACCGCCGAATTGCAGCACCAGCTTCAAAGCGGAGTCTCGATATCGGGCGGGTACTACCGCAACTGGTTTGGCAACCATCTCGTGACGGACAACACGCTGGTTGCACCAACGGACTTCGATCCGTTCTGCATCACGGCGCCCAACGATTCACGCTTACCGGGGGGCGGCGGATACCAGGTCTGTGGTCTGTATGACGTCAACCCGGCGAAGTTCGGCCAGGTCACCAGCGTGATCACGCAGGCGGACAACTACGGACAGCTGTCGCGCGTCAACGACTTCTTCAACGTGACGCTCACGGCGCGGCTCCGCGCCGACGTGCTGATCGGCGGCGGCGTCGATACCGGCCGGAGCGTCAACGACGCCTGCTTCAACGTCGATTCTCCCGGCGCTTCTACAGGCGCCCTTCCAGGCAACATTGCGCCGGGCGGAGCTGGCGTATTGTCCGCTCCCATCCCGTTCACCGCGACGACGATCGACGGCAAGAAGATCTGCAGGATCGTGACGCCGTTCGCCGGCCAGACGCAACTGAAGGGGTTCATGACGTATCCGCTGCCGTACGACGTCATGGTGAGCGCCGTCTTTCAGAACATCTCGGGGCCCACGATCGTGGCGAACTACGCGGCAAGCAACGCGGAGATCGCTCCGAGCTTGACTCGCAACCTGGCCGCGTGCCGCGGCGCCGCAGTGTGTACCGCCACCGCCACGGTTCCACTGATCGCGCCCCAGACGATGTTCGACCATCGCCTGACGCGACTCGATGTGCGGCTGGCAAAACGCATCGCAGTGACGCAGCAGATGCGACTGCAGGCCAACTTCAACATCTACAACGTGTTCAACGGGAGTTCGGCCTCGACGCTCAATACCAATTACGGTCCGCTGTGGCTGCAGCCATCGCTGCTGCAGGATGGCCGGATGCTGCAGTTCAGCGGCACGCTGACTTTCTGAACGAAGCAGTAGGCAGCGTCCTGCGATCGAGAGGGTCACCATGAGGTGGCCCTCTCCGTTCCCCACTACTTGTCCGCGAACCGCGCGCCGCCGAGCATCGATCGCATGCTCCAGTAATTGCCTTCGTGGCAGGCGAACTCGAAGAGGTCACAACTACCACACGCCCGGCCACGGCTTGCCCACGAGGAATTCGGATTTCGCACCCTTACGCGGCGTGTACTTCTGCACTCGGCCCGTTCTCACTTCAGCGGTGTAGAGATTGCCTTCCTTGTCGGTGGCGAACCCGTGCACGCCCCATTGGCAGCCCTGGCATGTGCCGAACGTTCCCCACGAATACAAGAAGTGTCCTTCGGCGTCGTAGGCGAGGAGCTTGTTCGATCCCTGATCGGCGGCCCACAGGATGCCGTCGTTGCCCATATAGATGCTGTGGATGTTCATCGGCGGGCGCGGACCGAAATCCCACTGGTCGATGAACTTGCCATTCTCGTCGAAGACCTGGACGCGGCCGTTGTTGCGATCGTTCACGTAGACCCGCCGTGTTTTCGGGTTGACGGCGATTCCGTGCACGCTGTTGAAGTAGCCGGGGCGCTTCTCGTTTGGCGGCGTCCCCTTCATGCCCCACTCGAGAAGCTTCTTGCCGTTCATGTCGTACTTGATCACACGAGTCCCATCATAGCCATCGGCGAGATACCACGTGTTCGCATCCATGAACGCCATGAACGTCGGCCGGCTGAAATGCGTATCGTCGGTGCCCGGGACACCTGGCGTGCCGAGCGTCAGAAGACGCTTCTTGCCGTCATGAGAGAACTTGGAGACGAAGTGGGCATCGGCATCCACAATCCAGATGTTCTTCTCCGGATCGTAGGGGCTGATCTCGACGTCATGTGGACGTCCCCAGATCTTGTCCCACTGCGACCAGTCTTCGATCATCTTGCCGTTGCGATCGAAGACGACGATGACATGCTCCCATCGCCAGTCGATGCCGGGCCGGCCGTCGCTCCCATCTGCGTCGGCCCTGCCGCCGCTGGGCGTGGCGCTCGCGGTTTCGCGTAACGGCAGGCCGCCGCCGACGGGAAATTTGATGCTTGGCCCGATCTGCGGAAGCCATGTCGTCCCGCGACCCCGCCCCATCGGAAGCACAGGCAACTCGCCCTTCTGCGTCACGAACACACGGTCAGGACTCTCGGGAAAGATATCGGTCGACTGCGACCAGGTCCACGCCTGATGGTCGGGAAGGCTTTCCCCCAGCGGCTTCGGCCAGTTCTGCACTGGATCGTACGGACCGAAGACGTCTTGTCCGCCCTTGAGTCCGGCAACGGCGGCGAACCCCTCGCCCGGCGTCTTCTTCTGTTGGCCTTCGACGACACCCAGCCGGTTGCTCACGATGATGATCGCGGCCAATGCGATACCGAGAACGGCAATCTTTGGCATTCGTGCGTTCATACGTGCCTCCGCGACATTCGAAGGATGGAAATCGATGGCGAAGTATAGCGGCTAGGAGCCACGCTCTTCACAATCTCTCACGCTGGCGGTGGCCATCGGATAGAATCCGCCCAGTCCATTGGCGCGTCGTTCGGCAGGCCCGTTACGGAGGACGTACGGATGGCACTCAATCGCCCGTGGTCCCACCGAGTCCAGCTGTTTGCAATCGCGGTGTTGTGGCTGTCTGTTGCCGTGCTGCACGCGCAATGGATCAACTACAAGATCCCGGGACTTCCACGCACCGCAGACGGCAAGGTGAATCTCACCGCGCCAGTCGCTCGAACGCCTGATGGCAAGCCCGATCTGTCCGGCACGTGGCACAGCGATCGCGGCTACTTCGGCAACCTTGCGCGTGACTTGAAGCCGGGCGAGCTCCTGATGCTTCCGTGGGCAGAAGAGCGGGTAAAGGAGAACCAGGCGAACCAGCACAAGAACGATCCGATGGTCGCCTGTCTGCCCCCAGGCGTTCCTCGAGTCAACCTCGGCGGAAGCCGCGGCATGCCGCACCCCTTCAAGATCGTGCAGACCCCCGCGTTGGTGGTCTTCCTGTACGAGACCTCGACGAACCAGACGTTCCGTCAGGTGTTCCTCGATGGCCGTCCACACCCGACTGACCCGCAACCGACCTGGCTCGGTTACTCGATCGGACGCTGGGAAGGCGACACGCTGGTCGTGGAGACCACCGGGTTCAACGGCCGCGCCTGGGTCGATACCGGCGCCGGCCATCCACAGACCGATGCGGCACGCGTGACCGAGCGCTTCACGCGGCGCAACATCGGAAACATGGACATCGACATCACGATCGACGATCGGCAGGCGTACGAGAAGCCATGGACCGCGAGGGTGCCGGTGAGTCTGTTGCCTGATTCAGATCTGATCGAGACGTTCTGTGAGAACGAAAAGGATGTGAACCGGATGTTCAGAGAACCGTCGAAACCGCGTCCCTGACCGAACCTGTCGTTCACGCCTCTACGTTCTCCTGCTTCCTGAGTGACGTCACGTAACGCGAGAGATCGCGATGACCCGCCCACCGTGGGGGGGAGAGATGAACGCCCTGGTGTCATTCCCCTCCTCCTTCCCCTCATCGTTGTGCACCGCCATTAATTGCGGTCGGAGTAAGCCGTGCTTTGATAATCGTGCGAGCTGCGATGGTTCGCCTCGACAGAGGTGCCCGGGGACGTCACATTCAGCCAGTCTGATTGAGGGATTCTGATCCCCGCCAGGATTCAAGCAGCGCGTGCGCTGTCCGCATGTCGGGTGTGGAGAACCCTTCGGTGAACGAATTCCGGGCTTCAGCCAGGAGGGCGTGGGCGTGCTTCTCGTCCGCGCTGCCGCGCAGCATCCGGGTCAGGCCGACCGCGGCACGCAGCCTCAGTGCCCTGGCGCCCCGTCTGGAGGCGACGTCCATCGCGGTACGAAAACACTCCTCCGCCTCGCACCGATCCATCGATTGGCGCAACAGCTCCCCTCTGATGCGGTGCAACTCTGGCTCCCACCAGCGCTCGCCAGTCTTCTCGACCTCCTCGAACGCCGGCACGAGGACCGTGAGCCCTTCATCCACACGTCCAGTCGCCGCGCACGCTTCGGCGAGCAGCGCGCGATAATAGGGGAGGCGGGTACCTGCCGTGGACTGAAGCATCGCGATGGCGTCGCGTATCTCGTCGATCCCGCGCACGCCGCCCGGGTCGCTCGCGAGCGTCCATCCTCGCAGCCCCACCGCCCAGGCGCGGTAGTACGGGAAGTCGTGCTCGCTCGCGTGAGCGATCGCGGCGTCTGCGAGGCGGCACACGTCCTGGCGGTCGCCACAGAACTGAGCCAGCATCGCCGCGTATGCGAGCGCAATCGTTTGTGTGAACGGATGGTCGATCGACTCGGCGGTGTTCAGTAGCTCCGTCGCCCGTCTACGCGCACGATCCGGGTAACCCAGGTACCATGTCGCGTGGGTCGCCCACATTCCAGCGAAGATGCGCATGTCCACCCCAAAGATGTCGACGCCGTAAGGTCGTCGGTCCCCAGCGGACAGCTTCTCGGCGGCGGCGAAATGCCGGCATGCGGAGGCCGCGCGTCCAAGCAACAATGAGCTGCCGGCAAGCTCCGCATGTGCCGCCATCCTGAACATCTCGTCACCGCGGCGCTTCGCCAGTCGGAGCAGGTCCTTCGCCAACGATTGTGTCGGCGCGTATTCCGCGCGAACCACGCTTGCCGCGATCAGCCCCCAGGTGGCCTTGAGAAGCGACGCGCTATCGCCGAGTGCAGTGCACAGATCATGCGCACGGGCGTACTCTCGGCGCACTTCTTCGACGCCCCAGCCGCGCCGTGCTTGGAGCACCTGTGCGAGGAGCAGCGAACACGCCGCCTCGCGCTGCAGACGATCGGACGTCGCAGGCAGGCTCGATGTGAGGACGAGGGCGCGCGAGAGGTGCTGCTCCGCGTCATGGTAAGCCGCTCGCTGGACGGCGTTTCGAGCCGCTTGCTCTCGGTAGTTGATGGCCCTCTCGGGATCACGTCCCTCGTCGAAGTGTACTGCGAGCGCCGATGCGAAGGACGCGGCGAGGCTGCCGGACGTCGTCTCCAGCTGCAGCCCAACCGCGAGATGCAACCGGGCGCGGCGCTCGGGCGAAATCCCCAGATACGTCGCATCCTGCAACAGTGCGTGGCGGAAGCGGTAACGCGGTGACACTGCACCATCGGATATCGATGGAGCGTCGGCAATGAGTATCCGATCGTGCTGCGTTAGGGCTGCGCACCTCGCCTCGACCTCCTCCTCTACCCGACCGGTCACGGCGGCGACGGCAGCTGTCGAAAACTGCTCGCCGACGATGCTGGCGGCCTCGAGGATGATCCGGTCACCATCGGCCAGTCGCTGGATTCTGTCCTCGACGAACTGGCGCACAGTGGACGGGAAGGCGGACGCGCCCGAGCGCAGATCGGGCCGGTTGCCGGCGGTCCGTGCCCGCTGTACGAGGTCGTCGGTGATACCCGCGAGAAGAAATGGATGCCCGCCCGTCCGTCGCTGGAATACATCGATCATGTCATCCAGCTCGAGGTGATCTCCGCAGCGCTGCCGAACGTACATCCGAATCGCGTCGCGCGTCAGGTAATCCAGGACGATTTCCGTCGTCTGCGGCTGGTTTCGCAGCTCGGGAAGAACGTCACGCAGCGGCGTGCAGTGCAGGAGGGCGGCCGGTGGACGATACGTGCCGAGGATAAGCAGTCGCGCGGGATCGCGGCGCCGCACCACGTAGGCCAGCCAGTCGAGCGTGGCGCGATCGCTCCACTGAAGGTCCTCTAGAACGAGCACGAGAGGCCGGGCGGCGGCGATCGCCTCGACCGCCTGCGCGAGTTCGCGCAGCATCCGGTCCGGGCGAACGCGGCTCCCGGACGTATGCAACGGTGAATCGACAAGTGACAGGTGCGCCGCCCAGTCGGGTGCATGGTCGCGTAGCGGCGCTATCACTGCCGCTCCGGCCTCTCGACTCAGGCGAAAAAGCGCTTCGACCAGCGGCATGTACGCTTCGCCGGCGCCGTACTGATCGACACACTGTCCGCGTGCGACCCACATGCCTGTCGAAACCGAGAGTGCCTCGGTGACGGCGTCGACGAGCGCCGTCTTCCCGATGCCGGCTTCTCCCGCAATCAGCGCGAGTCGCCGATCGTGCCGTCGCAGTACGTCGGCAAACAAGTCATGCAGCCGGGCCCGCTCGGCGTCGCGTCCCACGAGCGACCCGTCCTGGGACGGGCCCGCGTCAGGCCGAACCTCCGCGCATTCGACGCGCCCGATGAAACGGTAGCCACGTCCATAGACCGTCTCCAGAAACCTGGGCGTGCGCGCATCGTCTTCGATCGCCGCGCGGATGTCGCGCGCCGCGGTCGTGAGCACGGCCTCGCTGACGGCCGTGTCGGGCCAAACCGCCGACAAGAGCTCGTCTTTCGTCACAAGCTGATTCGGTTGTGCGGTCAGACGGTCGAGGACGGCGAACGCCTTGTTGCCCAGCGGTACGGCCATCGATCCCTTCCACAACCGCTCGTCGAGCCGATCGAGGACGAACGAGCCGAATAGACAATAGCGTGCCGCACGCACGTGCCTATTCTGACAGGGTCCTACCGCCCTGCACCCAAGCCTCAGCAAGTTTTCAGAATTGCCCCAGGATCTCGCGGCGTGACTCGCCCGAGGATCGCCGCTGAAAAGAAACGTCATGGAACCACCATCACCTGATCTACCCGGGAACAGCACGCTGTCCATTCACCGCGCCTTCGTTGTCAGGCTCTATGCGGGAATCGATCCGGCGAGTGGGTGCATCGGCGGACAGGTCGAACACGTGCTGTCAGGCGATGGCGGCGAGTTCAAGTCAATCGAGGAGCTGCTGCAGCTCATGCACCGGGCGTTGGACAAGGGGCAGCGGCCAAGCAACTGCCATGCGGAGGAGCAACGATGATGAGACGAAGAGAGCAACTCCATGCCTGCTCACGAACGCGCGTGCGGTCGACGACGGTTGTGTTAATCGTCGCAACATGGTTGGCAACGGGCACTGGACCATCCGCTGAGCAAGGCCAGCGCGAAAGCGAACCTGACGGAACCGCCGCCGTACAGACAGCCGATCGTCCGGGATTCGCCCCGAAACCCATCGACGGGCGCGTTATCGCCGCCTGGAACAGCCTGGCTCACGACATCGCGTTCGAACAGGACCAGTTCCTCACGTTCAAAGGGCAGCGGGCGCTCGCGATGATGCACCTCGCGATGCACGACGCCTTGAATTCGATCGTGCCGCGTTACCAGCGGTACGCGTACGCAGGCCATGTCACGCCTGGTGATCCGATTGTGGCCGCGGCGCAGGCGGCACACGACGTCCTACTCTCCGAGTATCCGGATCAAGGCGACAGGCTCGGCGCCGAGCTCACAGCGTGGCTATCCGAATCCCCGCAGCGAGCGGCACGCGACCGCGCGATCACACTCGGCCACGCTGCGGCGGGCGCGATCGTGGCCCTGCGAGCCGGCGACGGCTGGGATTTCCCCGGCAGCTACATATTTCGGGATGGTCCGGGCGAGTATCAGACAACGCCTCCGTGGAACGGTTTCGTCGCACAACCCGGGTTCCGATTCGCGAGGCCGTTCGTGCTCGAGTCTCCGAGTCAGTTCCGTCCCGAGCCGCCGCCGCTTCTCGCAGGCCCCGACTACGCGCGCGCGCTCCAGGAGGTCCAGGAGTTCGGCAGGTTAGAGAGCGCGCACCGCACCGCGGATCAAACCGCCTACGCGGTCTGGTGGATGGAGTTCGCGGAAGGCTCGGTCAACCGGCTTGCACGACAGCTCGTCACGCAGCGTGATACGGACTTGTGGACCGCCGCACGGCTCTTCTCGCATATCGGCGTGGCACTCTTCGACACGTACGTAGCGACTTGGGATTCGAAGTACGAGTACAACCATTGGCGTCCCTTCACGGCGATTCGCACCGCGGACACTGATGGCAACCAGGATACGATCGCTGACGCACAGTGGGAACCGTTGCGCCCAACACCTCCGTTTCCGGAGTACTCATCCGCACACGCGGCCGCGTGCGCCGCTTCGTTCGGAGTGCTCGCTGAAGCGTTCGGACATGATGTGTCGTTCACGATGGCGACGACGACCGCTCCGCCCGACATGCCGACGCGACATTTCGAGAGTTTTGCCGCGGCGGCGGCAGAGTGTGCGGATTCCCGGGTGAAGCTCGGGTGGCACTTTCGATATTCGACGGATGCCGGCCTCGTACTCGGCCAACGCATAGCGCGATACGTCATGAAGCGCGCCCTCCAGCCGAGCGCCAATCGAGGCAAAGACAGGTAAGCTTCATCCACGGTCTGGCATAACGGGCGCGTAAGCGCCCGCCTCCAGATCGGCCGGTCATTGGCCGATCCCGGGCTAACTTAACAAGACAAAGTTCTCTGCGTATGATGTCGGGAGACTGTCATGCTTCGTTTCATACTCCTGCTTGGGCTCGGCGCGGCGCTGATCGTCCACGGCGCCTGCGACGAGCAGCGTCCGGACTCCCCGCTGATCCAGGCCGCGCGGAGTGGTTCACTCGACACGATCAAACGCCTCCTCGACTCCGGCGTCGACGTGAACCTGCCCGGACCCACGGGAGACGACTGGGACGCGACGCCGCTGCAGCACGCGATCCTCGCGCGCCAGCCGGGCGCGGTCCGGCTTCTGCTGGATCGCGGCGCCGATCCGAATCGCGTCGCCGGCCCCAACGCCCCGGCACCGCTGCTCCTAGCGGCGGGCGATACCGATCCCACTTTCGTCAACTTGCTGCTCGCACACGGAGCAAATCCGGCCATCGAAGGCAAAAGCGGAGTCACGCCGCTGTCTCGGGCAGTTTCGGCCGGCACGATCAGCGGACCGGACCGTCCGATGTTCGGCGGCTGCCGCATCGAAACGGTGCGCGCGCTGCTCGCGCACGATCCCGCGCTTCGCTTGAAGCGCAATGCCGCCGGGAACAACGCGATCTGGTGGGCGCGCTTCCAGAGGTGTGAGGACGTGCTGAGATTGATTGGCGAGTAGCCGACTACCGTTTGATCTGCCTTTCAGCGCCTTCCAACAGCGCAAGCACCCGGTCGAAGTCTTCAACGGTTGGTCGTCCACGGTCGAGGACCGTTCGCCGTCGATTCAGTTCGCCCTGACGCGCTTGTCGCGTGCATTCGGCCGCGGACATGTCCGCAGCACCCCGGGGATTTGCGCCTGCCCGCAGCAGGACGGTGACGACGCGCCAGTTGCCGGAACATGCGGCGTACCAGAGGGCAGTGCGGCCGCCGCTGTCGATGTCCTCGAGGTACGCTCCAGCCATCAGCAGGGCCTCGGCCACCCCGGCGTCCTTGTACGGGGTGGTCAGCAACGGAGTCGGGGCGGCAACCCCGCCTACCGGTCGTTCGTTCGGATCAGCACCGGATCTTGCCAACAGGTCCACCATCGCGCTTGAACGAGCGGAAACGAGAGGTGGCAACCGGTGGTCAGGCGGTCCGTCGAGATCGGCACCGAGCTCAATCAATCTCTGCGCGATCGGAACGTCATCGTGCCCAATCGCTTGCTGCAGCAGGGTTGCGCCTTCCTCGGTAGATGCCAACCAACCAGAACGCACGAGTTCTTCAAGCGCTTCCTCGTCGAGGAACTCCCATCGCTTCGTACCGGCGGCGGTGTCGATCTCGCGTTCGAATTCCCTTAGAGAATCGGGCGCGGCGACATAGTCTTCGACTTTTTTCGTGCGACCGTTCACGGTGACACTGACAAACGCGGTCGGCAGGTCTGTGACGATGGTCGTGGTGCCGTCCGGGTTTTCGATCACGCGATACACGTCGCGCATCTCGAAGAACCGAATGCGTTCGGCCCTCGCCAGCAATCCCGCGACGATGGACGTATCGATGCGGGCGGTCCGGCGACCAACGACCCGGACCGACTGTTCGCCTTCGTACGTGACCGTCCCGCGAGCGTCGATCGTGACGGTGTAGACGGGACAAGGCCCGAAACAGGACGTCCGCTGCAGTCGAATCAAGGCATCCGGGGGCAGGTCGGGCTCCTGCGCCAGAGCGGGGCCGGCGGCGAGACCGATCGCAAGAGCCAACGCGAGGCGGACGAAGGTCTCAGTCATCACCATAGTCAGACCCCGAGTTCAGGATATTTGGCTCGTCTCCGCAGAAAATGGGCCATAGTGGCAGGAGCTGAGTATGCCAGGCAGCGTGGAAGAGGTCGGCCTGTCGCTCGTGATTCTTTCGCTGGTATTTGCATCTGCAGCGCTCATTCGACGCTGGTCGAGGCCGTTGCGCAAACTCTTCATTCCCACCGCGGTGATCGGCGGCTTTCTTGCCCTCGGGCTCGGCCCGAAGGGATGGGCCGTCTTCTCGGCGGAACCGGGCTCTTTCCAGAGAATGTATTCGCCGTCTGGAGGCAGCTGCCGGGCCTGCTGGTCACCATGATGTCCGCCTCGCTCCTGTTGGGCGAGCACCTGCCGCCCCTCAGGACGATCTGGAGCATCTCAGGCTCGCACGTCATCATGATCAGCGTGATGTCGATGGGCCAATTCGCAGTCGGCGGGACTCTCGTCTGGTTCCTGCTCGACCCAGTATTCGGAATCAACCGCAAGGCGGCTGCGCTGCTCGAGATGTCGTTCAATGGCGGGCACGGCACTCTGGCCGGCCTGACCCCCGGTCCTCCAGCAATACGGCGTCGGAGATCTCTTCGGGCCGTCATCGGCAGATCATCACGCGTCCCATCCTCGGAGGTGGCTTCATGACGGCGCTCGCCGTGCCGTTGATCGACCGCATGGGGTTGCCAGCCTTCACGATTGCGACTGCGGCGGTTACCGGCGCATTGATCGCCTGGGGAATAAAGCGGGTGGGCCGCGGGAGTGGGGTGTTGAGTCAGTCGAGCTCGGAGTGATGCCGCCCGCGGTCCGCGAGTCTCCCATCGGCTCAGAGCGACGCGAGGAACTCACTGCTATTTCTCGTTCGTCTCCTTCTTCTCCGTATTCTCGTTCTTCCCGCTGTTGTCCTTCTTCTCGTTCGTCTCGGTCGTCTCTTTCTTATCGCGCAGCGTGAACGTCAGCTCCAACGTTACCAACACCGCCAGGGGTTTTCCGTCCTTCAGTGCGGGTTCGAAGCGCCACTGACGTGCGGCCAGGATCGCTTCATCGTCCAGACCGTAGGTCGGGTCGAGCGATCGAACCACCTTGACCGAGCCGACCGTTCCGTCCGTCAAGACGACCATCTCCAGGAGCACGCTGCCCTGGATTCCTCTCTTCATCGCCTCGGCGGTGTATTTGGGTTTTTCCGTGTGCGTCGGCTTGGGAAGCGTCACGCCATTCCCTGCCCTCGGGACCTCTTTCTCTTTCTCTTGAGCGAAGCCAGGAGCGCTTGCGGCTGCCACGACACAACATACGACGAGGAGTGCAGGTCGCATCACACGCCAGGACGATCGAAATCGCTTCATCGTCGCTCCTCCAGCTCCCGGAACCTCGCTTCGTTGAGTAGTGTAATCCTCTGGCCTTTCGCACGCAGTCGTTTTATCTCGGGGGCGCCTCTGCGTGACGTCTGTTTCAGCGGTTGCTGTAGAGGCGCGTCCCGGGCCGGAACTGCGACCACGCGAACCAGAACTCCGGAACGAGGATCAACGGGTTCAGACGGGTGCCCTTCAACGGGCCCTTGATCGCCAGCCCGTAGGCGTCCCACGTCGTGCGTGTGCCGGTGTCGATCACCGTACTGGCATCCGCGTTCGCCGCCTCGAACCGCAGGACCTTGCCGTTGGCCCGCGCGTCGAAGGCCGTGGTGGTGTCGGATGACGGCTGGTGAATCACGACGATCGGCACGCCGCCCAGGCGTTCGTTCACGACGCGCGCGATGCGCAGCGCCGAAATCGGAAACGCCATCGTCTCAGTGCCGACGGCCAGGCCCGCGATCATCTCCCGCGGACGGAGTCGATCGTCCTTGCTGAAGGAGCCATCGGGAGCCGCACCTTCGCCCGACGTCCGGTTCTGTTTCATTCGCGGTCTCAGGATCGGCATGCGTTCGGCGTATCCCGGGAGCGGCTGCAGAATCGTCGTGTTCGGATACCGGATACGCCACGCTTTCCACGTGGTGAGGATGAACGGATACAGGGTCAACGTGCGCCCTTTGAGCGGACCGGAGATCGCCTCGCCGGTGGACTGCTGCCATCGGCTGCCGGTCTCGACATCGCGGTGCACCTCGTTCGCGTTCACCATGCTGTCGTATTCGAAGTGCAAACGCCGTCCGTCGAGCTCCGCGCGGAACACCGCGCCGGTGCCGCACGTGCTGCACCACGTCACCTCGATCGGTCCGTCCGGAATCTCGTCGTCCACGGACCCGTGCTGCACCAGGTCGAGCGCCATATACGCCTTCGCCGTGGCCCCACGCGCCACGCCGATGATCAGGTCGTCGTCTTGCGTGAACGCGGCCTTCGATGCCGGGACGAACACCGGCTGATGCACGGCGACGTAAGGCATCATCGGCGGGTTCTGCAACGGTGCCTTGGGATCGCTGACGTGAAACATCAGTAGCTTCGCCGTCTCCTTCCCGGTCAGGTTTCGGTAGATGAGGCCTTGCCGATTGGCCGGATCGAAAAACAGATCGCCGGCGCCGTACGTCAGTAGCCGCGCCGATGCGCCCGCGATCGTGATCGTCCCCTCTACGACGTAGACCATGCCCGGCCCGGTGTGTGTCGATGCTTCCGCGCGTGAGCCCACTGGCAGCGTCAGGCGCACCAGCCGCAGCTCCTGGTTGACCGTCGACGTCAGCGGCACCTGCCACTGCGTCTGCGGCGCGGCGAACGACAGCTTGATCGTCTCGAGCGTCAGCGGCTTGAGCAACGGCGCGGGTACTCCGGTGCGGCCCGCGTGGAAGATGAGCAGCTTCGCGGGCTCGGCGCTCAGGTTGCGCATCATCTTGTGCAGTTGTCGCGGCGCTTCGTAGAAGTGGCCGCCAGGCTTGTGCATCACTGGCGGATCGGGAGCAACCTGATTCTCGATCTCTCCCGCCACGAGGTACGCGATGGTCTGACCCGGATGCGAATGTTCGGCAATCGGTTCCGCCGGCATCGTGAGACCGTTGACGCTGATCACCGGCTCGACGTCCTTTGCAAGCGGTGCTCGCACTAACGCTTCCCACACCGGCGCGCTCGCCGATTGCGCAAAGCCGCGGGCTGACACCACTGTCAGGAGCACCGCGAACACCGTGACGACGATTCGCAATCGCATCATGCCTGCTCCTTCGGGCGCACCTCGAAGACGAGAATGCGTGTTGGCTCGTCGGCACTCGCGGAGCCCGACGTCGTGTGCACCGCGCCGAGCGGTTCGAAAAACGTCCTGCCGGCCTGGATGATCTGCTCCGCCTCGTTGTTGATCGCAAAACGCACCCGCCCCTCCAGGACGTACGCGAGCACGACACCTGGATGACGATGCACGGGGGTCGAAGTCCCCGGGAAGAAGCGCATCGCGCTTCGCGAGAGCACCACTTCGTAGCCTTCGAGCGGACCGGTCAACGCATGTCTCGCGATGACGCCGAGTGGCTGATCGCCCAGTGCCGGCTGCGCGGCGGCCTCGGCCTCGAGTCGCACCGGCAGCAACGCCGCCGCCGCGAGCTCGAGAAATGTTCGACGACTCTCCATGTTCTCCTCGTCGTAGGGGCCGCCCTCAGGCGGCCCGATATCAGCTCTGTCGCAGCAGCGATGCAGGATCGATCCGCATCACGCGGCGCGCGGGCAGGTAACACGCCGCGAGCGCAACGACCAGCAGACCGATCGTCACCGTCGAAAGTGTGAGTGGGTCCCAGGGCGAGACGTCGACGAGGAGACCGCGAATGAGATCGCCAACCGCATAGACCCCTGGAACAGCGAGGACCATCCCGATCACCACCAGCACCACGCCCTCGCCAAGCGCGAGGTGAACCATCCGTCGATGATTCGCTCCAAGCGCCAGCCGGATCGCCAGCTCACCGTGACGGCGTACAACAGAGCCGGAGATCATCCCGAACAGCCCCATTGACGCAAGCAACAGGGCGCCAATTGCGAAGCCGCCGATCATCACCGCGCTGATGCGCTGCTGACGCAGCGCATCGGTCACGATGTCGTCCATCGCCTGCACCGCCGAGACCGGAATCCGCGGGTCGATCCGGCGAATCACCTGCCGCACGTCGGCGGCAAGTGCGCGCGGATCGCCGGTCGTCTTGATGACCCACACCGGTATGTTCCGAACCCAGTCTTCGGCGCGGATGAACAGTTGCGGCCGGCCGTCTTCGTGCAGGTTGGCCAGTCGCGTCTGCCTGACGACACCGACTACACGAAGTGATTTCCCCTTGATAAAAGGGATCGATGCTCCGATGGGTGTTCCGGTCGGGAAGAAGCGACGCGCCAGTTGCCGATCGATCAACGTTTCGTAGACGTTGTCGGGACGATTCCGCGTGAACGGCTGCCCATCGACGATGTGCATGCTCATCGCGTCGATGTAGCCGGCGCGAGCGGCAATGATGTCGACGAGCACCGAATCGCGCTGCGCATCACCGGCATTGCCAGGCGCACCTGGGAAGCCGACCTTCTCCTGCCACGACCAGACGCTGTTCTGCGGAGCCGATGTCGTCAATGGCAACGCGGCGGTGGCGCCCACGCCCCTGACGCCTGGCAATGAGGTCAGCGCGGTTTCGACACGCTCCTGGAAGGCGAAGGCCTCGTTCGCCTCAGGAAACAGACGCGGGTCCATCGCCACGCGAAACGTGAGCACGTGGGCCGGGGAGAATCCTGGGTCGGAGGCGACCAGGCGCTCGAAGCTGCGTGCCACGAGTCCGCCGGCGAACAGCAGCACCACCGTGAGCGCGACCTGCGCGACGACGATGCCACGGCGCCACCGCTGCGTCGCACCGGTACCACGGATGCCGGACATCACGGGCAACATCGCCAGCGACCTGTCTCGCCGAAGCGATACGAAGGCGGAGACGTGCGACACCCACGCAGCGGGCAGCACCGCCGCCATCACACCGAGTCCGAGGCCGACCGCGATCACGACGACGGCGACCCGCCAGTCGAGCGCGATTTCGCTGCGGCGCGGCAGGTCCAGCGGCGCGAGCGCCACGAGGAATCGTGCTCCCCACCAGCCGGCCGCCGCGCCGAGCCCGCCACCCATGAACCCGAGCGCGCCGCCTTCGATCACGATCGCGCGGAGAATCGCGGCGCTATTGGCGCCGAGCGCTCGCGACACTGCGAACTCACGCTCACGTTCGGTCGCTCGCGCCAGCAGCAGCGACGCGAGGTTGACAGTAAGCACCAGGACAAGAAACATTGCCGCGAGACCGAGCGACAGGAGCGTGGGGCGAACGGGCGCAATCAGATCGTCCTTCAGGTGAATCGCGTGCAGTTGCACGCGTGGTGTCTGATGGTTGCGCGCGTTGATCACCCGCGTGACCGCATCGACTGCCGCCGCCGCGCGCTCGGGCAACGTACCGGCGCGCACGCGCATCACCGCCGCGAACGTCGTCTGATTGGGGTCCCGGGGATCCTGATCGGCGAGATGGAACGCGAACGGAATGTAGAGGTCCGGTTCCTGAGGCGGTCCGAGCGTGGCGTGCCGAACGAATCGGAAGTCCGGTCCCATGACGCCGATCACCGTGTACGGTGCACCGCTCAACCACACTTGCGAGCCGACGATTGCGGGATCGCTGCCAAGCCGTTTCCAGAGCGCGTGGCTCAACACGATGATCGGCGGACGTGTCGGACCGACTTCGTGTGCACCGAACCCGCGTCCAATGATCGGTGTCGCGCCGAGCAGATCGAAAATGTTCGGCGACGTGAGCATCGCGAGCACCTGCTGCGGCTCGCCGTCGGCACGAACCGAGAGCGCAGGCACCGACAGTCGCATCCCCGCCGCTCCCTCGATCACGCCGTGCGCGTTCTGCAGGTCTGCGACATCGGGACCCGCGAGCCAATCACGCGCCATGCCGCCCGAGACCGACTGATCGCGCCAGACGACGTACAGGCCGTCCGGCTCGCGGTACGGCATGGGCGTGAGCACGATCTTGTCGACCGCGGTGTACACGACGGCGAATGCGCCGAGGCCGACCATGAGCGTTCCAAGCGTGGCGGCGACGAACATCGGCGACCGCAGCAGACGACGTCGAGCCAGCTCGAAATCGCGCCCCCAATTGCCGGTGCGTCGCCAGGACACCGCGGGGCGCAGATGCTCGCCGGGGCCGTTGCGGAGCGCATCGAGACACGCGCGTATCCACAGCCACGCCAGCCCTGTCAGGCCGCTGCGGTCGAGCGCGACACGCGCGCGCTGCGAGTAGGTGTCGAGGACATCGTCACCCAAGCCGTCGCGGAAGTCGGCGGGATACAGGCGGAGCAACAGCCGAAACCATCGTTCCGAAAGACGCACGAGCCACTCGCGTTTCATGTCGTCTTCTTCTTGTCGAGGAGACCACCGAGCCGCGCGGCATGTGCGAGCGCGTCGAGTCGGCGCGCCTCCGCCTTCGCCACACGAACTCCAAGGGCGGTGATGCGGTAGTAGCTTCGCCGCGGATCCGCGGAGTGCGGTGACGGTGCAGCTTCGATCAGGCCGCTCTCGACCATCCGCGCCAACGCGCGGTACATCGTCCCGACGTCGGGCACTGCGACGTCTCCACGCATTTCGATGTCTTCGATGATGCCGAAGCCGTGGCGGTCAGCCGTTGCCAGACTGAGAAGGATGTGGAACTCGACCGGCCTGAGCGGCAGATGGGCGTCGATGCGATCGCGATCGGTGGCCATGAAGAAGTATGCGCCGCGCATATATGCAGCGCGCATGCCAGTGACGCCGTGAGCGATCGCGCCGCGGGTGCCCACCTCTGCGAGACCGGCGTGCGCGCATGGGACACGCGCGTCCCATGAGCGAACGGTCCACCGCTATGGCGCGTCCAATGAGGAATTCGAATCGGTACGTGCTGCGAAGGCAGCTCCTGCTGCACAGGAGACAGAAAGGACGAGAAAGAAATGAAGCATATCGTGCTGGCGACGGTCTGGGTGTTGGCGCTCGCCTTCCCGATCGTCACGGGGGCGATCGACGCGGCGGCGGTTCCCGCCGCGCAGCTGCCAGGCGCACCGGCAGCCGGACCTCCGGTCGATCTGGAGTCGCGCTTCGAGGTCGTGTCCATAAAGCGGTTCGACCCGTCCGGAGGTGCACAGCCACGGATGTCGATGACGCCGGGCCGCTATGACGTGGCGGGCATAACGGCGCGAGTTCTGATCATGCAGGCGTTCCTGAGCGTGCAGGGTCGGATTTTCGGGATGCCGGACTGGGTCGATACCGAGCGCTACACCATTGCGGCCAAGGCGGCGGACAGTGGGCCCGCGGCCTCACGCGCGATATTCGTGATGGTCGCGAACATGTTGAAGGACCGCTTCAAGATGGTGACCCACAAGGAGACGCGCGAGCTGCCCGTCTACAACCTGGTATTCGCGCGGACCGACAAGCGTTTCGGTCCGGCATTCAAGGAGAGCTCCGCCGAATGCCGGGCGAAGATCGCCGCGCGGCTGGAACGCGGCGACCCTCAGCCGGCACCGCCGACGGACGGTGTCGCCGCCTGCGAATCTCTGCGAATCACTCCCGGGATCGCCGCGTTCAGCGGCGTGCCGATGGCAGCGGTGGCAGGGGCGCTCACCCCATTGGTGGGGCGGCCGGTGATCGACAAGACCGGACTGACTGGCTCCTATTACGCCTTCACGCTGAGGTGGACACCGGACCTGGGAGGCGGGATTCCTGGTCTGCAGCCCGGTGTGCCGGGCACGCCACAACCGCCTCCTGATCCCGACGCGCCAAACCTGTTCACCGCGGTGCAGGAGCAACTCGGGCTGAAGCTGGAGAACGCCCGCGGGCCGGCGGAGGTGGTGGTCATCGACCACATCGAGAAGCCGGAACTGGATTAATCCAGAAATACTGTGTCGGCGATGGAATAGCCCTCACACGCGGGGCAACGCGATCATGATCGCGACGCCGGCGAGCAGCGCCACGGCGCCGAGCACGAGCACCGTCAGGTCGATCATTGGCCAGTTGAACTTGCCGCTGATGCCCGCCAGGAACAGCACCGAGGCGTAGATGACCGTGAACAGCAGGTAGCGGCTCGCCATTGCGCCCGCATTCTCAGCCGCCGCCGATTCGTCCTGGGCGATCTGCTCCCAGTGATCGGCCTCAATCCTCTCCTGCAACGCGTACTGCGGCATGTCGAACGGCGAAGCGGGCGCATCGGGATTCTCGAACGGCTTCGTCGCCTGCCAGGCTTCGGCGGCGGTCCTGAGGGGCTCGGGAAAGTGGCCAAACAGGAAATCGGCGGTCCGCTGATCGCCCGTGTTGACGGCAGATAGCCAGTGCACGAGGAGGTTGACGTGCAGTGCGGTCCTCTGCAGCGCCAGGTTATTGAACTTTCCGACTCTGACAACGGCCGTCGTGGACCGGGCCTTGTGTCTGGTCTCCTCGCCGTCCCACTGTGATGACTGATAGGCGCTGTATGCTGTGGCGACCGTGGCTGCGGCCATCACGACCGCCGACAGCAAATCCATCCACTCGCGCGCGCGCAACCCAAATCGCTTCCAACCCTCGAACTGGCTCTTCCGGTTCTCGATCACGGCCGCTATCGCTCAATGAACTCAGGGCCACCAGATTGAATGGGTGCGGGAGGGTCAACCAGTCGCCGCGTGCAGGTCAATGCGCCGCGCTCAGCCGCGGCGAAGCCCGATGGCGACGTGGTTTCAATCGGCGACGCTGTACGCTTCGCCGTACGGCCAGTGCTGCCGAATGCATCGCACGATCGATGGCGCCTTGGAGCGCCGAGTCCCTTTCCTCCACGACGACGCTCGGAAGTCCGCCGAGCACGACTTTGATCTGGCACATCCGATCGCGCCCACCCTTGGGCCCGTTGGCATCAGAGAGTCGAACGGTAATCCGCTCGATCGATGAACCAAACTTCCCGAACCTCGTGCCGAGCTTTCGAGCGATGTGCTCACGATCGCGCGCACCAACGTCGCCACCCAGCACGCGCACGTGACCAGGAGGTCGCACATCATGAGTCCTATCGCGTGTGACCTTCGCGGTGCGAGGGAGTGACGTTGGACGCGCCGACCTCCGCGCCGCCGGCCGAGGCGAGCGGCTGCCGCGTCTCGGTCCGGCTGGGCGTGGTCTTGCCTTTTTCCCGCGAACAGACTTGAGTCGCATGAGAACACTCCATACAAAGCGGTGACTCGCTTCTCCGAGTTCTCCGCCCTATGCGGGCCCCGCTCCGCCTATGCTTGCCCCGCTCCGCGGACTGTCATCACAGGGCATTGGGCGCCTCGCACGACCTGCTGCGTTGTCGATCCAAACAGCGCAAGATCCACGCCTCCCCTGCCTTGAGCGCCCATGACGATCAGATCGACGGCGTTCGCGTCCGCCGATCGAAGAATCTCGCGATGGGGGCGCCCAAACAGAATGACCTCTTTGATTGCGGACCAGGTCTGCGACTCTCCCTCGACCAGGGCGTGAAGCCGCTGCTCCGCATCGCCAATCATCTGTTGACGAAACTGCTGGAGATCGAAACCTCCGAAGGTGCGTGGTTGCTCTTCGGCCAACCACTCCACGACGTGAAGCAGGGTGACCGTTCCGTCGGCTTGGCGGGCAAGATTCAAGGCGAAGCCGAACGCCTGCAGCGCGGCCGGCGAAAAATCCATCGGGCAGACGATGTGTTTGAAGGTCACGACGTCGGAACGGTCTGTTCGTGTATGAGGCGGGACCGTGAGAACCGGACACGGTGCTTCACGCAACACGGTCTCCGTCACTGAGCCAAGGAGAAGACGCTTGAATCCGCGACGACCGTGGGTCCCCATCACAATGAGATCAGCCCGCTCCATCGTTGCCTGGTCGACGATGGTTGATGACGCGTCTCCTGCCTGCGCGATGAACATCGCATCCGGCACGGCACCAACGACCTCGAGATGACGACGGAGTTCGGCGACGACGTCTTCGCGCGTCAACGGAGTCGCAATCTGAACGGGATGTCCCAGATCGCCCCGGACCTGCATGGGCTCGAATGTTGGCACGACGTGCAGCACCGTCAGTCGTGACTGATACCACCGCGCGAGCGCAACGGCATGGGCGAGTGCCCGCGTCGATGATTCACTGAAATCGACGGGAGAGAGAATGCGTGTGAATTCGATCATCGCTGGCCTCATCGGGCGACCAATACCGGAAGAGAACTCCGGTGGAGCACGCCTTCGGCGACGCTCCCGAGAAGCAGGTGACGAATGCCGCTCGTGCCTCTCGCCCCCACCACGAGCAGCTGATGCGGCACCGCATTCACCGCAGCGACCAGCTCCCGCAATGGTTCGCCGGTCCTCAATTCGGTTCGTGTCCGCCATCCTCTGCGTTTGAGTTCCGCAGCGGCGGCATTCAGCGCTTTCATGGCCTCCTTGGCACGTGCGGTATTGAGGCGTCTGATCTCGCGGGCAATCGTCGATCGAATGCCACCGACCCTCGGCGCGCGTGAGGTTGACGCCATGAGTTCCACGACACCGACGAGAGTGACCCTTCCATCCGGAGGCGGCACCAGCTGTCCGACCAACGTCACTGCACGCAACGCATGCGGAGAGCCGTCGAAACCGATCGCAATCCGCCGTACACGCCGTGGTCGTCGCCTGACGACAAGGACGGCGCACTTCGCGCCCCGTACGACCCCACGTGACACACTGCCCATCAGAAGCCGACGTACGGCGCCATGACCACGCCAGCCGACAGCGATGACGTCGCTCTGAAATCGATCCGCCTCGGCAAGGATTCCGTCCAGCGGTGCCCTGTCGATGACACGCGCCTCCGCATCGGGCCACCGCCGCGCGAGCGCACGCCGCGCACTCGCCGCCTCCTCATCAGCACTGCGATCGAGCGTTGACAGCAGCCGGGAACGCTTGTACGAGCTACCCTGCCTGACGACGACAGCGCGAGCGCGGGTGCCCTCGGGCCATGGAACATCGATGATGGTCGCGAGAGCGGCGTGGGCGGGCGCCGA
>DATFRP010000017.1:0-12018 GCA_035263125.1 Vicinamibacterales bacterium
GTGCGTGATATGATCCACGCCAGCGCCAACAAGAAGAATTCCTCCGAAAGGACGCTGCATGAGCCGAAAGCCGCTGATCGGGAGCCTGCTGATCCTGGTCGCGTGTTGCTTTACGCCGCTGCGGGCCGCGGCGCCGGTGGAGGCTCCCACCCAAGTCCTCAGCATCGACCTGGCGCCCCTGATCAAGCAGTCTGCGCAGCACCGTGAGCGCTTCGCGGTCGACGTGCCGCAACGGATCTCGACGGCGACACAGGGAGAGTGGACGGCCAGCGGATCGATGCGCTATTGGACATATCGTGTCCGGATCCCCGGCGCGGTATCGATGTCATTCCATGCCGGGCAGGTCGTGCTGCCCGCGAGCGCGCAGCTCACGGTCGAAGGTGCCAGTGGCCGTTCGACGTACAGCGCACACGATGTCCGCCGCGCAGCCATCTGGAGCCGGCCACTGCTCGGTGACAGGCTGTCCCTCACGCTGGCGGTGAGCGCTGCGGAGCAGTCGAGCGTTGCGTTCGAAATCCTCAGCCTGCAGGCGGGCTATCGGGGGCTTTCCAGCGGCGCACCGGATCATCCGTACTACAAGAGCCTGCAGGCGGCAGCAGGAGAAGCGCTACCTGCCTGCGTTCAGAACTACGCGTGCAACACCACGGACGCGAACCGCGGGCCGGGACAGGCCACCGTCGCGGTGCTGATCGGCAACGTGCTCCAGTGCACGGGCACGCTTCTCAACAACACGCGCGAAGACAGCACGCCCTACGTGCTCACGGCACGGCATTGCGAGAACGGAGAGCTCGGTGGCAGCGTGCCCAACATCGCCGGTTCGGTAACGATCTACTGGAACGCGACGAGCGCGTGCGGTCAGGTCCTCGGTGAGATCTACAACGGCGCCACGGCCACTCAGACGGGCGCGACGACTGTCGTCGAGCAGCAGGACGCCTGGCTCATCAAGCTCGACGAAGCGCCGCGGATTCCCGATGCGTATTTCGCCGGATGGGACGCCACCGGCGGTGTCTTCATCGGAGGCTATGCCATTCACCACGCACTGGGACTGAACAAGCAGTTCGTCAGCTGGTATGGCCAGGCGGTCCTGCAGCGCATGCCGGGCTCGACGCTCCAGGCTCCTTACGACTCGGACTTCTGGGGTGTGGTCAACCAGCTCGGCAACGTCGGCGAAGGTGCATCGGGGGGTGCGCTGTTCGATCCCAACAATCGCGTGGTCGGCAGCGCCTCGCTCGCGTACATCAATACCGCGACCGGCGAGGGCATCTGTCCGTTCGTGACACCGCCCGCGCCTGCGCCCGACACGGTCACGGCGCTGTACACGGCCGTCTCCGCCATCTGGGACTCCACCAGCGATCCGTCGAGCACGACGGGTGATGCGACCTTGCGAAAGGCCCTGGACCCCGATGGCACCGGCCGCCTGACCGTCGACGGCTCTGGCTACATGCCCGTGCGCCTGCAGACCAGCACCTTCGACGAGCAGACCGGGCAGCTGGTCACACTCTCGTGGAACGAGCCATGGGCGCAGTCGTGCACCGCGAGCGGCGGCGTCCCGGGTGATGGTTGGCAGGGCATTCGGGGGGCCGTGGGCTCCGCGCAAGTGACGGAGCTCACGGGCGGTATCGTGGATTACGTCCTGAGCTGTAAGAGCAGCGACAGGCGGGGTACTGCCACCACGCGCGTCGGCTGGACGTTCGTTGCGCCGCTCATCGAACTGCTCGGTCCGACCACGCCGGTGTTGCCTGGAGTTTCCTTCAGCCTCAGGTGGGGCGGAAACGTTCGATCGTGCACGGCGAGTGGCGGACTGCCGGGAGATGGTTGGGCGGGCTCGAAAGGCGACAGCGGCGAGCAGCTGATGACGATCGCGCAACTGGGCGCCACGACATACTCGATCAGCTGTGGAACTGGTGCCCGCACCGCGGCGGCCCAGGTGACTGTAAATGTGGTCGCGCCGGAAGTGTCCTTGCACTCGGATGCGACACGATTGCGCATTGGTTCGTACTTCAACATCTGGTGGACGAGCAACGCGTACGGAAGCCTGTGCTCGGGCAGTGGCGGCGTCCCTGCGTGGGTGCAGAACACCCAGGACGTGCAGGCGGGCGGTAGCACAATGTCCACGTCGGACGTTCCCGGCATTTTCACCTACACGATGACGTGCACCGCAGCCGGCCTGACGACCAGTTCGAGTTTCACCATAGAGTTCGTCGATGAGCCGCCGACGCTGTCGCTCGCGGCCGTCGCACGCCAACAGGAGATCTATCCGCCCGGAACGTTCCTGAACAGCGGCACGCCAAACCTGCTGTGGACTTCCAACCAGGGCTTCTGCTTTCTCATTTCCCTCGCGCCAAACGGGCTCGGTAACCGCAGTGTCGATCTCAAGGGTCAGTATCCGGCGGGTAACGCCTCTGCCGTCGAGCTGATCGCTGGGACCTACGAGTATGACCTCCTCTGTAACGGCTTGACGGCGCGCACCACGATCGAGTGGGTGACCTCCCATCCGACAGTCACGATCTGGGAAGTCAACGGCGTGAGCACGTGGGTGGCCGGGTATCAGTATCAGCTCTGGTGGTCGACCAACACGGTTCCATGCACCGCAAGCGGCGGTGCTGCCGGCGATGCCTGGACGGGCGTGCCGACGGGCGGTGCAGGCGGGGCAGTAGACGTGCGTGCTCCGACAATTCCAGGCACTTACACCTACACGATGACGTGCGGAACCGGATCCTCGACGAGCCACCAGGACTTTCTCGTCACCGTACCGCCCGCCGCGGTCACGCTGACCGCAAGCCCGGCGAGCCCCTCTGTCGAGCAACCCGTGTTCCTGAAGTGGAACTCGACCGCCTATCCGTGCTCGGCGAACGCGGATGGCGCGGGCGTGAACTGGGGCGCCAGCAACATGATCTACGCCGGGCAGGGCATCAATTTTCAGACGCTGCCGGGAACCTACACGTACACAATTACCTGCGGTTCGGGTGCAAACGCTGTCACTGCATCGACGCAAGTGACGTTCCGCGCGACTCCACCGACATTCCTGACAGCAAGCGCGTCGAGTGCGCCGGTCAATACGCCCGTCACGCTCTTGTGGGAGTCGGGGTCCGACTCGTGCGACGCCATCGGCGGTGTCGCGAACGATGGCTGGAGCGGACCGAAGCCGCCCTCGGGCACGATGACGGTAACCTCACCAACCGTCGGGATGGTGGGCTACGCCATCAATTGCGGCAGCGGAGGGCAGAGCCTGGTCGTGACCTACACCGCTGTTCCGGGCGATTTGCCCGACGCTCCAACACCCTCGGTGTCATTGACTGCGAGCCAGGCGCAACAAGTGGCCGGCCGCGCAGTGACGCTGACGTGGAGCTCGCGAAACGCCAACGCCTGCGTCGCGAGCGGCGGCGCGAACGGTGACGGCTGGCGCGGCAGCCTTTCGCTTTCGGGAACGATGACGGTCACGCGCGCCGATCCTGGATCGTCCATCTACACGATCACGTGCACCGGTGCACCGCCCGCGAGCACGGCACAAACCACGGTCACGTTCAGCGCAGCTCCGGGTACCGGAGGCGGTGGCGGGGGTGGCGGCGGTGGCTCGCTCGAGCGCTACGTCATCGCGTTCCTGCTGCTGCTGACGGCTGGGCGCATGCAACGATGGGTGAAACTACCCATCCGGGCGCGAATGCACTGAGGGATTCGCTGGAAGTCCAGCGCCGGCGCAGCTCGTAGCCTCTCTCCCCAGTTCAACAGCGGGAGAGCGCCATGACCCTCGATGAATCCCGGGACCTGATCGAAGAAGGTGCCGCCTCCATACACTTGGCCGACCGCTCGCGCCGTGCCGAGCCCAAGCGAGAAACGCTCGACGTCATCGTCATCGGCGGCGGGCAGGCGGGACTCTCCGTCGGCTATCACCTCGCGCAGGCGGGGGCTCGCTTCGCCATCCTGGATGAGAATCCGCGCGTCGGCGACGGCTGGCGCAAGCGCTGGGATTCGCTGCGCCTGTTCACGCCCGCGAAGTTCGACGGCCTCGACGGCATGCGATTCCCAGCGCCGGGCAACTACTTTCCCACCAAGGACGAGATGGCCGACTACCTGGAAGCGTATGCACGCCGCTTTCAGCTCCCGGTGCGCAATAGTGTTCGTGTCGAACGGCTTTTCAAGCGTGGCTCACGCTACGTCGCGCGCGCCGCAGAGCTGGCCTTCGAAGCCCCATATGTCGTAGTCGCGATGGCGAAGTATCAGCGGCCGAAGGTGCCGGCCTTCGCTGCCACGCTGTCGAGAGACATCACTCAGCTGCATTCGCAGCACTATCGAAATCTCAGCCAGCTGCGACCGGGCGGCGTGCTGCTCGTGGGTGGGGGCAACTCGGGCGCGGACATTGCCATGGAGACTGCGCGTGCCGGGCACAAGAGCTGGATGGCCGGTCGCGACACCGGACAGGTGCCGTTTCGTCCCGAGAGCTTCTGGGGGCGGAACGTCATGGGGCCCCTGGTCATCGGCTTCGTGTTCCATCACGTGCTCACGGTCAGGACGCCGCTCGGCCGCAAGGCGCGCCGCGGCGCGCTGTCAAACGCTGTCCCGCGCATTCGCGTCAAGGCTTCGGATCTCGCGGCGGCCGGTGTCGAACGTGTGCCACGCATGGTCGGCGTGCGCGACGGCCGGCCGCTCCTTGAGGACGGCCGCACGCTCGACGTCGCCAATGTCATCTGGTGCACCGGCTTTCATCCGGGCTTCGACTGGATCGATCTTCCGGTCTTCGATGAGAAGGGCGAGATCAACCATGAGAGCGGGATAGTCGAGGAGCAGCCTGGCCTGTATTTCGTCGGCCTGCCGTTCCTGCACGCGATGTCTTCATCGATGATTCACGGCGTCGGCCGCGATGCGGCGCGCATTGCCGGTGTGATCACGTCTCGGCTCAAGGCATACGCAGACGCCTAGCGATCGAGCCAATCTTCAATTGAATTGAACGGCGATATGGCGCCATCCATGTCCCATGGGCGTCGAGACCTGGGAACTGACGAGCTACATGCGCCGAGCAACATGCAGTGGCAAACGAAGGCGGCGGCGAAGGCCAAGGATCGAGTGGAGTAAGCTCGCGGCATGAGCCGCGCCGCGCTTGGCTTCAAACCCCGCACCGGACGCGCAATCCTCATTGCGCTGACTGACGAGCCCCGCGTCATCGAGCGTGCGGAGATTCCGCTGCTGCCGCCGGGAGAATTCGCTCCGTATCACGCGGCGGAAGGACTCGAGCCGCAAGCCGCGCGCAAACACATAAGAGAGAGTCTCGCCCGGGCGCAGCTTCTCGCAACCAGCGCCGTGCGGGACGCGACGAGGCGTTGCGCAGAGACCGGGCACCAGGTCGTCGGCTGTGGGGTGCTCGTTGGCAAGGGCATGCCCGAGTGGACGACCGATGAAATTCTCGCCGTGCACATCCGCATGCATCAGGCGGAGGGCGAGATGTTCCGCGACGTGCTCATCCAGGGCGTGCGCACCTGCGGTCTCGAACTCATCACCCTTCCCGACAGAACTGCGATCGATGCCGCCGCTGGCGAACTCGGGATCACCCGCGCACGGCTCGACGCGGAGTTGCGCGTCCTGGGCAGGGCAGCTGGCGCCCCATGGGGCCAGCATCAGAAGGAAGCCGCTGCGGCAGCGCTGGTCGCGCTGCGGCACACCACCAGCAAAAGGAAGGCACGAGTCCGATGAACCGAATCATTTACCTGGCGGCGACCGCCTGTGTCGCTCTCTTCATGCCACAGCACTCACATGCGTCCTCCGTTCAGGACTGTCACGTCGGCGCCTATCGACTCGCCGACAAAAGCATCGTCGACATCGCGCCGTCCGACGATGACACGCTGCGCTGGCGCCGCTTCGATGGAATCACGGGGTTGCTGCGCAAACAGCAGGATGGCAGCTGGCTCAGCACTTTCGGTTGGACGGATCGTCCGGACGGCAAGCGAGTGCAGTTTTCGGCGTGTGAGGCCGCCGAGATCCGTTTCGGTAGCGCAGCTGGACACAGAATCGGCTTCGACGTCACCGATACGACGTTCCACAGCCGCGACGTCGACCTTGCCGGCCGCCTGGTGCTGCCGAAGGGCAAGGGTCGCGTTCCGATCGTCGTGCTCGTGCATGGGGCGGAACGGGATTCCGCACGTGACTTCTACGCGCTGCAGCGCTTGCTGCCGGCCGAAGGCGTCGGCGCGTTCGTCTACGACAAGCGCGGGACGGGAGCTTCACAAGGGCAGTACACGCAAGACTTCGACGTGCTGGCCGACGATGCGGTCGCCGCCCTGCGTGAAGCGCGACGCCTCGCGGGAAATCGTACCGGTCGAACGGGGTATCAGGGCGGCAGCCAGGGCGGCTGGATCGCGCCACTCGCCGCGACGCGCATTGCCGTCGACTTCGTCATCGTCAGCTTCGGGCTCGCGGTGTCGGTGATCGACGAGGACCAGCAGGAAGTCGCGCTCGAGATGCGCGTCAAGGGTCACAGCGACGATGAGATCGCCAAGGCACTCGAAGTGGCGGACGCCGCAGAACGCGTGATCGAGAGCAAGTTCACGGAAGGCTTCGAGCACTTCGACGCGGTGCGCGCGAAATATCGCAACGAGCCCTGGTACAAGGATGTCCACGGCAATTACACGTACCTGCTATTGCCCCACAGCGAGGCGGAGCTGCGCGAGATCGGCAAGAAGTACGTCTTCGGCACTCCATTCCGCTATGACCCGATGCCGACACTACGTGCCGTCGAGGCTCCGCAGTTGTGGATTCTCGGTGAAGACGATTTCGAAGCGCCGAGTGCCGAAACCAGCCGCCGACTCAAAACCTTGATCGACGAGGGCCGACCGATCACGCTCGCGCTGTATCCGCACGTCGAACACGGCATGACGGAGTACGAGTTGAAACCGGACGGTGAGCGCGTCTCGACGCGTTACGCGGCCGGGTACTTCACCATGATGCGCGACTTCGCCGCGACCGGCCGGCTGCACGGTCCGTACGGCTCGAGCGTGATCACGAGCGCGCGCGACAAGCAATAGGCGACGTCACCTGCCTGGGCTGGCTCTCTCAAGAGCGGTCGCCGACGATTGTGGCAAAGCTGTGGGGCAAAAATGGACGCGAGCGGGCATCGGCGCGCGAGCACGAGCGAGCGAGGCAACGTCCAGGTCGATTTCCCAGGGTTGCAGCACTATGCTGCCGACGGGAGACGCTCGAAAAACCACGAGATGAGCGGAGTACAAAGCATGATCAACTTGAGGACTGTTGGTATTGCTGTCGCAGCGGCCTTCGTGCTGCAGGGTTGTTACTACCCCACCACGCCCGTTCCTGCCCCACGGTCCATGCAGGAGAGATTCGAACAGTCATGGCAGGCGGCCCGTGGCGCGGCGTCCGACGCCGGCGTCCGCGTCAGCCAGGAAGACCGCCCGAGCGGGACCCTGCGCGGCGCGCAGGGTTCGTCCAACGTTGTGATCACGGTGATACCGCAGGCCGACCAGACCATCCAGGTCGGGATCTCCGTGTCCGGCGGTACATCGTCCCAGGACGAAAACCTGCGGCAGCGCCTCAACAGCGCTTATCAACGGCGCATGGGGCGCTGATCGGGACTCATGACTCCATCCGCATGCCAGCGAGCACCGAACAAGGCACCCTCAAGTTCTCGATCGCCCTGACGGTACTCCTCGGCGTGCTCGGCGTCGCGAGCGGGCTCGTCACGGGTTCGCAAGCCATCATCTTCGATGGCATGTACAGCTTCGTCGACGTTGTGCCAACGATCGTGTCGTTGCTGGTGGTGAAACTGATCGCTCGCGGAGCGAGTCATCGCTTCCAGTTCGGATACTGGCATCTTGAACCCCTCGTGGCCGTGCTCCGCGACAGCATCCTGGTCGTAGCCTGCATCTATGCCGGGATCGATGCGGCTAACACGCTCACGAGCGGCGGTCACGATGTGGAGTACGGTCGAGCCGCGGCGTGGGCGGGCATTCTCTGCGTCATCGGATTTGCGATGACGCTGTTTCTGAGCCGACGCGCCAAGGCACTTCAGTCCCCGATGCTCGAGCTCGATGCACGGAGCTGGCTGGTGAGCGCGGTCCTGAGCCTCGCGCTCTTGATCGGCTTCGCATTGGCCACGGCGCTTGCAGGTACGGCATTGCAGGGCTGGATCCCGTACCTGGATGCAATCGCGCTGCTCGGCATGGCGCTCATCATGTTGCCCATGCCGGTGCTCGGCTTGTGGCGCTCGATGAGCGACGTACTCCAGGTAGCCCCGGATGAGCTCGACCACCAGGTTCACGCCGTCATGGACGGTGTGGTCAAGCAACGCCAGTTTCTCGACTATTCGAGCTATATCGCCAAGGCGGGTCGCGGCAGATTCGTCGAGATCCATATATTGGTCTCTCCGGAATCTCGAATCGATACCGCAACCGCGGATGCGATCCGCCGCGAGGTTTCAGATCGCCTCGGTGCGGCTGCGCCGACCTTCTGGCTCACGATCGATTTCACCGCGGACCGAAGATGGCTGTGAGGAATGGTCGGTGTGATAGGCGGCTATCTGGAAATGCGAAGCGCCGCGCCCGCGTGGGCGCGGCGCCTCAACGATAGAGCTCAGTCGTGCTCACCATGCTGTGCGCTGCGCACCGCCGCGTCCGCGTTCACCAGCCCGAAGCCGGTGAAGTTGTTGACGCTCTGCTTCGGCGCCGCGAAGATCTTCCCGCTGAACGTGCTGCCGTTGTCCAGGGTGACCGTCATGGTCGTGCCCCGGAAGCGGTCGGGAGTGATCTGCGTGGTCCCTTCCAGCGGGTGGAAGACCGACATGCCGAACTGGAACGCGTCACCGGCACCGAAGCTCCCGGGGGCGAAGTTGATGGTGAACAGGTGCTGTGCGTTCGTGACGGTGAAGGTCATGTCCGCCTGGGTGACACCGTCCGCTGGACCGACGTGGAACCGGTTCGGATTCGTGCTGAAGGTGAGCTCGAGGTCCGCGTTGGTGCTGGTGTCGAACGAGATCGATGTCACGGTACGCTTGGTGAACGGTTGCACCGCGAGACCGAAATAGCGGTTGTGCCGCACCCAGTCACTGGGGCCCGCCGCGAAAGTGACCGGTCCAGCGAAAGCGGCAGCCAAGCTGCGATCGTTCGGCATCGGGATCGGCACCGCCGTCTTCTGCAGGGTCTTGTAGAGCTTGTCCGGCTTGATCCGTCCCGGCCCGCCGGCGGCCTGGATCACCAGGGCCGCAACCGCGGCTGCGTCGGGCGCCGCCGCGCTGGTGCCGAAGAAATTGGGGAAGCCGTTTCCTTCCACGTCGAACCCAAAGAAGGTGTTGTCCACGCCGTTCGCGGCCGTGATTTGCGGCGTGAAACGAACTTCCGGCTTCTTCAGGCGACGCCCCTGCGTGTCGAAGAACACCGTGGTGGGCCCCGGTGAGCTGAAGTCCTCGGGGAAGTTCGGGATCGCGTAGAACGTCGCCGCCACTCCCTGCGCTCCGTGCGCCGCCGCGTGGCCCCAAGTGGACGACGCCCCCTGCTTCACGCTGGGAGCGAGCCCGTTGATGATCACGTACTTGACGTGCTGCGCGGGACCGTCATTCATCTTGCCGATCAGGAACTGGTAGTCGCTGGCGTTGGCTCCGCCGTGGATCTCGTTGGGGAAGGGCAGGATCTCCGCCAGCTCGATCGCCGCGTCGATCGCCGGGTCGGTGTTGTCGTCGTGCGTGTAAAACACCGTGGGGCTGTTGTCGGGATCGACGAAGTTTCCGTTCGCGTCGAAGATGTAGATGTTGTAGTCAGTCCGGACCTTCCCCAGGAAGAACGGCTCGTCCCACTGGAAGTCGAGAATGTTATCGCCGGCGGTGGTGATCGTTTGGGTGATGCTGGTCGAGCCGTCCGGGTTGCGGAAATTGTGGAAGCTCTTCGGCCGCAGCTCGGCTGGAATCGAATCCAGGTTCACATTCTCGCGGCCGGCGGCGACCAGCGCCTTCGCCTGCCTGAAGGAGACGGCCTTGTAGTCGCTCTCGTACGCCTCGATGCCATTGTTCATCGCCGAGGAGAAGTACGCCCCTCCCGAGTCGTGCACGGCATCCGCCGCCTGCGCGACGATGCCGTCCGAGAACATCGGCTCGTCGAAATAGATGACGTCGTCCACCACCACGTCCGCATGGAACACGTTGCGCAAAGCGATGATGTTCTCGGCAAACTGCACCTCGCCGTTGAACGCGCTGGCGAATCCGAGCTGCGCGCCCGGCGCCACGTCGTGGATCAGCTGCAGCATCGCCCGGCCCTCGTCGCTCCCGGGTTCCCCGGGTGGGAGGAGTTCCTGGAGCACGGTCACCGGTGAGAGGTCGCCGGATGCCACATCATCGGCTGCGTGCGTGATGCAGCCCGCGCCTGTGTCGGGGTCGAAGGCGGGGCACGCATCGAAGCTGTCGGAGAGCGCCCCGACGCGCGTGCCTTTTCCGTCGAACCCGCGCGCCTGAGCCAGGTCCGCCTTCTGCAGCGCCACTGCCTGGCTCTGCACGGCCCCCGCGTTCCTCCGTGGCTTGAGCTGCGCTCGCAGGCCGCGCACACCCGGCACTGCTGCCGCGCTCCGCACTGAGCGGAGAGGCAGATAGCCCTCGGCCAGGCCGGACTCGAGGCTGCTGGTCGACGTCAAGCGGAATCCCATGGCAGAGAGCTTGGGAAGCACCTGCTCCAGCGGTGTCCCCGGCTGAACGCGCACCATCACGATCGGATCGCCGGCGCGGTTGGTCAGGTGCAATGAGAGCAGCTGCGGAAGGTTCGGATCTCCGTTCTCCCAGCGCGCCACCAGTTGTGAAAGGCTTCCACCGAGCGCTCCGGGCGCGGCGGACGCGCTGCCAGCGATCAAGAGCATCGCTGCACAGAGCAGCGCCGTCGATCTCGAGTGACTGTTCATGTTTGTGCTCCCCCCTGCCTTCAGGGTGTCATCCGTGGACAGTATTTTTTTCAAAGGCCACCGCGCCGTCGGTAGCCGGATCTTGTGACTGCGATTGTGTCAAAGGCGCCGCCGGATTGCGACGGCGGTGATGGCCGAGTGTAACGCCGAAGGGCATGGCACGGCTCAAATGGCGTGAGCGCAAATGCGCAATTGCATCATCGTCGCCGTTATCGAAACACGAACCTCCTCTGTTTCACGCTCACTGACAACTCCCCCAGGCGAAGGAGGTCAAGGCCGATGACGTTCTTGTCGTCGACCAGGAAAACAAAATCACTCGCTGAGACCTGGCCGAGCGTCACCGCTGCATGAAATTCCCTGAAGGTCTTGATGGACTTCGTGTCGGCAGCGTTGATGCCGACCTTTCCCAGCTCGACCGCCTCGCTGTCGATCTCGCCAAGGGACTCGAACAATTCCGCTGAGACCGTGCTGAAGTTGGAACCCGTGTCCAACAGGAATTCAAACGACTTGCCGTTGATCGCGACGGGCAGATACGTCCTGTTGTCCGAAACCGTGGCGGGAAGTGCTTGAGGGTCACTGAATAAGTCGAGTGTGCGGACGATCTGCAGGCTGGGCTCGCCGACATTCAGGACATAATCCGCGGATGCCCAGAGCCCATTCCCCAGCAGGCCATCGATCTGCTCGCCCGCAAGCAAGCTGACGTTGGACAAGTCGAGGATGACCACTTCGCCAGGGTTGCGGCGGGCGCGGATCGGTCCGAGTTTGAATGACTCGATTGGCGCGAACTGGGCGTCGTAGACCGGTTGCGGCGTTGCCGTTTCTATGGCGACGGGCAGGTACCTGGCCTTGCCCGACAACCCGATACGGCTGCCGAAGTCCGCGGACACAAAGAGGTGTGTCGTGCCGGTGTCGAAAAGAAAGGTCGCTGCAACCCCGTCGACGGTCACGGGCACCAGCACGAATGTGCCGTCAGCCGTAGAGCGTACAGGTACGGTCCGCGGCGCCGTGCAGCCGACGACAGCGATGACTACGAGGACCCAGGCGCAACGAAACACGTCTGTGATCGCCGGGGTGAAGGAACTTGAATCGCTGGACGCTTTGCGGCGGCCGGTCTAGATTGACTGCCGCACCTCGTTCCGA
>DATFRP010000018.1:0-5778 GCA_035263125.1 Vicinamibacterales bacterium
CGCCTCAGTCGTGCCCGCCGGTGCCGCCGCTTCGCTTCTCGGCTTCGGCTTTGAGGAGAAATGCGCCTTCGACGACGACCATCTCACCGGCGCGCAGTCCCGATACGACCTCGACCTCGTTGCCCAGATCGCGGCCGCGGCCAACGGGCCGCATCTCGTACTCGTAGTCGCCCTTCGGCAGGAACACGAGCCACCTGTCGCCCACACGTTGGAGCGCAGCGGCAGGCACGGTGACCACTGTGCGCCCATCGGCCGCTACTTCGAGGCGCGCGCTTGCCGACATGCCCGGCCGGAGAATTCCGGCGGCATTGGCGAGCTCGATGCGGATCGCGACCGTTCGCGATCCGGCATCGACCTGCCGCCCGACGAGCGCGACCCGGCCATCGAACTCCTGGCCCGGGAGCGCCGCCAACGTGACATGCGCGAGCGTGCCGACGCGCACGTTCACGGCGTCGCGCTCGAACGCCTGAGCGACGATCCAGACCCGGCTCAGATCGGCCACGACAAAGAGGCGTGAATCCGCATCCGCGTGCTGACCGACGACGGCGCGCCGCTCGATCACGCGACCCGCCACCGGCGTTCGCACTTCGAACAGCGACGGGTCGCCGCTCACCGGCTCACCAGAGACGCCGAGCGCACTCAGCGACGTGGACGCCGCGCTGGCCTCGGCCTCGGCCGCGCGGAACGTGGCCTCCGCTTCCTGCACCTCGCGCTGCGCCACGATACGCTCGCCCGCGAGGCTGCGCTTGCGTTCAAATGTCTGACGCGCGAGGTCTCGTTTGGCGTTTGCGGATACGAGATCGGCGCGCGCCCGGCCCAACTCGGTGCTTCGGAGATGCGCCAGCGGCGTGCCCGCCTTCACTTGCGCATCGACCTCCACGAGCACGCGCTCGATCTGACCGCTGGTCGTCGGCGCCACCTCCGCGTATCGTCCCTGATCCGGAGCGACCTCCCCGAGGACGGTCACCTCCTGCGCGCCGGTACGCTCGCGTGCCGGTTCGGTGGTGATCCGGAGATCGCGCGCGAGATCCGCGGTCAGGTGGATCGCATTCGCTTCCTCTTTATGCGTCTCCTTGATCTGCGGCGCGTTCGACGTCTCTCGTGATGTCGTATTCGAGCCGCAGGCCGCCGCGACACCGGCCAGGGCCAGCAGCCACATCCGCACGCCACGGCGCTGTGTCATCGCAATACTCCGGCCGCGAAGTCGACGACAAGGCGACTGCGCGCGGCGTCCAAACGCCTTTCGATCACCGCTGTGCGTGCGTCCACCGCATCGCGACGGATCAGCAGCATGTCCATCAGATTGATTTCGCCGGCGTCGTAACTGCGCTGGGCGAGGCTTTCGTTGTCGGCGACCGAGGGCAGCGCATCTTTGGTGAGCGCCGCGACGAGCTCCGCGCGTTGTGTATACACCCGATAGGCCGCGCGCACATCTCGCACCGCTCGTTCTCGCGCGAGCTCGGCCTCGAGGCGTACGCGAGAGCCGCGCGCGAGGCCAGCCGCGAGCGTTCCCTGACCACGATGAAACAGAGGAAGCGTCGCGGTCAAACCGCCGAGCACGATCGTGTCCGGCCCCTCTCGCGAGTAGCTGGCGCTGAGTCCGAGATCGGGTTTGCCGAGCGCGCGTCCGAGCTGGGTCTGCGCCTCGGCTTCGCGAGCGTCCGCGGCCAGCGCGGCAAATTCGGGGCGTTGCGCAACGGCTGCCTCGAGTTGCTCGAGCGCGGGCGCTGGCGGCGGATCGAGCGAGCCGCGCAATTCGAGCGGCTCGTTCGCAGGGAGCCGCAGGATGCTTCGAATTCGGTCCTCGACCGCTTGAAGATCCGCGCGTGAGCCGCGCAGCACAGCCGCCGATCGCGCCGCATCGATGCGAGCGAGGTTGACGTCGATCGCGGCGATGTCGCCCGCGGCGAATCGCCGTTCGGCGGCTGTCAGCAGCTGCCGGCTCACTGAATCGGCATCCTGTGCGACGCTGACACGCTCGATTGCTGCGAGTCCGTCCAGGAACGCCGATGCCGCCTCGAACACCGCCTCGCGAGCGGTCTGCTCGACGTCGGCCTTCTGCCGATCGATTGCGGCCGTCGCCCCGGCGAGACGCGCCTTTCGTTGACCTCCGGTCTCGAAGAGCTGCGACACCGAGAGCTCGACGTCGGTCGTGCGTTCGAAGTCACCCGAGCGAGGGCCGAGGCCCCCTGACACCAACGGGTTCTCCCGAAATCGCGCCGAGGGGTCGAGCAGGGCCGCTTCGCTCTCGGCGACGCGAGCGCGTGCCACGGCCACACTCGCGGCACGCTCCCGGGCACGAGCAACGGTCTCCTCGAGCGTCAGGACGGTCTGGGCATGTGCCGACGAAGCAATACACAGGCACGCGGCAGATGCCACAAGCCACACACGAGACATACACACTCCTTTGCGAACGAGCGCCGGCGCATGCCCGGCGCGAACTGTCGCGTCTTACAGGAGTGCTTTGGGAATATGGAGAATGCCGCGTGGATCTGGAGATGGTATGAATTCGGTGAACGAAGGCTCGTCGACGACCACGGAGGCCGTCGAGCTCAGGACAATGGTGATCGGAGTGACCGGGGCGACGGTTCGCGCGCAACAGACGCAACGCATGCACGTGCCCGTCTGACACGCATCGTCTCGGGTTGAGGTAACGTCCCCTCGACAGTCGTCCGGCGCGACGAATGCCAGCACATCGGTCGTCTGCACCGCAAACAGGCCGAGCCACAAGGCGAGCAGAACCCGAGCCACGCCTCTCACAATAGCATTGTCGGCGGATCTACGCCGGACATCACTCCAACTCATAGGAACGCGCTGCATGTACGGCGACCCGCTGGCCCACGGCTGGCAATTCACCTCCGCCCCACCGGACACGCACGCGGACGCCGTCGACCGCACCGATGACGTCCGTGAAATCAACCGCGTCGACGACCGCGTCAATCGTCATCGTGAACTCGTTCGGTCCACCGCCCGCTTTGATCGCTCCTGGTGGCACTGCCAGCTTCGTCCCATCCACCATCAACACCGTATACCCGAGAACACCGGCGACACCCGCTGACCGGGGATTGGTCGCCACATCGTGCTTCGCACCAGCAGCGTGCACTCGTCCTTCGATCAGCACGACGAGATCGTCAGACAGGCGCAAGGCTTCGTCGCGATTGTGAGTGACCAGCACCGTCGTCGCACGGAAGGCCTGGACGATGCGCGGAAGCTCGTCGACCAGATGTGAGTAGACAAGGCCATCGAGGCCGGCGAGCGGCTCGTCGAGCAGCACCAGCGGTGCATGCAGACAAAACGCCCGCGCGAGGTTCGCACGACGCGCTTCGCCGCCTGACAAGCGATCGGCGCGCCGCTCGAGCAGGTGCGTGATGCCGGTGCGTGCCGCCGCATCTTCGACGCGCACACGGATCTGCGGATTGTCTTCACCGCGAAGTCGCAAGCCGAGCTCGAGATTCCGGCGCACCGACTGGCGAAGGAACACTTCCTCCTGAAACACATAGGCGAGATGCCTCGGCGCGATCCGCGATCCGCCGATGCGGATGCGTCCCGACTGCGGTCGTTCGAGGCCTGCGATGGCTCGAAGCAGCGTCGTCTTGCCGGACCCGTTGGGCCCGAGAATGGCCGTCGTGCGGCCGGCTCGCAGCGTGAGCGCACGCACGTCCAGCACGAGCCGGCCTTCCCGCTCGACCCTCACGTCATCGAGTGTGACCTCGCTCATGGCTGCGCGCGCTGCTGAACGATCGTCAGCGCGAGGTTCACGGCAAACGAAAGCACCAGCAGCACCATCCCCAGCACGAGCGCCCGTTCGATTTCTCCCCGGCTGGTCTCGGTGACGATCGCCGTCGTCAGCACGCGCGTGCTTCGTTCGAGATTGCCGCCGACGATCATCGAGGCCCCGACCTCCGAGACGATGGCGCCGAACGCAGCCATGATCGCGACCATCAATCCCAGTCTCGCCTCATGCGCCAGCAGCCACAGCTTACGCAGGCGTCCGGCACCCAGCACTGCCAGCAGATCGGGAAGACGCACCGATAGCGACTGCATCGACGCGGTCGTGAATCCGATGACGATGGGAGTCGCAATCAGGAATTGCGCGAGCACCATCGCGGATCGCGTGTAGATAAGGCCGAGATCGCCGAACGGGCCGCTGCGCACGAGGAGCACCCACACGATGAGACCGACGACCACTGGTGGCATTCCCATGCCGGTGTTGATGAGGCCAAGCAGGAACGTTCGGCCGCGAAATCGTCTGCGGGCGATCAGGTACCCGATCGGAACGCCGGCGAGGACTGCCAGCAACGTCGCCATGCCGGACACGACGAGCGTGCGGACGACGATCGGCATCGCTGTCGTGCCGGCAAACAGGGCGTTCACGTCGAGATTCTATCGGGCCGGCGCCGGCGCGAGCCCGTCCGGGATGAACAGCGACTGACCGAGCACGTCACGCTTGAATGCCGCGATCGCCTGTTGAATCGGCACGGAGACCAGGAAGTCGATGAAGGCCCGCGCGTCCGAGTGGCGGGCGTTCGGGTGCTTGGCCGGATTCACGGCATAGACATGGTAGATGTTTCGGAGCATCGGGTCGCCCTCGAACAGAATCGCGAGACGGAGCCGCTTCTGCAGCGAGAGATACGTGCCGCGATCGGTGAGCGTGTAGGCGCGCTTCTGATCGGCGATATTCAACGTCGCTCCCATTCCCTGGCCGGTCTCTTCGCGCCGCGTGAGCGACCCGGGCTCGATACGCGCGGCGGCCCAGAGCGCCAGTTCCTGGGTGTGCGTGCCCGAGTCGTCGCCGCGCGACACGAAGATGCCGCGCGCCGCGATCGCGCGCATCACCTCCGCCACACTGCCGAGCCGCCGTACGCCGGCAGGATCCTCGGGCGGGCCGACGATCACGAAGTCGTTGTGCATCACGAGACGGCCATCGACGAGATCGCCGGCGTCGACGTACTTCCGTTCCGCCTCAGGCGCGTGAACCAGCACGACATCCGCGTCGCCGCTGGCCGCCATCCGCAGCGCCGCACCGGTACCGACGGCGATGACCTTCACCTCGATGCCACGCTCTTTCTCGAAGCGGGGGACGAGCACATCGAGCAGCCCGCTGTCCTGCGTGCTGGTGGTGGTCGCGAGAATGATCGACGGCGCAGGTTGCGCGCTGCTGCGATCGGCGCACACTGCCGTAAGCGCGAACACCGCGATCAGACGAAGCAGCGGCCGTCTTGTCATCCCTAACATGATTGACTCAAACCGCGATCCATGTCTTCCGCCGCCGGCCGCACGTTATGATCGGAGTTCGTGCAGGCAGCAGTCCGAGTGACGATGGCAGTCGTGGCCCTTGCGGGTATCACGGCAGGTTGTGCGGCAAGAGACGCTGTCCACGATAATCGATCACCAGCGGTTGGCGTACCATCGTCTTCTCGAGTGATGGTGATGGCACCGTCACTCGCAGGCACGGCGGCGCCAGGCAATGTCGGCCGGAACTTCCCCGCGATCACTGCCGACCTGACCACCCGAATCCTCTCGATCGTTCGTGAGCGCTTTCCCGATGCGGACGTGGCGCAGGGGACGATCGACGCGGCGACACGGGGCGCGACTCATCTCCTCGTCCCGACGATCACCGAATGGACGGAGATGCGCACCGATGATCCGATCGGCGCGCTGGTGGGCCGCCACGAGAGCGTGACGATCGCGATGCGACTGATGCGGCTCGATCCGCCCGCGCTGATCTCTGAGGTCACTTTTCACAATCGCGCGCGAGTGACGTTGAATCGCAAAGCG
>DATFRP010000019.1:0-5196 GCA_035263125.1 Vicinamibacterales bacterium
CGCGCGGCATCGACATCACCGGACCGTGGCCGGCCGACACCGTGTTCGTCCGCGCCTCACGCGGCGAGTTCGACGTCGTGATCGCCTGCTATCACGACCAGGGGCTGATCCCCGTCAAGCTCATGGCCTTCGGCCATGCAGTCAACGTGACCCTGGGGCTGCCGATCGTGCGCACGTCAGTCGATCACGGCACGGCGTTCGATATCGCCGGCCGGAACCTTGCCAACCCGTCGAGCATGATTGAAGCCGTACTGCTCGCGGCCAGGCTGGCGGCGCGTTCGATCGATGATTAGCGCGCATTTCACATCGGTGTAGCGCGCGTCCTTGGTCCTTCGTGCTTGGTTCTTGGTCCGTCCGATGTTCTTGGTCCCTGGTCCACAGAGCGGCCGGTGCCACGTTCGCGGAAAGGCAGCGGATCAAGTCCCAAGGACGAAGGACGGCAGCTACACGGAAACGAAAACTGCTCTAGCGTCCTGACCGCGAGCGTCGTTTCGCTCGGAGGCGGAAAGTGCGATGAGGTCACCAGAAACCGGTGACCTCGAATTGCAGATAGCGATGGCATCCCAGCCGTAACTCTGAGATCGTGGGAGATGCCGGATGTCCGCCTATTGACCTTTCGCGCAATCCTTCAACGAAAGTTGTCAAGCCGCATCAAGTCAGCATCGAACCGCACCACCTTCGTCGCCAATGCCCAGCGGCCGTTGCTGGACACCGTCAGGTGCGGGTAGATCCCCGGTAGCCGGAATCCAAGGCGACCCAGCCGACCCACGCGCTGATCGCTGAAACGGTAGATATCGATCGCATCGAAGTCGGCCTCGCGGGTGACGAACACGATCCCTGCGTCCGTAACCGACCACAGGAACGGTCGAACACCCTCGACCACCGGCTCCTCGAGTCCGCCCTCGGCAGGCAGGCGCATCACTCTGGCAGTCGCACTCACGGCTAGTCCCGCCGGAGGACGGTCGAGATAGAAGATGTAGCGGCCATCTGCCGACTCGCGCGGCTCGAAGCCGCCGTTGCGGGTGAACCGGGTAGCTTGGCCACCATCGGCAGAGATCCGCCAGATGTCCGCTATCATTCCTGCCCGCGTCGACGCGAAATAGATCCACCGACCGTCCCCCGACCACGTCGGAACGCCGTCAATGGAGGGTTCTGTGGTAAGCCGGCGTACGGCGCCCCCCTCTCTTCCGACGACGTAGACGTCGGTGTTCCCGCTGCTGGCTGCTTCGAACGCTATGTGTGAGCCGTCCGGCGACCATCCGCCAACCCACACTCCGGCTGCACCAAGTGTTGTGACCTGTCGAGGAGCGCTCCCATCGCGGCCGGCGACCCAGACCTCGGAAGCGCCTGAGCGGAACGATGCGACCGCAACCCAACTACCGTCTCGCGAGAATCGAGCCGAACCTTCGATGCGAGTCGAGTTCCAGAAGGGCTGCGTCTCGATCGTGTCATTCACCCGGCGCGCGTCGAGATCCATCAACTGAAAGTCGACGTCGCGGGTGATGGTTTGGAACGCCAGGCGCGCGGGGTGCTCGGGAGTGGGTCTCGATATCGACGGATTCGTCGCCGCTGCCGGGATGTCGGCAATGGGCGATCCTCGAGCCGGTGCGGCACTGTTCGCATGGATGCGCCACAACCGACTGGCTGGCGGCTCGTCAACGTCGTACACAATCTCACGACCATCCGGCGTCCACGTAAGCCCATACATCGTCGTGCCCCAGTTCGTGAGCCGCCGCGGTTCGCCACCTTCGACGGGTACGACGTAGAGGTCGGCGATTCCTGGCTTCTCATAACGGATGAATGCGAGGGACTTGCCGTCTGGTGAAACGTGAAACCTCCAGTCCCCGTCGCCGACAGGGGCCTGCGTCAGGCGACGACGCTCGAGCGTGTCGAGGAACACCTGATAGATGCCGAAGGGACCGGTGTGCGATTCACGATCGCGGATGAGTACCGACTTCGAGTCGCCAGCCCACGAGACATGAGTGCCCGAGGTGGATACCTGTCGCTCTGCGCCGCCGAGTTGGGAAATGGTGAAGACACCCTGCCCATCTCGCACGAAAGCGAGCTGCCGTCCGTCAGGAGACCACGCCGGGCTGTCTTCCGAGCCCGGAGTTTGTGTCAACTGCCGAAGGGCTTCGCTCTCGACAGCCTTCAGGTAGATGTCGGTCGGACCGGCCTCGGCATGGCCCGACCATGCGAAAGCGACAAGGCTGCCGTCCGGGGACAACGCCGGCGATCCCTCCACACCCGGGTACGACACCAAGGGCACCAGCTGGGGTGGATCGCCCGCTGATCTGAGAAAAGGATGGAAGACGAGCGCGATGGCGATCACCGCAGCTGCGGCGATCACGGCACCGACAGCGAGCCCCTTGCGCCCGGGTCCCCTAATCGCTGCGCGCTGCGACTCCGAGGCAGCGACCGGGGCGGTGTGTAAAGGGGAGACGGCATACGCGTGGAAGACCGGGACATAGGTCCCCTTCGGGAGCGAGATGACGACGGGATCAGATCGACCCTCGTAGTACTCGCGTAGCTTGTCGCGGAGCCGTCTGGCGTCAACCCGGACGACGGGATCCGTCCCGCCGTCGAAGTCCGTGCCCTTCCCGTACAGCTCGTGGGCCAGCACTGCCTCTTTGAGCGAATGTTCCTCCCCGGCCAGCCGCTGCTCGACGATGAACGAGAGGAACCGCCGCAGGTGTTGCGATCGAGAGAAGACCTCGCTCGCGAGGATTCTGTCGAGCTCAGCGCGAATGTCCGCATCCGACAGATCGCGCCGCGCCTGGGCGGTTACGTCGGTTTCCGAGGGCATCAGAGCGTCCCTGCGCGCGAACCGAAGTGTACAACGGCCGCGCTGAGACCGCTGCCGCCCAGTTTCTCAGAGGTAGAACACCGTAGAGATCTGACGTCCCCTGGCGATGTGGAGCACTGTTCGTCTCGATCGATGAGCCGCACGGCAATCGGTGAACGCAGCGGCAATTCTCGAGAACAGGAGGCTCCATGGCTCGACCCGGTCTGACCTCAACAGCGGCGTTGATCGGTATTCTGGCGATCCCTCTCTTCAATCGTCCCGTGGGCGCCCTCGGCCACGCCGCCCACCCGCACGTCGGCACCATCCTGGTCTGGCGTGATGCAAACAACCCGCTCGGCCTTCCCGGCGGCCTTGCGACCTATGTGACCGGCGTTCTCATTCACCCACAGGTCATCCTTACGGCCGGGCACTTCACGGCCAGAATCGAGGGTGTGGCCGCCGGCGGACAAGTGCCGCCCTGGCTGCGAATCGTCGCCAGCTTCTCGCCAAACGCGTTCGACCAGTCCACATGGATCGACCTCAATCGCGCACTCGGCACGTGCGTCGCTCATCCGACGTTTCCGAGACCGTGCACGCCCCAGAGCTGCCCGTTCAACGACATCGACGGTCAGCACGAGCCTGGAATCAACGATGTGGGTTTGTGTTTTCTCGACCAGCCCGTACGTGGCATCCGCCCCGCCAGGCTGGCAGACCGAAGCCTCGATCGCCGTGGTATCCGTGGCACGAGAATGACCATCGTCGGCTACGGGACGACCGCGCCGCCGCCTGGCGGTCCGTCTGACACATCGAACTATGACGGCCTGCGCCGGTGGGGAACGTCGACGGTCGATCACGTCCTCGATCAGGACTGGGTGACGTTCAACCGCGATCCCGTCACCGTCTGCTTTGGCGACTCCGGTGCCCCGACGTTCTTCGATGGGCGAGTGGTCGCGATTGCATCGGACGGCGGGGCGGACTGCGCCTCGGCTGACGTGCGGGCTCGAGTGGACAGCAAGGACGTGCGCGACTGGATCAAGTCGCAGATCGATCAGCGGTTTCCGTTTTGATAGAGCCGATGCGCTGCCTGGCCACAACGCCGTCTTGGCGCGACCAGATTCGGAGGTGGAAAAGAGGAACCCTCGACTTCCTCGTGCCATCGTCGCCGCTGGCGGGGTTTGTAGAAGCTCCTGCCCAGCGCGCAGATCGGTTTTGAAACTGGGCAGACCGCGGCGGAGGCGCCACCCGCGCGGCAGGCGTTGGCGCAAGATGAAGGGCGATGCTACCGTTCTGGCGAGTTGAACACTTCGCCGGGCCGAGGTCCACTGGTACGAGGCTCACGGTGTCGGCAAGCGGGGCGTGAAGATCAAGCGTTTGTTGGATTGAACATCGCCTTTGTCGCCAATGAGGAGCTCGCCGTAAACGAAATCGTGGCCAGCCACTTCGTCGCGACTCAGAAGGTCATCCAGCTTACTTGCGTGTGGCGCTCGGTTCGACAGGAACCGAATCCAGACGGATGTGTCGACCAAGACACTCATGCAGCCGAATGCCGGGCCGAGGAAGACCGCTCACGTCGTCGACGGATGTCGCGAGCCCGTGGCTCCGACCCGCGAAGCGCGCGAATACGCTCGTAGGCGGCACGACGGATCAGCGCCTCAAGACCAAGCCGAACGGTGTCGGTGTCCGTCTTGGCGCCCGCCGCCGACTTGGCCTCGAGTAGGAGCTGCTCGTCGATGTGCAGGGTCTTTTTCATACATCCGATTATGCCGTATACGTATGGGCCGCTGGCCTGAGCACGGTGCCACACACGTTGTGAACCCACACCAGCCAGTACTTGAGGCATATACATATCACTTGATACATAGTTGGCGTGCCAAAACCGAAGCCCGACGCGTTCCTGCCGCTCAAGAGCAACTGGTTCCACATTCTCATCTGCCTGGTCGAGGGCGATCAGCATGGCTACGGCATTCAGCAGGACGTGCTGGAACGAAGCGGCGGAAAGGTGCGGCTGTGGCCAGCAACGTTGTACGGCTCGTTGAAACGGCTGATCGAGAAGGGTCTGATCGCCGAGTCCGGCGAGCGTCCAGCGCCTGAGCTCGACGATGCCCGTCGTCGGTATTACAAGCTCACGCCGCTCGGCCGGCAGGTGCTCGATCTGGAAAGTCAGCGTCTGAAGGATCTGGTGCGGGTGCTCGATGCAAGACGCCGACGGGAGGCGCGATCGTGAGCACGTTCGTGAGGGCGTGCTGTCGCGCCTATCGGCGCATTGCGCACGCCTTTCCTCACCAGTACCGCGCGATCTGCGGTGATGGACTGGAGCAACTCGGTGAAGACCTCGTGCCGCGTGTGTGGCAGCAGCAGGGTGTCGTCGGGTTGATTCGGCTGTTTGGGGATCTTGCGTTACGTCTGCCATG
>DATFRP010000020.1:0-2513 GCA_035263125.1 Vicinamibacterales bacterium
CCATGGCTCAGGCCGCGGCCGTCATTCGGATCCTCAGCGTCGAGGACCATCCCGTCGTCCGTGAGGGTCTGGCGCGGATGATCAGCTCGCAGCCGGACATGCGCATGGTCGCGCAGGCGGGCACCGCCGAGCAGGCCGTCATGGAATTCCGACGTCATCGCCCCGACATCACGCTGATGGATCTGCGTCTGCCGGGCGCCAACGGAACGGACACGCTCATCGCGATCCGCGGAGAGTTTCCAGACGCCCGCATCATCATGCTCAGCATGTCGGAAGGCGACGGCGAGATTCAGCGAGCGCTGCGTGCGGGAGCGGCCGGCTATCTGGTCAAGACCATGCCGAAGAACGACATCCTCGCGGCGATACGCGCCGTGCACGCTGGAAACAAGCATGTGCCGGGCAACGTCGCGTCACGGCTGGCGGAGCACCTCGGAGAGGAGCATCTGACGGCGCGTGAGCTGGACGTGCTCAAGCTGATACGCGACGGCCATCGAAACAAACAGATCGCGGACAAGTTGGACATCGCCGAAGCGACAGTGAATTATCACATCAAGAACCTTGTCGGTAAGCTCGGAGCGAACGACCGGACACACGCGGTGACCATCGCCATTCGCCGCGGCCTCATGGACGTCGAACGTTGAGACGCGCCTGGAGAAAACCAGAGGTTGACGACTGACAATCTTGAGGAGGCGCGGCTGCCCACCGCCGGGTAGCATCGAGCACCGAGGCCCATCATGCTGCGACTTGTGTGGTTGTTCCTCGCGTGCTTGCCGCTCTTTCCCCAACCTGCGCGCGCGCTCGATCCGAGCAAGCGCATCTCCCAATACGCGCACGCTGCCTGGCGGGCGCAAGACGGTTTCTTCAGGGGCACTCCCTTCGAGATGACACAGACCCGGGACGGGTACCTGTGGGTCGCGTCGAGCGCCGGACTGCTGCGGTTCGACGGCGTTCGGTTCGTTCCGTGGCCTCCCGAACACGGAGCGCGTCTGCCAGGGCCGAACGTCTTTCGTCTGGTGACTGGACGCGACGGAAGTCTTTGGATCGCGACGAGCGGAGGCGTCGGTCACTGGAAGAACGAGACGCTCACCAACTACTCCACCGGGCCGAGTGGCGCCTTTGCGATGTTTGAGGACAGTCGTGGGCACGTCTGGCTTGGACAGCCGCTGCTGCCTGAAACGCCACAACCGCTGTGTCGAATCATCGACCTCCAGGCTCCTTGCGTCGGTGTCCCGGGTGTTCCGCCAATCCATGGGATCGCGGCAATCGCAGAGGACGCACACGGCGATGTTTGGATCGGCGGGAGTGCGGCACTTGTTCGCTGGTCGAGCGGCTCATCGACGGTGTACGAGCCGAGCGGACTGAAGAGCAATTCCGCGACTGGAGTGGACGCCCTTGTCGCGATGGCGGACGGGACGATGTGGGTGGGTATCGCAAAAGCTGGTCCCGGCCTCGGCCTCCAGCATCTGGTGCAGGGACATTGGCAGTCGTTCAAGGCGCGGGAACTGGATGGCGACTCGCTGATCGTCAGTGCGCTCCGCGTGGACCGCGACGGCGCGCTCTGGGTGGGCACGTCCGATCGCGGCCTCTATCGTCTTCGTCTTCGCGATCGCAGCGTCGATCACGTCGACAGCATGAGCGGTCTGTCGGGTGATTTTGTGAACGGACTGACCGAGGACCGCGAAGGCAACGTCTGGGTGTCGACGAATCAGGGCGTTGACCGCTTCAGCGACACGCCCGTCGTCAGCTTTTCCAGTCGCGAGGGACTGTGCTCGACGGAAGTGCAATCGGTGATGGCTGGGCGAGACGGCAGTGTGTGGGTCGGCGGTGACTCAGGATTGAGCCGACTCCAGGACGGACGTGTGTCGTGTATTCGTTCAGGCCACGGACTGCCGGGGACGCAAGTGACGTCGCTGCTCGAAGACCACGTCGGCCGGCTGTGGGTCGGCATCGACAACGACTTGTGGATGTACGAGCACAACGCCTTTCGGAGAGTCGCGAAACCGGACGGAAGCGCCATTGGTTTTGTTTTCGGCATCGCAGAAGACGCCGAGCACCGCATATGGGTAACGGTTGGAGGGTCCCCCAGACGACTGCTGCGAATCGACGGATCGAGTGTACAGGAAGAGCTGCACGACCAGTCTCCGCGCCGGGTCGTGGCGGATCCGACGGGCGGAGTCTGGCTCGGCATGGTGAGCGGCGACCTGGCGCACTACGAGGACGGGACGGTGGTGACCCATCGGTTTCCGCATGAAACCCCGGGCGGAGTGCAGCAGCTTCTGGCCAACCCTGACGGTTCGATCCTGGGCGCCACCACCTTCGGGCTGATCGGCTGGAACAACGGGAAGCAGTTCATGCTCACGCCGAAGAACGGTCTTCCGTGCGCCTCGGTCTACGCGATGACCTACGACGACCGAGCCAACTTGTGGCTGTTCATGGATTGCGGGATCGGAGAAATCACCGGCGCCGACCTGATCAAGTGGCGGAGCAACCCCGAGGCGCAGATGTCGATGCGA
>DATFRP010000021.1:0-6921 GCA_035263125.1 Vicinamibacterales bacterium
TTGCGTCTTGCGCTCGGGGCCAGCCGCGGCCGGCTGCTGCAGCAGGTGCTCGTCGAGGGCGCGGTCATCGGCGCAGCCGGTGGGGTGTTCGGCTTTCTGCTCGCGCAGCTGCTCACTCGATTGCTGCTGCTCTATGCCTCGTCCGGCCGGGCGCCGATCGCGCTCGATCTCGCACCGGACATGCGCGTCCTGATCTTCACGCTGACGACGCTGCTCTTCTGCACGATGGTGTTCGTCTTCGTGCCGGCCGTTCGCGTCGCGCGAGTCGATCTGCTGTCGGTGATCAAGAACATCAATGAAGCCGCGCGTGGCGTTACACGCGGGCGTTCGGGCAGGGTGCTGATCATCGGACAGGTTGCGTTGTCGCTGATGCTGTTGATCGCCGCCGGCCTGTTCGTCCGTACGCTCGTCAACCTCACGACTGCCGACCACGATGCCTCGCGCGACCGCGTGCTGGTCGTACGAGTCGAGCCGCGAGGAAGCAATCAACGTGGCACACCCGGCATGTCGGAACGCCTCGACCGTCTTTACACCGATCTCATGACGCGTCTTCGTGACGTGCCAGGCGTGCGTTCCGTGAGCATGAGCAACGTGTCGCCCGGCAAGCCCGAGTCGGGCGCCGGTGTGGCGATCACACCGGCCGGGGGTGTCAGGATCGACGAAGCCGGGCCCAATCGCCCCTTGGGGTCCGGACAGGCGATTTACGCCGGATACTTCGATACGCTCGGCATTCGGGTGCGAGGCCGCGATTTCGACGAGCGCGATCTGCAGCAGAATTCTCCGCCAGTCTGCATTGTCAACGAGGCGTTCGTGCGGATCGCATTCCCACACGAGGACCCGATCGGAAGGACGTGCATCTCGGTCGGCGTACCGCGCCGTGCGTACACGATCGTGGGCGTCGCGGACGACTCACGTTATACGAATCCGCGGGCGCCGGTACAACCCGTCGTCTACACACCATTCCTTCAGGCCAATACCGGACGTGGTCAGATGATTCTGTACGTGCGCAGCGACGGGGATCCCCAGGGACTCGTGACGCGCGTTCGTGAAGAAGTGTGGAAAGCCGACAGCAGCGTGCCTCAGTACGAGGTACGAACGCTGGCGGAGGAGGTCGATGCCGTCGTCGTGAGGGAACGTCTCCTGGCGATCGTGTCGACGGCGTTCAGCGCGCTCGCATTGGTGCTCACCGCGGTCGGCATCCATGGCTTGCTTTCTTTCCTCGTCGTGCAGCGGGTGCGTGAGTTCGCGATCCGGGTCGCGCTCGGCGCAGGTCGCGTCGGCGTGGTCCGCATGGTCGCACGCGAGGCTGCCATGCTGGTCGGCGCCGGGGCGCTGGTTGCCGTACCGCTGGCGTTCGCCGTCGAGAGGCTCGCATCGCACTGGTTGTCGGAGGTGCTCTTCGGCCTCACACCAACCGACGCGGTCACGCTCGCCAGCGCCACGGCGACTCTCATCATTGTCGGGGTGCTCGCCGCTTCTGTTCCGGCAAAGCGCGCCTCCGGCGTCGATCCAATGGTCGTCCTGCGAGCGGAGTAGGGGCGATGCGTGTGTTCCTCGAACGCGTGATCGCGACGTTTCGGCGGCGTCGCCTCGAGCACGATCTCGACGATGAGGTCCGCGCGCACGTCGAGCTGCTCGCCGCCGAGTACGAACGGCGCGGGATGTCTCCACAAGAGGCGCGACACGCCGCCCGGCGATCGTTCGGCGGTGTCGAGCAGGTGAAGGAGAGGTACCGCGATCGTCGCGGACTTCCGTGGATCGACGACTTGCGCCGGGACCTTCGCTATGCGATCCGCGGTCTCGCGCGAAGCTGCGGATTCGCCGCGATCGCGCTCCTGGTCGTGTCGCTCGGTATCGGTGCGAACACCGCCATCTTCAGCCTGCTCGACGTCGTGCTGCTGCGGCCGCTTCCGGTGCGACAGCCGGACGCGCTCGTGATTGCGAGCCATCTGGTCGAAGGGCGTCGGATGATGCCGTTCACGGCGTACCAGTTCCGCGGGCTGCGCGCGCACCGCGATGTGCTGTCCGACCTGGCCGCCTTCCGTCCGCTGCCACTCAGCGTCGCATACCGGGGGGACTCCGACCTCGTGGCGGGGCAGCTCGTCTCGGGGAGTTACTTCGATGCGCTGGGCGTGCCCGCGGTGTTGGGACGAACCCTTACGGCGGCGGACGATACCGCGTCCGACCGTCATCCCGTCGCGGTGATCAGCTACGGCTTCTGGCAGCGGCGGTTTGGTGGCGAGCCCGATGCCATCGGACAGTCAATCGACGTCAATGGGCAGCCGTTCACGATTGTCGGCGTGACGCCGCGCGGGTTCTTCGGAACCGAGCCCGGTCGATCGGTCGACGTGACCGTGGCGCTGTCGATGCAGCAAGGCGTGTTTGGAAACAGATCGCTCATCGACGAAGCGAGCGAAGCGCGATGGCTGTACTTGGTGGGCCGCCTGGCGCCCGGCGTGACGCACGAGCGCGCGCAGGCGGTGCTTGCGCTGTCGTGGGACCAAATCCAGATGTCGCGGCCACGTCGTGGCCGATCGCCGAGTCCCAATCCGTTGATACTTCTGGACGGTTCCCGCGGGATGTACGACCTGCGCGACCGATTCTCTGTCCCGCTGCGGATTCTGATGGCGATGGTCGGGCTGGTCCTGCTGATCGCATGCGCAAACCTTGCGACGCTGCTGATCGCGAGGTCCGGTGCGCGCCGTCAGGAGATCGCGCTCAGGCTTGGACTCGGCGCCGGCCGCGGCCGGCTGCTGCGTCAGTTGCTGACCGAATCCCTGCTATTGTCGTTCATCGGCGGTGTGGCCGGGATTGGCCTTGCGTACGTCGGCAGCGACGCGCTCGTGCAGATCATGTCGCGCGGCGCGGCCCAGCCGATCGTGCTCGACTTAACGCCGAACCTGAGGACGCTGACGTTCGCGCTGATTGCGAGCCTTGCGTCTGGTCTCGTGTTTGGAGTCGTTCCGTCGCTTCGTGCGGCCCGGTTCGACATCGTCGGCGTGGCGAAGACCGCCTCGAGCCCGGCGCACGCCGGCGGTCGTTGGAGTCACGCGCTGATCGCCACGCAGGTCACGCTGTCGCTGCTTCTGCTGGTCGAGGCGGGTCTTTTCACGCGCAGCCTTTCCGCACTCCGCGGACTCGACACCGGGTTCACCGATGGAACCGCAGTGCTGCTGGCGACCATTCGCACACGAGCCAACACCGATCAGATCTCACGGCTCGTCGCGCTGTTCAAGGAGCTGTCTGCGCGCGATGCGGCTGTTCACGCGCGCTCGCAGACCTTTACGATGGATCTGCCCTTGTCCGGCGGGCTGTCGTTCGCGCAGAACATCGACGTGCCGGGACGAACACGCGACAACGACGAGGCGCCGGTGTGGTTCAACTTCGTCGGCTCGCGCTTCTTCGAGACGATGGGTATTGCGATCGAAGGTCGTGATGTTCGTGCGCAGGACGATGCGACGGCGCCGCCGGTCGCCGTCATCAGTCAATCGCTGGCGCGCCGATTCTTTCCTGGCGGGCGTGCCCTGGGACGACGAATCCAGACGAGTGCGACAGAAGTTGAAGTCGTCGGCATTTCGGCCGACGTGAAGTACACCGGTCTGATGAACGCACCGACCGAGATGATCTACCTGCCATTTCTCCAGGGACGGGCCGCCAGCAACGTCGGGCTGATCACGTTCGCGGTGCGGGCTGAGCGCAACGCGGACGAGACGGCGGCCGCGCTGCGCCAGGAAGTTCGGAGGATCGCCCCCGATCTGCTCGTGTCGAATCTGAGTACCTTGGAGGAACGGAAGGATGCGCTGCTCGCGCGCGAGCGCATGATCGCGAGCCTGTCTCTCTGCTTTGGAACGCTCGCGCTCTTTCTTGGTGGGGTCGGGCTCTACGGAACCCTGTCGTATGCCGTGACACGCCGCACTGGTGAGCTCGGGGTTCGCATTGCGCTCGGCGCGGACGCGCTGCGGCTCATGCGCATGGTGGTCCGCGAATCGCTCGGCCCGGTCGTCGCGGGACTTGTGGTGGGCCTGCCGCTCGCGTTTGCCGCGGGACGCGTGTCGGAGCGGCTGCTCTTCGACGTGCGTGGAAGCGATCCCGCGACGTATGTGATGGCCGTCGCAATCCTTGTACTCTCGGCCGCGTTCGCCGCCTTCGTGCCGGCGCGCCGGGCCGCGCTCGTCGACCCGGTCGTGGCACTGCGCGCGGACTAGCAGAGTACAGTCCAACCAAAACCGGGGCGGTGGTGTCTAAGTCGGCGTGGAACACCTCCTCCAGGATCTCAGACACGCGCTGCGGATGTTCTGGCAGCATCGTGTCTTCACCGGTGCGGCGATCGCCGCACTTGCGCTCGGAATCGGTGCCAACACCGCGATTTTTTCGGTGGTGAGCGCGGTCCTCCTGAAACCGCTGCCGTATCCCGATCCGCAGAACGTGGTGACGTTCATGAACACGTCGCCGCAAGGTTCGGGTCCGGGCGCATCCCCCGCGAAGTTTCAGCACTGGCGCGAACAGACGACCGTCGTTCAGGAGGTCACCGCGTATCGCGCCAACGTCATGAACTACACCAGCGGGTCGGTCCCCGAGCAGCTTCGTGCGGGACAGGTGAGTGCGAGCTACTTCCGGCTGTTCGGGGCGACGCCCGTTCTCGGTCGTACGTTCAGTCCCGAAGAGGACCGGCCTGGCGGCGAGCGTGTCGCCGTCTTGAGCTATGGGTTGTGGCAGCGCCGATTCGGCGGCGATGCCAAGGTTCTCGGCAAGACGATCTCGCTCAGCGGCGATCCGTACGTCGTGATCGGAGTCGTTGGCCCACGCTTCGACATTTCTGAGTTCGGTCCACCCCCCGAGCTCTGGGTGCCGTTCCAACTCGATCCCAACACGGTCGACCAGGGGCACTTCTTTCAGGCGGCGGGTCGGCTGAAGCCCGGCATCTCTCTGGAGCAGGCGCAGGCGCGGTTGAAGCTGTCGGCGGACGATTACCGGCAGAAGTTCCCGAACGTGTTGCAGCCCAATAACGCGTTCAGTGTAGAGCGAACGCAGGACGTCTTCGTCCGGCAGGCGCGTCCCACGCTGTACATCCTCAGCGCAGCCGTGGCGTTAGTGCTGCTGATCGCCTGTGCGAATGTCGCCAATCTTCTGCTCGTGCGTGCGACTGCCCGTCGTCGCGAGATCGCGCTCCGATCCGCCATCGGAGCGGGGCGAGGGCGCATCGTGCGACAACTGTTGACCGAGAGCGTGGTCCTCTCAATCGCCGGAGGCATCCTCGGTCTGGTGCTCGGAACACTCGGCATCAAGACGCTGCTCTCGATCAACACGGCCGGCCTTCCGAGGATCGGAGAGAACGGCACTGTCGTCGGGCTCGACTGGCGTGTCGTGCTGTTTACGGGTGTCGTGTCGATTGGCACAGGTGTTCTCTTCGGCCTGATTCCGGCGCTGCAAAGCTCGCGCACCGATCTGAATGCCTCCCTCAAAGACAGCACGGGCCGATCGGGATCTGTGTTCCGACACAACAAAGCGCGGTCCGTGCTGGTCGTCGTCGAAGTGGCGATGGCACTCCTGCTGCTCGTGGGATCGGCCCTGCTCATTCGCACGCTGATTGCGCTTCGAACCGTCGAGCCAGGCTTCGACACACACAACGTGCTGACGATGCGCATGTCGCTGACCGGCGATCAGTACGCGAAGACGGCATCGGCCGAGCGGCTCCTGAGAGATGGCCTCGAACGCCTGAAAGCGATGCCGGGTGTCGAGAGCGCGACCGCCACCTGCTGCGTGCCGCTCGAAGGCGGCTACGGTCTGCCGTTCAGGATCATGGGAAGGCCGCTCGAGAAGGGTCCGTTTCATGGTGGCGGCTCGTGGTTGACGCTTTCACCGGGGTACTTCGACGTGTTCAAGATGCGGATCACGAAAGGCCGTGCGTTCACCGATCGCGATGATGCGCTGGCTTCGGGGGTCGTCATCATCAACGAGACGATGGCGCGGCAGTTCTGGAAGGACAAGGATCCGCTTGCCGACCGGATCATGATCGGCGCCGGTGTGATGAAGGAACTCGCGGCAGAGCGCGAGCGCCAGATCATCGGCGTCGTGAACGACGTGCGCGACGGCGGGCTGAACAACGACCCGGGTCCGCATATGTACGTCCCGAACGCACAAGTACCCGACGCGCTCAATGCGCTCAATGTTCGCATCACGCCGGTTGCCTGGGTCGTGCGCACGAAGACCGAGCCCTACACGTTGAGTAGCGCGATCCAGTCCGAGTTGCGTCAGACGACAGGTCTGCCAGTATCCGACGTGCGGACGATGGACGAGGTCGTGTCGCGCTCGATCTCGCGGCAGCGCTTCAACATGTTCCTGATGACAGTGTTCGGCGCATCGGCGCTCCTGCTCGCGGCGATCGGCATCTACGGCCTGATGGCGTACTCAGTGGCGCAGCGAACGCAGGAGATCGGCATCCGGATGGCGCTTGGTGCGGAAGCGGCCCAGGTGCGTTCGATGGTGGTGTTCCAGGGGATGCGCCTCGCGATCGTCGGCGTGATCGTCGGACTGGGTGCGGCGTGGGGACTCTCGCGATTGATGGCAAGCGTGCTCTACGGCGTGCAGGCCAGAGACACAGCGGTCTTCGTCGCGATGCCTGTGCTGCTCGCGGTCGTCTCGTTCGTCGCCGCCTGGCTGCCCGCGCGCCGCGCGAGCACCGTCAATCCGCTCGTCGCGTTGCGATATCAATAGGGGCTGGTGGGGTTGATAGGGTTAATAGGGTGGATGGGGCAGACGGGGTGGAGGGGCTTGGTGGGCAGGTAGGGTAGATAGGGCTGGTTGGGTGGATGGGGGTGGATAGGGAGCTGAGGGCCTCGTGCACCCACTTGCCCTATCTACGCGACCAGCCCCATCCACCCTACCAGCCCCATCCAACGCGTCGACTCCCTACCGGCCCAC
>DATFRP010000022.1:0-58788 GCA_035263125.1 Vicinamibacterales bacterium
TCCTGCAGCAGAAACCGATCGCGAACGAGATCGCCGGCGGCGCGCTTCACGCGGAGGATGTAGTCCTCGCGGCCGATGTAGCGCTCGTCGATCGATCGACGCGAGTCGCCTGAGCGCTCGCGATCTGCACGGGTGCGCGGGAATGGGTCGAAGGAGCCGACGAGCCCCGCAAGGTAGCGGAGTCCACTCAAGGGAAGCGCCGAGACGTTCCAGCCCGTGTACGTGCCGAGCGGCACGGCCACTTCCGGCATGGCGATCCCGCCTTCGTCGTTGCCATCTTCGTTGACCTGCGGCACCAGCACTGGATAGGGCGCCCCGAGGACAGGTGGCTCTTTGGTGATCACACGGGTCGAGGCGTAATCGGAGCCGTAGTCCATGTGCCAGACGCCCGGCATGTAGTCGGCGAACGGGAGCGTCGGAATCTTCGGGAAGCGAACCTTGTCGCGCGGCACGAGCTGACGTCGTGTGAGGGTGGGGTAGCGTGACGGCGGCGGTTCGGTGCCGGCAGCCAGCCATCGATCGAGATCGATGAGAAGCGCGCGCAGCACCCATCGCTGATCGGCGAAGTTGAGCGGGTAGCGTGTGCCTTGCGGCGATGGCGGCATCGAGCCCGACGCGTGCGGAGTGCCCGTGAGGAAGTACAGACGCGAGGTCGACGCGAACGGCACGTCGGCCGTGCCCATCTCGTTGGTCTGCGTGAGCGAGCCCGCACGGGCCCAATACTCGGTTGACGAAAAGGTGTAGAAGATGCGCGGCGCCGTTGACGAGGAGGTCGCCTTTACCAGAAGTCCATCGTCGGTGAACGGAGGGAGATCGACGGGGCGGAAAATCGAGAGGACGGAATTGCCCGCCTGACCGGGCATGGCGAAACGGTGATTGAAGCTGCCGCCGCCGGCACCCGCCGACGCAATCATCAGCCCGTCGAATGCCGCTCGTCCGCGTTCATCCTGGTTGAAGCCGTCGCGGACGAACTCGCGAAGAAAGCGTCCACTCTGCGAGTAGCCGAAGCCGATGACGCGCGTCATCAGCGCCGGGTTCTCGCGAAGGGTGCCACCGCTCGTGCCGTTCTTGAGATACGAGGCGAAGTCGCGCACCGCGGCCAGTCCAAGACCGGCGACGGGCGAGCCGGTAGCCCGGTAAATCAGCTCGTTGACGCCAGTTTCGGAACCGTTCGGCCACCGGACGATGCATCCATCGCGAGTGAGCTGCCAGCTGTCTCGCGTGAGCAGACGTGGGGGAGCAGCGATCGCGCTGCGGAATGTGACCGTCGCGTCAGCCTGCGTTGGATCGGCGGCGCAGTACGCGAGCCGGCTGCCGGTCGGTCCAGGAGCAGGGCCGGTCTTGATCTCGGTCACGCGAACGAGTCCGCTGACTGGCGCAGTCGGCACGCGCAGCGCGAGACCATCGCCCTTCTCGACGTCGAACTGCCACCCGAGAAACGCGACCGTGAAGCCCTGCTTGAGCAGAAACCCGTCGCCCAGACTCCAGTTCTCGGGCGACAGGTCGCGCTGCCGGGCCGCGCTCATGAGGCCGAGCGCCTGATCGCGTCCGCGGTTGACGACCTCGAGGAACACCGTGCCACGGGCGGACTCCGCTGACTTCGGGAGGAAGAGCAGCAGGTCGCCGTCGAATTCGACTTTGCCGTCGGCATTCTTCGGTGCGAACGCGATGTCGGCGATCGCCTGATTGACCGGCAGCGTCGGATCAACTGCGTAATGGACGCGCGCGATGACCCGTTCGTGCGTGCCGGCATCGTCGCGTCGCAGCACATCGATCTTGACGACCTCTGCTGTCGCCACCGAGGTCAGCAGGAGGGCGAGCACGGTCTGAGAGAGAAAGGTGAACAGTGAGCGCATGGGTTACCGCCGGGGACAACTATGCCACGGAGGACGCGGAGTTTGGGCCACGGAGAGCACGGAGCCCACAGAGGTTGTGGGCCACGGAGAACACGGAGCCCACAGAGGTTGGGCCACGGAGATCACGGAGATCACAGAGATATCGGCCACGGAGATCACGAAGAGCACGGAGGATGAGGCACGGAGAAAATTGGGCCACAAAGAACACAAAGATCACAGAGATCAGCAACGGAGCGCTTGTGTCCCCCTCCGTGTTCTTCGTGATCTCCGTGGCCTATTTTTTTTCGCCTCTCTCCGTGGCGTTGTTTCATAGCAAAGCAGCTCGGGTGGCGAGTCTTCGCTTCTCCGTGTCCTCCGTGGCTTGACCCCAATCAAGGCTGAGCTCGAAATGGCAGAATGTCGGCGGTCCCCATCCAAGGAGTCCGATGAACAAGCCGGCAGTCCTCGTCTGCGTTGCAGTTCTTGCGGGTTACACGTCTCAGTCGACGCTCACGGTTTCAGCCGCGCAGGCGGGAGGGCCGAGCGTGGCGCACCTGGATCTGAATGATGTCGTGGCGCTGCAGGCGCTCGGGTACGACGCACTTCGACAGGACGACACCAAGACCGCGATTGCTGCGTTCACCGAGCTTGCTCGCACTCACCCGCAGGAACCCAGCGCTCAGGATTCGTTGGGAGAAGCGCTCATGGCGGCCGGGCGATTCAAGGACGCCGAGGCGGCGTTTCGAAACGCACTGACGCTAGCGCCCGGGTTCTGGCAAGCACACGAAGGCATCGCGTTCGCGAGATTCTATGCGGGGGATGCGGCCGGCGCGCGCGAGCAGTGGGCCAAAGCCAGGGAGCTCGGGAGGAGTCCCGCCAACACGTTTCGCATCGATGCCGACATGGCGGCTGCGGCGCTTGCCCGGAACGACACGGTGGAGGCGATCCGGATTCTGGTCGACACGGCACGAGCCGGCGACCAGGACCAGCAACGGGTTGCTGCGGCGGGATCTCTTCTCGCCCAGACACTCATCGTTGCCGAGCGGCCACGGGATGCGTTGACGGTCGTGGCCGAAGTTCTGAAGGTGGTTGACAGCGGACAGTTGCCGCCAGGACCGACCGTCAACCATCGCCGGAATGTGCTTCGAGCGCGGGTCGCTGCAGAGGCGCTGCTGAAAGACGTCGCGGCAGCGAGGAAGACCTCGGCCGCGCTCGACGCGGATGCCGCATCGCACGCCGACGAGCGGGTCGCGCAGGATGCGATGCACTTCGGAAGGGGAGCACTCGCTGCGGCATCTGACAACTGGGCCGCCGCGCGCGGGCACTTCGAGCAGTGCGCAGGTGCGGACCTGTGGTGCAAGTGGCACGGGGTCATGGCTGCAAAGAAGGCGGGCGACAACGCCGGAGCGGCAGCAGCGCGGGACTCGTTGCTGAAGCTGTACCTGCGCTCCTCGGGACATATGATCATCCGCTCGAAGCTGACCAATATCGACGCGTAACGACTCGTCTCGGTGGAGTTACGCGCTCAGAGGAAACAAGGATCCCGCTCAGCCGGCGCTCATGGACATTCGATCGGATCGGGGAGTATTTGGAGCGACAATCCGATCCTCATTGGAGGTGCCTGATGAGTCACAGAATGCTTCTCACGTCGGCGGCCTTCGTCCTCGGCTGCGCGATCACCCTCGTTGCGCAGGACAAACCCAAGACGCTCACGGCGATCGGGCCGGTCTCCAAAATCGCTGGCGACATCCTGACGGTCGACACGGACAAAGGGACGATGGAGTTCTCGACGACGAACGCGACGGTGGTGAAAGTGCAAGGCGGGTCGTCGAAGACTCGCGCGGCAAAGGAGGCCGGCGCGGCGGGCCTCAAGATCACCGACGCGGTTCATGTCGGTGACCAGGTCTCGGTGAAGTACACGGATACCGCCGGTAAGAAGGTAGCCTCTGAGATCGATGTGAAGGTGAAACGCCCGGCGAGCGCTCAGCCGCCAAAGTAAGCGGAGCGCGTGGCCGAGACGAATCGCACGAGATCGGGCAGCTCGAGGAGGGAGACGATCCCGCCTGCCGGATTGTGGGCGGTCAGCTTCATCGCTTCGTCCGGATCGTTCATCATCAGGACGCCGTGCACGCCGGCGGCTCGCGCGGCTGCGAGCCCGTCGGCGCTGTCGGTGATGAAGAGCGCGTGATCGGGGGCGATCTGCGCCGAGGCGAGCGCCTCTCTCAGCATCACGCCCCGGTCCCCCGCCGTCGATTCCGCGCTGCTCACCCCGTCGAAGAAGCCGCGCAGGCCTGACGAGTCGAGAAAGCTCGTGAGCTCGTCGTGCGGCAGCGATGACGCCGCGATCAGGGTGAGGCCCAGGGCTTTCAACTCTGTGAGCGCTGGCACGGCATCATCGTAGGGAGGTGCCGACGGGGAATCGGTCAAGCTGCCGAGCGGCTCGAAGATGATGGCGTCGACGTGTGTCATGTACGGAGCGTGTCGAGACCCGACGCGAGGAGGCCCTTCGCCATCTCGATCTTCATCGCGTTGTACTTCAGAGGTGCAGCGTTGGTGAGCGCACGCGGCACCACTTGATCGATCAGCGCCGCGTCGAGTGTCTTGCCCCGAAGATAGTCTTCGACCGCCCGTTCGCGCACGGGTTTCCCCGCAATGCCGCCGAACACGACACGCGCATCGTCGATGACGCTGCCTCGCATCTCGAGGTTCAGCGCGAGAGCGGCCATCGCGAAGTCCCACACGCCACGAGGACGGAGCTTTTCAAAAGAGGTCCGCGCGTTTGGCCTCGGGGGCGGCACGATCACCTCGGTCAGGATCTCGTTGTGCCGGACGACATGCGATTGGATGCGGCCATCGACCATCAGGTCGCCAGGCACGAGCTTCTCGAGCGACAGCTCCTGCACACCGGTCGGCGTCGCAAGCTTCACCGCGGCATCGTAGGGAATCAGCGCCGTTGCCGCGTCGCCGGGATAGACGGCGTAGCACAGCCGACCGCCCATCGCCGAGTGGTAGTAGCTGTTGTCGCCGATCGCGCCGTAACAGAGATAGCCGCCGTTCCGCCAGCAGTTGTATCCGCCGCGAAGATACTGACACCAGACTTCCTGCAGCAGATCTCCGCCGAGCGTCGAGGCGTTGCGAAGCTCGGGCGACGAGATCATGCCGATCGCCTTCGACAGCATCGGGTATCGCTTTGCGATGATCTCCGAATCGACAATCTCGGCCAGCTTGGTCAGCGCGCCGATGCGGACGCCGCCGCTCTGGTCTTCCCGGATGTAGCGAAGGTCGTTGATCTTCTTGATGTCGACGAGATACGCGGGCGCCTGCTTCAACCGGTTCTTGAGACGAACGAGCAAATCGGTGCCGCCCGCGTACACCGCGGCTTCGGTGCCGTGCGACGACAGGATGCGTATCGCTTCGTCGGTGCTGGTCGGCCGGTAGACGGCGATCTTTTTCATATTCTGTGGGCCGCCCTGTGGGCCGCCTAAAGGCGGCCCCTACGTAGGCCGGCCATGATCTTGTCGCGCGTGATCGGGTGCTCGCGGATTCGCACGCCGCACGCGTTGTAGATCGCGTTGGCCAGTGCACCGGGCACGGCTCCGATGCTCGTCTCGCTGAAACTCTTGATCCCGTAGAACCAGCGCGGCTCGAGGCTGTCGATGTAGACCTGCGTCTGCGTGGGCACGTCCATGATCGTCGGCAGCCGATACGAGAGATAACCGACGCTGTAGTGCCGCGTGCCCGGGAACTCGCGGTCCCACGGAATCGGATCGGTTGCGACCTGCGTGCTTTCGACCAGCGACCCGATCATGTCCGCCTCGGCGACGAGCGGGTTGATGACGATGCCAGTGTCGTGCACGTAGGTGGCGCGGATGAAGCGCCAGTCGCCGGTCCACGTATCGACTTCCACTTCGACGAAGCAGGCGCCGACGCCTTTGTTCTGACCGGTGCGCTCGCCGCCGGCGACGCCGCGGCCGATGGCCCGGATGGTGCCGCCACCGGCACGCGCCAGCGCGCCGAACGTCACGGCCTGTTTCGGATTGTCGACGGCAACGATCCCCCCATCGGCGATCCGAAGCGAGCCGGCATCGGTCTTCAGTAGGCGCGCGGCGCGCGCGAAGAGATCGGTGCGCAGCTTGTCGGCGGCGTTGAAGGTCGCGGCCCCCTGCAGTGTGATCGTCCGGCCGCCGAACCACTCGTCGCTCGAGGGCGCGATGTTGGTATCGCCCCACGCGATGCGGATCGCATCGCGATTCGAGAATCCGAGCATCTCGGCTACGACCTGCGCGATCGCAGTACCGGCATTCGATCCGCTGTCCGGCAGCGCAATCTTCATCGTCACCAGGCCGTCGCTGCCAACTTCGATCTCGGAGCCGAAGACCGAGGCATCGGGTGCGGCTGCGAGCGCAGCGAATGCAGGCTCGCCCTCGTGATAGCCCATGAGACCGCCATGGTGCTGCGTCATCCCGAGGCCCATGCCGCGTTTGAATCGACCTGACGCACCACCAGGCTTCGCGTTGCGTTTGTCCCAGCCGAATACTTTCGCGCCTTCGGCCAGCACTTCGACCGAGGCGAACGAATCGTACGGATAGCGATCGTCGCCCGGCGTGGGTCGGGTGATGTGCTTCATGCGGAATTCGATGGGATCGAGGCCGAGCGTCTCGGCCATCTCGTCCATCATCGCTTCCCACGACCACTTCGTTTCCTGCTGGATGTAGCTGCGTGAGGGACCGGGCCGCGGCGCGTTGGTCTTGTACGCGGACCATACGGAGCGCCAGTGCGGCACGCGCGAGGTGTAGAGCTCGAGTTGATTCGTGGCGTTGCCGGGACCTGACGCGTGATATCCGGTTTCGACGTCGCCGACGCTCAAGAGGATCTCGTGCTGCAGGGCGACGATCTGTCCGTCCTTCTTCGCGCCCACTTTGAATCGGGTCAGCGTCTCCGGCTTGATCAGCAGCTGTGCGAGCTCCTGATCCTTCGGCAGCATGATCTTCACGGGACGCCCGGTGATCCTGGCGAGGTGGGCCATCAGCGGATAGAAGCGTTCGGCCGCGAGGCGGCCCGAGCCGAACGTCGATCCGTTCCACTTGTTGATGAAGCGGATCTTCGAGGCCTCGATCCCAAGCGACGTGGCCAGCGCGTTGCGCACTGGATAGATGCCCTGGCCCATGCCCCAGATCGTCAACCGGTCGCCGTCCCACTTCGCGACGCTGCCGCTTGGCTGCATCGGCACCGACACGCCGCCGGCAAAGTGATACTCGAACTCCTTCACCACGTCGGCTTCGGCGAATCCGCGCTCGACGTCGCCGGCTTTCGATTCCCATGAACGAATCAGATTGCCTTTTCCGCCGCGCAGATCGGGCGCGCCAGGAGCGAGTACGTCCTTGATCGTCGAAACGAAGGGAAGCACCTCGTAGTCCACTCTGATCGCGGCAATCGCATCGTCTGCGAGATCCTCGGTCTCCGCCGCGACAATCGCGACGACTTCGCCCTGAAGGTTCATGTCGCGCGGCAGGGCAGGAGGAACGAGACGATTCCCGTTTGGCGTCGTGACGACCGGCCCCGTAGTCGTAGTCGTAGTGTCCGGCTTTAGCCGGACCTCCGGAGCGTTCTTGTAAGTAAGGACGTGCGCCACGCCCGGCATCTTCTCGGCGGCCGACGTATCGATGTCCTTGATCCGCGCGCGCGGATGCGGACAAGTGAGGAACCGCGCGTGCAGCATGTCTGGAAAGCGCACGCGGCTTGCGTACTCGGCCTTGCCGGTGAAACGCGGAATCGAGACCTCGGCGAGCGGCGGCATCGACTGGCCGATCACCTTCAGATCGCGCGGCGCATAGCCTTGCCATTTCCTGGTGACCGTCTTGCTCGGCCCTTCGATCAGCTCGTCCCCCGGCGCGTGCCCGCCATGCGTCGCGAAGTCGCGCACCATCGGCTGCTTGATGTGGACGATCGAGTGCGGCTCGACTGGCGATGCCTTCTCGCCGCGCATCACCGCAGCGCTCTCGATGACAGTCTGGATGATCGACGGATACGCGGCACACCTGCAGATGTGGCCGGCGAGTGCGGCCTTTACCTGCTCCTCGGATGGATTGCGGTTCTTATCGAGCAGACCTTTCGCCGTCACGACCCAGCCCGCGGTGCAGAAGCCGCAGTCGGCAGCGACGTGCTGGTGGCCGATGCGCTGCAACGGATGCAGGTTCTTCTCGTCGCCGACACCTTCGACGGTCAGGATTTTCCTTCCAGCCGCTTCCATCGCGAGCGTGTGACAGGAGTAGAAGGGCACGCCATCGATGAGCACGCTGCACGCGCCGCAGCTCGCCTTGTTGCAGCTGCGGTTCGTGCCGGTGAGTCCGAGCGTGACCGCCAGGACTTCCCACAACGTCGTGCGCGCTTCGTACGCTGCGGTAAACGTCTTGCCGTTGATCAGGAACGCGCTCTGTTCTTGCGTGACAGGCGTCGGCAGCGCGAACGGAGACCCTTGCGCGACCGGCGCCGCGATCGCCGAAGGCACAGCTCGCACGCCGACCGCGGTCAGCGCGATCCCTTGCCCGGCAGCCTTCAGGAAATCTCGGCGCGAAAACATCGAGCCCTCAGCGCGCTGGCATGCTGTCACAACGAGCGGGCGATTTCCAGCTAGTGCGTTGTACGAGGAACGGAGGTTGCGGAGGGAACGGATTAACAGGAGGAACGGAGAAACGGAGAACAAAGGGTCTCATCCTCCGTTCGTCCTCCGTGCCTCCGTTTCTCCTGTTAATCCGTTCCCTCCGCCAACCTCCGTGCCTTCTTGCGATCAGAGTTGCCCACTCTTCGAATCGAGCGTGGCGAGAACGCGCTGATACACGGGGTCTTGAAAGCGCGCCGGGTGAAACGCAGGCGCGTAGTCAGGGCGGGGCTGATCGAGGATGTAGGTCGCGAGCAGTTCGGCAGCCGCCTGCGAGGCCATGATGCCGTAGCCCGAGAGCGCTCCCAGAATGAACATGCCCTCGATCGAGGTTGGACCGATGAGTGGGCGATTGTCGGGAGTCTTGCAGTAGTAACCGCCGTCGACGACTACGGGCACGCCGCGCCGGACGTACGTGTCGATGCCGGGGACCATGACCGCAAGGCCGCGCATCACGACGTCACCGTAGTCGTGCGCGAAGACAGGAGGAAAGGTGGGCTGCTCGACCCGCGCGTCGTAGGTCCAGATACCGAGGATCGATCGCGCGCCGCGCGGACGGAAATGTACAGCAGGTGGAAAGGTGCCGAGCGCTCCGAGGTCGACGGCATCGTTCCAGATCATCAGCGGGGCGTTCCGGGGGATCACTGCGTCATCGTCCTCGAACGAGATCTTGCCGTGGAGCTCGTTGAGAATCGGGACCTCGAGATCAAGTCTGTCGGTCCACTCCGACAGCAGTGGACCGGCGGCGAGGACGAACACTCGCGTGTCGATGCGCGACCCGGACGCGAGCGTCGCCGCGACGAGACGTCCGTGCTCGACAACGAGCCCCGTGACTTCATCGCGGACCACTTCGATTCCCTGCGCGAACGAGCGCTCGAGCAGGTGCCGCCCGAGCTTCGCCGCGTTCATGAAGCCGGCGCGCCGTACGTGAAGCATCCCCCGCACGCGATCGGTGATGAATGGATAGCGCTGCAGAATGGCCCGCGCGTCGTCGACGAACTCTGTCGTGGGACCGGCGTGCGCGTGCAGCCGTTCGGCCTCTGCGGCATCAGCCGTCAGAAACACGTATCCGCGTCGATTGAGCTCGAACGCGTGGCCGCTCTCGCGATCGAGCTCGTCGAGCAAATCGATGCTGCGGTCCATGAAGCGCCCCATTGTGCTGTCGGGCCCCGGCCAGTAGTTGCGATACGCTTCCGTCCCTTTGCTGCTCGTGAGCGACAGTGGTTCACGGGGATCGACGAGCACGATTCGGGGGACGGCTGTGCGCACTGCGAGCTGATGCGCTGCCGCCACGCCGGCCATACCGGCGCCCGCAATTACGATGTCGGCGACTCGAGCCAAAGCAGGCGGAGAATAGCCGATCAGTCCGTCAGAAGGGCACTGATGAGCTCGTCACGAGAGGCCCAGGTGGACGTAAAATAATGGGGCCGCTTGCCCATGGAGGTCGTGATGGGACGTACAGGTGCATGGATTCTTGGTGCGCTGCTGGTGGTCGTGCTCTGTGCCGCTCCGGCGAGAGCGCAAGTCAGCGTGGCGGTCGGAGTGGGGACACCGGTCGTGGGGGCGAGCGTCGTTGTCGGTGCGCCATACTACGTGCCGTACGCAGTCCCGTATCCGTATTACTACGGACCGTTCCCGTACTACTACGCCCCGTACGCACGCGTCTACTATCCCGTGCGCCCCGTCTACTACGGGGGCCGCGCATACTACGGCGGCCGTGCATACTACAGCGGCCGCGCATACTACGGCAACCGAGCACCCTACTATCGCGGCGGTTCCCCGAACTACTATCGCGGCGCAGTGGCGGTACGGGGATATAGCGGCGGTGCTCGCGTCGTCGCCCGCGGCAACTCCGGCGGGCATCATGGCGGCGGCGGCAATCGCCGACACTGACGTCTAGCACGGACAACCGCGCGTCCGCCCTGCGACTTCATCGCTGACGATGTCAACCCGCAGCGGCGGACTGTGGAAACTCGGCGTGGCGGCCGTGTGCGTGATCGGCGCTGTGATGATCGTGGCGCTGGTCATCGCTCCGGCCGACACGGCGGGGCCATGCACGGTCGTCAGCGGCCCGACGATGTTGCCCGAGATTCCCGAGGCAAGCGGGCTTGCGATCAGTCGACGTACCCCTGGCCTGATCTGGTCTCACAACGATTCAGGAAATGTAGAAATCCTTTTCGCACTCGACGCCGCGGGCAATCTCCGCGGTCGAGTGCGCGTTCCAGCTCGTGCACGCGACTGGGAAGATGTATCCGCAGCACCGTGTGGCTCCGGCGCGTGCCTCTACATCGCCGACATTGGCGACAACGGCCTGACGCGCCGGCGAATCCGAATCTATCGTGTGCCGGAACCGGCACCCACCGACGCCAACACCGCGCCTCCCGAAGTCTTCGACGCGACATATGCCGACGGTCCTCACAATGCCGAGGCGATGTTCGTCATCGGTGAAGACCTGTTCATCATCACGAGAGACCGTGTCGGAGGTCTCTATCGATCGAGCTCGGCGTCTTCCGCGTCACCGCGTGCGCTCACGTTTCAGCGTATCGGCCAGCTCGGGCTGGAGGCTGTCACCGATGCCGAGGCATCGCCGGATCAGTCGCGAGTCGTTGTGAGAACGTCACGCGAAGCGCTGGTTTACCGATCCAGAGAACTGACGGGCGGACTGGCCCGCCCCTCTCTGCGCATTCCCATTGCCAGATTGAGGGAGCCACAAGGCGAGGGTGTCGCACTCGACGACGACGCCACATTGTACGTGGCGAGCGAACGAGGACCGCTGAATCGCGCCGGCCGCTTCTTCCGTTTGAAATGCGTGTGAGAGTCGTTTGTCCTCAATGGATGCAGAATAGCTGGCATGCGGATTACCCAGTGCGTCCTTATCGCCATGTGCCTGCCCGTGTCGTCGCTCATCGCACAGGCGCCATCCTCAGAGTCGTTTCAACCGGTCGCAACCATGAAACAGCTGATGCTGGAGATTATTCATCCCGCGTCGAATGAGATCCAGCTTGCCGCGAGTCGCACGCCGTCGACGGATCAGGAATGGGCGGCCTTGAGGCGCAACGCGATGACACTCGCTGAATCAGGCAATCTGCTGATCATGCGGAACCGCGCCATCGACTGGGTGTCCGAGTCGCGATCGCTCATCGAGGTCGGCGCCGTTGCCTACAAGGCCGCAGAGGGGCACGACGCGAAGGCGATTGCCGCGCTCTCGGGTCGACTCGACGCGTCGTGCACGAACTGCCACACGAAATTCAGACCCGCCCTGTTCGATCCTGACTCGCGACGTTAATCGCGCGGCTTCCGCCTTCGCCAAAGGCTACGGCGGACGAGCAAGCTCGCGCTCCTCGCGTCTACTGTTCTTGCTCTCGCCGGGACGACGCCGGGGTCTGAGTGAGGTTGACTTGAATGCGCCGCCTGAATTTGACAGGCGTGCCGTCTCGCTTTGCCGGTTGGTACAGCCAGCTCTTGGCGGCCGTCATGAGGACTCGGTTGTAAAGCGGATCGACCGACTCGACCATCGTCGCCGATTCGACCATGCCGTTCTCGTCGATGACGATGTCGATGACGCCGACCTTCGCCGTGGTCACCTTACCGGGATACGGAGGTATGTTCTGCCGCACCATGATCGGTTCAACAACGTTGGGCGTATCTTTCGTGTACACCTCGACAACGCGCGTTGCCGCGGCAGACGCAGGGCCAGACCCGCCGCCTGCCGACGGTGGCACGCCTGGTCCAGATGCCACGGCCGGAGGCGCGGGCGGCTGCGGTGCCGGTGGCGGCGTCAGCGCCCTGACCGCCAGGTCGTTGAATCCGGTCGCGAGGACGCGCAGATCCGAAAGCGGTGGCTGACCGGCGGCTTGCGCGATGTCGGGATCAGAGATCGCGATCAGGAGTTGGGTGAAGCCTTCGGACGCCGGCTTGTATTCATTGCGATCGAAGGCCGCCTTCGCGGTGACGTAGCGCTGCTGGATGATTCCCGGCAACAGCTTCTTCCGGGCGTTGCTGAAGAGCGTCCGGAGTCGCGGTGGAACGTCATCGAGGTTTGGGTGGTAGAGCGGATCGCGCGTGATCATGGCGTCGACCGCGGCGGACGCTTCATCGACGCTTCCGAGCGCGACGAGACAGAAGGTGCGATAGAGATCGATTGCCTGCCGATCGGGAGGCGTGGGGTTGGCTTTGAGCAACCCGTCCAGCATGTTCAGCGCGCTCTTGTACTCGGCCGACGCGTACAGCTGCCGCGCCGAGGTCAGCGACTCCTGAGCCGAAGCCCGCAACGACAACGCAAGTACAAGTGCGGTGCTCAGCCACACCGCGACGGATCGTTTGTTCATCTGGTTCTTAGGGCGTTCACTTGGTTCTCAGGTCGGCGCCTACTTTACCCGGGGCGCCGAGTGTCACGGTAACCGTCACGCGCCGTTCACCCAAATCGGGGTGACGGAGCACGATTTCGTGCACGCCGATCGGCACCTGGATGTTTCCAATCGGCGTTTCGCCGACGGGCATTCCGTCGACGAACGCCTCGGCCCACGGCACCGCATTGATCGCAAGCGTGCCATTGGGCCAATTGACGCGCACCGAAGAGACCTGGCCGGCCGTGATCTGCACCGAGCGACGCTCGCGATACCCGAGCGATTCGTTCACGATGTCCAGATCGTGTCGGCCCACAGGGAGCATGATGCGATCGATCCGGTTGCTCCCGATGAACCGATCGCCCTCGAACACTTGCACGTCGGATGGCGCCGACACGGTGACCCACCCTGCGGTACTACCGGTGCCAGCACGACCCAGGGGCACGAACAGTGATGCGATCTTCCCCGGTTCGATCAGCACGCGTTCCGTCACCGTTCCCCCGTCGGATACGAGCTGCACCGAGTGCGGTCCCGGAGGGAGGTCGGCAACGCTGACAGGAGATCGGCCAACACTGCGCCCGTCGACAACGACCGTTGCCGCCGGCGGATCGGTACGCACCTGCAACTCGCCGTTCGTGGTCGGCGATGCCGCGGCTGCGGCCGCGGCCGGCAGGTCGAAGAACTGTGAGACTTCGCCGCCTGACTTGATCGTGATCGGGAACTGGCGGGGCCCGCGATCGGTGATCAGTTCAACGGTGTGCGGGCCGGGCGACAGTTCGACGCCGAGCGGCGTCACGCCTCGCCGGACGTTGTCGATGACGACAGGGACGCCGACAGGATTCGTCGAAATCGAGAACGTACCGGTGGGCGCGGCTTGCGGGGTTTTCAGGAGCCCCGCCGCGAAGGCTGCGACGATCAGACTCCCCACGCCAAGGACAGCGATCGCAATGTAGCGAAGACGACCCGTCCAATCGGCGTGGACCGGTGCCGCGGTTCTCCGCGGCGGTGGCTCGGCCTCGAGCGCAAGATCGGCGAGCAGCGCCTGCGCTTCGATCTCCTCCGCAAAGGACTCGTCGACCGCGCTCGCAGGTTCCTCGTCCATAGCAGGAGCAACTGGAGCAGGAACAGGCGCGACTCGAGCGGGAGCGGTAGCGACCGGCGCAGGAGCGGCAACGACCGGAGCAGGACCCGCAGCGACTGGAGCAGGAGGCGCAGGACCGAGTGGACCAGGAGCTGGACGCGGCGAATGCAACGGATACCGTGCGAGAAACGCGCGCAACGCTTCGATTCGTGGCGTGAGGTCGACGTCCGAGGCGACGTCGTCGCCGACCGGGTCGTCGGGTATCGCGTCGTCGGCGATCTCGGTTTGGGGCCGACGAACGTCGAGCGTCAGGCATCGTGCCTGGAACATGTGGAAGGCATCGCGTTCGAGCGTCAGCTCCTCGGGGCCGATTGCCTCGTCGAGCACCGCCGCCGCCTCCAAAGCGGAACGGAACGAACGGCGCGCATCGAGCTGCATCGCCCGGCCCAGCCACTCGCGGAACGAGGGGGGCAGCGGCTCGAGCACGCCTACTCCCGATCGCACGGATGCAGAACCGAGCGTATCTGCCAACCCTGATGGGTACACGTCGCTCGTCAGGCGGCGTCCGAGGACCAGAGCCAGAGCCACGAGGCCGATTTGCGCAATGTCCGTGCGATCGTCGAACGCCGGCGTGGCTGGAGGCGGAGGCAACGGGACCCGCAGCTCGTTCCAGTAGCGATCGCGCGAGTAGCGAAGCTGCTCGAGTATCGCGCCGACGGCGCCGTCGGCCAGCACGAGTTGACCATCCGGCGTGATGATGATCCGTTCCGGACCGATCGCGCCGTGAGCAATGCCAGGCAGCAGTTCGCTCCAGGCCGCCGAGGCGCGAATGAGCTGACGCAGAAGGCAGCGCACCGCATTGAGATCGAGTGCGAGCGAGCGCTTCTCGGCGGCGGCCAGGAGCGATGACAGCCGCACGCCTGGGACGTAGTCGGAGAAGACCAGAAGCGTGCGCGCCTGCTGGTCGAGAATGACCGCCCGGAGATGGGCGAAGTGCACGTCCCTGACCGGACTCAGTCGGCTTGCACGCTCGCGCAGGCTGAGTTCGAGTGCAGATGCGTCACCAAGCGTCGAGCTCAGCCGTAGAACTTCGAGACGCTCACCACGAGCGCCGATGGCCTGTCGCCGTTCGCCAAATCCGTCAGTGAAATTTGGCTGAGCTTCGGGACCGAGCGATTCCGCTACTGCGAGATCCATAAGTCCTTTTACGCTTTTGGGGCCGCGGCTGCGATTCTCGTACCGAGCTGAACCGCTGCAACCGCTGGCGATCTCCGTGACCCGGACCCCCGCCTTTAGGGCGAGTGTAAAAGATGGGCTCGGGTCGTGTAGCGGATCATAACGCCGGAGTGTCCGCGTTGGTCGCCCGACCTGCAGCAATTGCCTGAAATAATTCGAACTCGGTCACCGGCTTGACAAGATGTGCATCGAAGCCGGCTTCGGCCGTTTTCTGCCGATCATAGGGCTGCGCCCAGCCGGTCAAGGCGACAATCAGGGCCCGCGATCCCCACGCCCGCCGGCGCATACTTCTCACGGTTTCATACCCGTCCATCTTCGGCATCCCGAGATCGAGGATCACCACCTGCGGCTGGAACGATTCCCCGATGGTCATCGCCTCGATGCCGTCGTTGGCCGAACGCACGTCATGCCCCGCCACCTGCAGCTGCATCGACAGCGCCTCGACCGCATCGGGGTGATCGTCGACCACGAGGATGCGGCACGGACCGACCTGCGGCGCTGACGTCGATGGCGGCAATATGACCGGTTCATCGGGACGGGCGACGCCCTGGGTCGCCCACAACGGCAGACGCACGGTGATCTCCGTGCCCTGGCCTGGTCCGGAGCTGTGCGCGGCGACGGTTCCGCCGTGCATTTCGATCAGGCGTCGGACGAGCGCCAGGCCGATGCCGAGTCCTCCTTGCTCGGTGTCGGATTTGGCATGGGCCTGGGTGAAGAGGTCGAAGATGCGAGGCATCTGTTCCTTCGAGATGCCGATCCCGTTGTCCTTGACGGTGATGGCGACCGACGTGCCTTCGCGCGCGACCTTGAGCAGGATGCGCCCACCCGGCTCCATGAACTTCGCGGCGTTGTTGAGGAGGTTTCCGACGACTTGCGTCAGGCGTGCCTTGTCGCCTTCGACCGACAGCACTTCGTCCGACAGTTCGAGTGTGAGCGTATGGCGTCGTTCATCGATCGCGGAACGCGCCGTCTCCACCGCTCGCGCCACCACCGCGCCGACGAGCACGCGCTCGCGATGCAGCGTGATCATGCCGCGCGTGATGCGCGACACGTCGAGCAGATCGTCGACGAGAAACACCAGATGCTGGACCTGGCGTTCGAGCACGTCACGCGCCCGATCGCGCTGTGATTCGGACAACTCCTTGAGGCGCAGCAGCTGCACGGCGGTGCTGATCGGCGCGAGCGGATTGCGGAGTTCGTGCGCGAGCATCGCCAGGAACTCGTCCTTCCGGCGATCCGCTTCCTTCAGCGCTGCGGTCGAGGCCTCGAGGGCCGCGGTGCGTTCGCTCACGCGGCGTTCGAGCTCGGCGTTGAGACGTTCAAGCGCGCGCGTCTTGCGATAGAGATCGGCGAACACGCTGACTTTGGCCCGCAGGATCTCCGGCACCACCGGTACCGGCACGTAGTCGACCCCGCCGCTCTCGTATCCGCGCAGACGATCGAGATCGGTCATGAGCACCGCCGACACGAAGATGATCGAGGTCTTCTGGAAGCGGGGATGCTGCCGGATCATCGACGCGAGCTCGTATCCATCGAGGTCGGGCATGCACACGTCCACGAGCACGACGGCGATCTCCGTTCGCAGGAGACAGTCGAGCGCTTCGGTCGCCGAACTTGCGGTCAGAAGGTTTTCGCCCAGCTCGCTCAGGATCGATTCGTATGTGAGCAGCTTCGATGGCTGGTCGTCGACCAGCAGGATATTGACTCGATTGACCCGCGTACTGCCACTCATGATTGGTCGCCTTTATCGATGGAGCCACATACGAAGCACCGACAGGAGCTGCTCGGTGTTCACCGGTTTCGCCAGATAGTCGGAGGCACCCGCCTCGAAGCATTTCTCCCGGTCGCCCTTCATCGCCTTGGCCGTGAGTGCCACGATCGGCAGCCGCCGGAATGCCGAGTTGGTTCTGATGCGACGGATGGTCTGATAGCCGTCCATCTCCGGCATCATGATATCCATCAACACGATCGACAGGTTGGACGTTCTTTCCATCAGGTCGATCGCTTCGCTGCCGGTGTTGGCCGTCAGGACGTGCATTCCGCGCCGTTCGAGCACGCTGCTCAGCGCAAAGATGTTGCGCACGTCATCGTCGACGACCAGCACGGCCTTGCCTACGAGGTCGTCGTCGGATCGGTGCAGCCGTTCGAGCATGCGCTGCTTCTCGACCGGCAGTTCGGAGACGACGCGATGGAGGAACAACGACGTTTCGTCGAGCAGCCGTTCCGGCGACTCCACGCCCTTGACCACCACACTGCGCGCCAGCGTGTGCAGCCGCGCGTCCTCGTCGGCTGAGAGCTCGCGACCGGTGAAGACGACCACCGGCACGTCCGCGAAGTCCTGGTTCTGACTGATCCGTTCCAGGACCTCGAAGCCCGACATGTCCGGCAGCCGCAGATCGAGGACCACGCAGTCACACGTCTGCTCGCTCATCGCGGCGAGCGCCGCCGCGCCGGTATCGGCCATCACGATTTCGATGTCGTCGTGCCCGAGGAGCTGTTGAACGCTCAACTGTTCGGCGGGGTTGTCTTCGACCACGAGCAGACGCTTGCGACGCGGAGTCGCATAGGACCGGATGCGCGCGATCGCCGCCTCGAGGCCCTGCTTCGTGGTCGGCTTGCTGATGAAGGAGAACGCGCCGCGCGCCAGCCCGTGCTGCCGATCTTCGTCGAGCGTGAGGATCTGCACGGGGATGTGCCGCGTCTCGGGGTCCTGCTTCAACTGACTCAGTACCGTCCATCCCAGCATGTCGGGCAGGAACACATCGAGCGACACGGCGGTCGGTCGATATTGCCGCGCGAGCGCGAGCGCGTCACCGCCTCGCATCGCGACCACCGGCTTGATCCCGTTGGTGCGTGCCAGATCGACGAGGATGCGCGCGTAATGCACGTCGTCTTCGACGACCAGGAGCGTCGGGTCTCCCGCCTTGATGATGTCACGATCGTCTTCGACGACTTCCACCGAACGCTCGGGGATTCGTGCCGCCGGGAACGTGACGACCGGCGCCGGCGACCGTGCCCCCAGCGTCGGCGATGGTTCAACCGGATCGGCGGCGGTGGAGGGGCCGGCATAGCGAAGCGGGAGATAGAGCGTGAACGTACTGCCGACACCTGGCGCGCTGCGCAGCTGAATCTCGCCGCCGAGCAGGCTCGAGAGCTCGCGGCTGATCGCGAGACCGAGACCCGTGCCGCCGTACTTGCGGTTCGTGCTCGCGTCCGCCTGCTGGAACGCTTCGAAGATGATCCGCTGCTTCTCCGGCGGGATGCCGATGCCGGTGTCGGCCACTTCGAACGAGACCACGCGCCCGGCCTGGCCGAGGACGGGATGGTTCGGTGTCCATCCTCCGGTCACTTCCGAAACGCTCAGTCGTACGCCGCCCTGCGCCGTGAACTTGAAGGCGTTCGACAGCAGGTTCTTCAACACCTGCTGCAGCCGCTTCGAGTCGGTGACGATGCTGCGGCCGAGCGCCGAGTCGACGCTGACGTCGAACGACAGCCCGCGATTCTCGGCATCGTGCGAGAAGGTGCGGACCACCATGTCGAGCAGGGTGGTGAAGAAGATCTCTTCGGCCTCCACCGTCACCGTTCCCGACTCGATCTTCGAGAGATCGAGGATGTCGGTGATCAGATTGAGAAGATCGGTCCCGGCGCCCTGAATCGTGCGGGCGAACTCCACCTGCTTGCCGGTGAGGTTGCCTTCGGGGTTGTCCGAGAGCTGCTGGCCGAGGATCAGGATGCTGTTGAGCGGCGTGCGCAGCTCGTGCGACATGTTCGCGAGGAACTCGGACTTGTACTTCGAGGTGAGCGCGAGCTCCTCGGCCTTGTCTTCGAGCGCGCGCCGCGCCTGTTCGATCTCCTGATTCTTGCGTTCGACTTCGGCGTTCTGCTCGGCCAGCTGCTGCGCCTTCAGCGCCAGCTCCTCGTTGGTCTGCTGCAGCTCCTTCTGCTGTGTCTGCAGCTCGCCGGCAAGCTCCTGCGACTGCTTCAGCAGTCCTTCGGTCTGCATCGTCGCTTCGATGCTGTTCAGCACGATGCCGATGCTCGCGGTGAGCTGCTCGAGGAACGCGAGGTGCGTCTCGGAGAAATCACGCAGCGAGGCGATGCCGATCACCGCCTTGATCTGACCTTCGAAGACGACGGGGAAGACGACCAGATTGCGGGGCAGGGCGTGGAAGAACACCGACCCCACCCTCACCGTGTCGCGCGGCACATCGGACACCAGGATGCGCCGCTTGTCGCGGGCGCACTGTCCGATGAAGCCTTCGCCGATCTTCAACTGCGCCGGATACGGATTGTCCGAGACCTCGGCGTAGCTCGCCAGCATCTTCAGCATCGGCGTCGGCTCGACGTCCATCTGGTAGATGACGCCCTGATGCGCGTTGACCAGCGGCACCAGCTCCGAGAGCAGGAGCTTGCCGACGGTCGCGAGATCGCGTTGCCCCTGAAGCATGCCGGTGAAGCGCGCGAGGTTCGTCTTCAACCAGTCCTGCTCGGTGTTGCGGTCGGTCGTCAACCGCAGGTTGTCGATCATCGTGTTGATGTTGTCTTTGAGCTCGGCGACCTCGCCGCGCGCGTCGACCTGAATCGATCGCGTGAGGTCACCCTTGGTGACCGCGGTGGCGACTTCGGCGATCGCGCGCACCTGCGTCGTCAGGTTGGCGGCCAGCAGGTTCACGTTGCCGGTGAGGTCCTTCCAGGTGCCCGCTGCGCCGGGCACGTTGGCCTGCCCGCCGAGGCGGCCTTCGACGCCGACTTCGCGTGCGACCGACGTCACCTGATCGGCGAAGGTCGCGAGCGTTCCGGTCATGTCGTTGATCGTGTCGGCCAGCGCGGCGACTTCGCCCTTCGCTTTCACCGTGAGGTTCTGCTGCAGGTCGCCGTTGGCGACCGCGGTGACGACCTTGACGATGCCGCGCACCTGCTCGGTGAGGTTGGCGGCCATGACGTTGACGTTGTCGGTGAGGTCCTTCCACGTGCCGGCCACGTCGGGCACCTGGGCCTGTCCGCCGAGGAGACCTTCGGTGCCGACCTCGCGGGCCACGCGCGTGACTTCCGCCGCGAACGCATTGAGCTGATCGACCATCGTGTTGATGGTGTTCTTCAGTTCGAGGATCTCGCCCTTGACGTCGACCGTGATCTTGCGGGACAGGTCGCCACGCGCGACCGCGGTGGTGACTTCCGCGATGTTGCGGACCTGCGTCGTGAGGTTCGCAGCGAGCAGGTTGACGTTGTCGGTCAGATCCTTCCACGTCCCGCCGACACCGGGCACGACCGCCTGCCCGCCGAGTCGTCCGTCGGTGCCGACCTCGCGCGCCACCCGCGTGACTTCCGCGGCAAACGATCGGAGCTGCTCGACCATGGTGTTGAGCGTGTCCTTGAGCAGCAGGAGCTCGCCGCGCACGTCGACCGTGATCTTTTTCGAGAGGTCTCCGCCGGCGATGGCGGTGGCGACTTCGGAGATGTTTCTCACCTGCGCGGTGAGGTTGCTCGCCATGAAGTTGACGTTGTCGGTGAGGTCCTTCCACGTCCCGGCGACACCCTGCACCTGCGCCTGACCTCCGAGCTTGCCTTCGGTGCCGACCTCGCGGGCGACGCGCGTCACCTCGGCTGCGAACGCGTTGAGCTGATCGACCATCGTGTTGATCGTGTTCTTCAGCTCGAGGATCTCGCCGCTGACGTCGACCGTGATCTTCTTCGAGAGATCGCCGCTCGCGATCGCGGTGGCGACTTCGGCGATGTTTCTCACCTGCGCGGTGAGGTTGTTCGCCATCCAGTTCACCGAGTCGGTGAGGTCCTTCCACGTGCCGGCGACGCCAAGCACCTTGGCCTGGCCGCCCAGCCGTCCCTCGGTGCCGACCTCGCGCGCCACCCGTGTCACTTCGCCGGCGAAGGCGTTCAACTGATCGACCATCGTGTTGATGGTCTCTTTCAGCAGCAGAATCTCGCCGCTGACGTTCACCGTGATCTTCTTGGACAGGTCGCCGCCGGCGATGGCGGTGGCGACGTCGGCGATGTTTCTCACCTGCGCGGTGAGGTTGCTGGCCATGAAGTTGACGTTGTCGGTGAGGTCCTTCCACGTGCCGGCGACGCCGGGCACCTGGGCCTGGCCACCGAGCTTGCCGTCGGTGCCGACCTCGCGCGCCACGCGCGTGACTTCCGACGCGAACGCGTTGAGCTGATCGACCATCGTGTTGATCGTGTTCTTCAGCTCGAGAATCTCGCCGCGCACGTCGACCGTGATCTTCCGCGACAGATCGCCACGCGCGACTGCCGTGGTCACCTCGGCGATGTTGCGGACCTGGCCGGTGAGGTTCCGCGCCATCGCGTTGACCGAGTCGGTGAGGTCCTTCCACGTGCCGGCGACGCCCGGCACCACCGCCTGGCCGCCGAGTCGTCCTTCGGTGCCGACCTCCTGCGCGACGCGCGTCACTTCCGACGCGAACGATCGCAGCTGATCGACCATCGTGTTGATCGCTTCCTTCAGCTGCAGGATCTCGCCGCGGACGTCGACGGTGATCTTGCGCGAGAGGTCGCCGTTGGCGACCGCAATCGTCACCTCCGAGATGTTGCGCACCTGACCGGTCAGGTTGCTCGCCATCGAGTTGACGCTGTCGGTGAGATCCTTCCAGACGCCGCTGACGTTGCGGACGGCGGCCTGACCTCCGAGCTTGCCGTCGGTGCCGACCTCGCGCGCCACCCGCGTCACTTCCGAGGTGAACACCCCCAGCTGCTCGATCATCGTGTTGACGATCGTGGCCGAGCGCAGGAACTCGCCTTCGAGCGGACGTCCATCGACATCGAGGCGGACGGTCTGCAGCAGGTCGCCCTTGGCCACCGCCGCGAGCACGCGTGTGACTTCTGTCGTCGGCCAGAGCAGATCGTCGATCAGCGTGTTGACCGACGTTTCCATCTCGCCCCACGCACCGCCCACGCGACCGAACTTCACGCGCTGCCGCGTCTTTCCGCGCTTGCCGACGACGGTGCCGACGCGTTCGAGCTCGTCCGCGATCCGGGCGTTGGCCGCGACGATCTCGTTCAGCGTGTCGGCAATCTTTCCCTCGAGACCGGTCCAGTCGCCGGGGAGTCGAACCGAAAAGTCACCATCCCGGACGGCCTGGAGCGCGGTCAAAAGTTCTGAAAGCTCATTGCGCTGACCCGCCAGTACGCCAGTGGGTAGAGAAGTATCGGTCTGGTGCATGGAGCACACCCCGGTGGTTCAGTGTTCAATTACAGGACCCGGCAGTATCAACCACAACCATGCCGCCCAACAATACGGAGTCCACCTGATGACAAAGGACCGTTTGAAACTGCCTGAGCAGGGACAGGATCCGGCTGATGACGCTGGTAGTACGATTGTGCAGCATTACTGCCAGCCTACCATCCTCCAAGTTTCGGTGAAAAACCCTACGTGACACATCCGATTGAGTTGGGTCTCGATACGTTTGGCGACGTGACTGTTGGCACTGATGGCGCGCCTCTGCCCCAGGCCGAGGTTCTGCGTCACGTGCTCGATGAGGGCGTGCTCGCCGACCAGCTTGGACTCGAATTCTTTGGCGTCGGCGAACATCACCGCAAGGACTTCTCGATTTCCGCACCCGAGGTCGTCCTCGCCGCGATTGCCAGCCGCACGACGCGCATCCGACTGGGGACGGCGGTCACCGTGCTGAGCACGGACGATCCGGTTCGCGTCTTCGAGCGGTTCTCGACGCTCAACGCCCTCTCTCATGGACGCGCAGAAGTGCTCGTTGGTCGCGGATCGTTTACGGAGTCATTTCCTCTGTTCGGCTTCGACCTGTCGAACTATGAGCCGCTGTTCGAAGAGAAGCTCAACCTCTTCGTGGAGCTGCTGAAAGGGCAGCCGGTCACATGGAGTGGGCAACTGCGCGCGCCGCTTTCGAACCAGACGGTGTATCCGCCGAGCGAGACCGGGACGCTGCGGACCTGGGTGGCCGTCGGCGGAAGCCCTGAATCGGTTGTCCGCGCCGCTCACTACGGCCTGCCGCTGATGCTCGCGATCATCGGCGGCAGCCCCCAACGGTTCACCGGGTACTCAGAGCTCTATCGACAGATGCTTCAGCGCTTCGGCAAGCCGATGCTCCCCATTGGCGTGCATTCGCCCGGTCACGTCGCAGACACCGACGAGCAGGCCAGGGAAGAACTGTGGCCGCACCATGCAGGGCTGATGAACCGCATCGGCGCCGAACGTGGATGGCAGCCGATCGGCCGCGCGCATTTCGAACGGGAAGCCGCTGACGGCGCGCTCTTCGTCGGTTCACCCGAGACGGTGGCGGCCAAGATCGTGAAGACGGTGCGGACGCTCGGTCTCTCACGCTTCGATCTCAAATACAGCAACGGCACGCTGCCTCATGAAAAGTTGATGAGGAGCATCGAGCTGTATGGGACGCGGGTCGTACCGATCGTGCGTGATCAGCTCGGCTCAAGCTAACGGAGGGGACGGAGGAAACGGAGGGGACGGAGGAAACGGAGGGGACGGAGGAAACGGATTAACAGGAGAAACGGAGCAACGGAGACGAGCGGAGTTACGTCACGTGGTAACCCATAGGAGCAATTGATCGGAAGGTCGCAACGACGGCAGTCAGCGTATCAGTCCGACGGCTCGCCTCAGTTCGGCGTGGCGTCCTCCGTCCGGTCTCCGTTTCTCCGTTCCTCCTGTTAATCCGTTCCTCCGTCCCCTCCGTTTCTTGCGTCCCCTCCGTTCCCCCGTAATCTCCGTTACCATGCCCCGATGTGGCTCTCGTGCCTCCTCGCCTTCATCAGCAGCGCCTGCACCCTCGTGATCGAATTGATTGCGGGGCGGATCATGGCCCCGTATATCGGCGTGTCGCTGTATACCTGGACGAGCATCATCGGCGTCGTGCTGGCCGGCATCTCCGGTGGCAACTTCTTCGGCGGCTTCGTGGCCGACCGCCACGCCTCGCGTCGAACGCTCGGACTGATCTTCGTGCTGGGCAGCCTCGCGAGCGCGGCGATCCTGGTCGTCACGCATGCCATTGAAGGCGCCTCCCTCGGCCTCTCGTTTCTCCCGCGCATCGTCGTGTCGATCACCCTCATCTTCTTCCTGCCAAGCTTCGTGCTCGGCATGGTGTCGCCGATGGTCGTGAAGCTCGCGCTCGCGGATCTCGCGCGCGGCGGCCACACGGTGGGGACGATCTACGCCGCATCGACGGTGGGATCGATCGTCGGGACGTTTCTCACCGGCTTCTGGCTGATCTCCTGGCTCGGGACGCGGACGATCGTGTGGCTCGTGGCGGCGATCCTCCTCGCCACCGGGCTCGCTGTCGGCGCGCTGCCGATCGGCAGGAAGAGCAGAGCGGCGGCTGCGGCGGCCGGTGTGGTCGTGCTGCTCGCGCTCCGGGCGGAGACACACGACCGCTATCGGGCCCCGTGTGACGTCGAATCGAACTATTACTGCATCAAAGTGATCGAGACCTACGAGAAGGGGCACATCGGCCGCATGCTGATGCTCGATCGACTGATACACAGCTATGTCGTGCTCGACGATCCGACGGCGCTCGATTACGGCTACGAGCAGGCGTACTCGAACCTGACCCGAGTGCATGCGACCGGGCGATCGCAGCTCGACACGCTCTTCATCGGGGGCGGCGGCTACTCGTTCCCGCGCTATGTCGAAGCGACCTATCCCTCGGCCACTGTCGACGTCGTCGAGATCGATCCCGCCGTCATCGCGGTCGCACACGAGCGGCTTGGTCTGCCGGCCACCTCGCGGATTCGTTCCTTCAACCAGGACGCGCGCGTGTTCCTGGCGGAACGGGCCGATTCCAAGCGCTACGACATCGCATACGGAGACGCGTTCAACGATCTCTCGATTCCGTACCATTTGACGACAGTCGAGTTCAATCGCATTGTCGCCGCTCGCTTGAAGCCAGACGGGATCTATCTGACGAACATCATCGACAAGTTCGACGGGGGCGAGTTCCTGAAGGCGTACGCCAACGCGTTGCGTGCGGTGTTTCCGCACGTCTACGTGTTCGGTCGCGGCGAGGGGTTCCGCCCGTTCGATCGGAACACCTACGTCCTCATGGCCTCGAAGCAGCCGCTCGATCGGGAGCGGTTCGACGCGATCACGTCACCCGACGATCCCCATTCGCGAACCACGCCGTTGCCGGACGATCGCCTGAAGGCCTATCTCGTCTCCGGACGGGCGATCACGCTGACGGATGATTTCGTGCCCGTGGATCAGTTGCTCGCCAACCTGTTCATCGAACGCGGCAATTAGCGCGCTAGAATTCATCCGGTCGTATGGCGTTCGAGTCTGGAACCCGTCTGGGACCCTACGAAATCATCGCGCCCATCGGTGAAGGGGGCATGGGCGAGGTGTATCGGGCGCGCGACACGCGCCTCGATCGGACGGTTGCGATCAAAGTGCTGAGCGGTTCTCTCGCCGCGGACGCCGAGTCCCGTCAGCGCTTCGAGCAGGAAGCGCGGGCGATCGCGGCACTCAACGATCCGCACATCTGCACGATTCACGACATCGGCCGGCACGGCGATCTCGACTACATCGTCCTCGAGCACCTCGAGGGCGAGACGCTGGCGTCGCGCTTGATGCGATCGCCGATCGTGCCGATCGACGAGACGCTGGCGATCGCGGTCCAGATCGGTGATGCACTCGATCGGGCGCACCGCGCGGGGATTTCGCATCGCGATCTGAAGCCCGGCAACGTGATGCTGATCAAGCGGCCGGGCACGTCGGGCACACCTGCGGTGAAGCTCCTCGACTTCGGACTCGCGTCGCGAACGGCGACATTGCGTCCGTCAGGACTCGACGCCTCGCTGGCTGCCACCATGGCGCCCTCGATGGTGGCGACACGTCCGCCGAGTGCGACGGTGTCGAGCGGCTTTTCGGGCACCGTGCAGTACATGTCACCCGAGCAGCTCGATGGCGGCGAAGGCGATCATCGCGTCGACATCTTCGCGTTCGGCTGCGTGCTCTACGAAATGCTGGCCGGACGCAAGGCGTTCGAGGGAAAGACGGCGGTGACGGCGATCGCCGCGATCATGGGCAGCGAGCCGCCACCAATTCCCGCCCTGCAATCGCAGCCACACCTCGATCACCTGCTGCGTCGCTGTCTCGAAAAGGATCGCGATCGCCGGTGGCAGAGCATCGGCGACGTCACCGGAGAACTGCGCTGGACGATGGAGCATCCGATGCCTGCCGTTGGGGCTGTCGCGCCGGCGACGCCGCGCAGCCGGCTGTGGCCATTGGTTGGAATCGGGGCGCTCCTCCTGGCGTTCCTGGCCGTTGGCCTCACGTATCGAGCGGTCCGTCGCATGACGAGACCGAACGACACGCCGTCGTTGCGCCTCGAGCTCACGACGCCGCCCACCGACGATCCGACGATGGCGTTGACGGGCGACGGCAGGCAGATCGCGTTCATCGCGAATCAAAACCGCATCCCGATGTTGTGGGTGCGCCCCATCGATGGCGCCGAAAGCCGCGTGCTTCCCGGTACCGAGAACGCGAGCAATCCGTTCTGGTCGCCCGACGGCCGCAGCATCGGGTTCTTCGCCGATGGCAAAGTGAAGCGCATCGACGTCGACGGTGGGCGCCCGATTGCGGTCGCGGATGCCGCCAACGGTCGCGGCGGCGCGTGGAACAGCGATGGCGTGATCCTGTTCTCGCCCGGCGTCCAGGATCCGATCATGCGCGTCTCGATTCGCGGCGGCCGTGCCGAGCGGGCCACTGAGCCGAACGCCGGCGGCTCGGGCCCCGATCACCGGTGGCCTCAGTTCTTGCCGGACGGCAGGCGATTCCTGTTTTCATCGACGCTCGGCGCCGCAGAGACGAGAGGCATCTTCATCGGCTCGCTCGACAAGACGACGCCGGTTCGTGTTCTCGCCGCAGCGGCAGGAGGCTTCGCTCCGCCGGACCGACTGCTCTCGACGAGACAAGGGGTCTTGGAGGCATACAACTTCAACGCCGACACCGGCACGGTGAGCGGGGATCCAGTCGTGATTGCGCAGGGGTTTCTCGGTGGTCCCGCCGCGGTCGCTGCGTCAACCACCGGAGTACTCGCATACCGCACGGGCAGCGCGCAGCGACGGCAGCTCGTATGGGTCGATCGCAAGGGCGCCGTGGTGCGCGCGATCGGCGAGCCCGACACCGGCAACAACGGCTCGCCCGAGTTGAGCGCCGACGAACAATCCGCGGTTGTCTTCAGTGGCCGCAGCGGCGACAACGACATCTGGATCATCGAGCTCGCACGCGGTCTGGCCCGGCGCGTCACCGATGGCCCGCCAGCGGACGCGCATCCGTTGTTTGATCCTGATGGTCAGCATGTCGTCTACAACTCGGGACGATTCCCCGCGAACGGCGGCGCGACACGACAGTCGATCACCGGCGGTCCTGCCGAACCGTTGTTTGCGAGCGAAGTGCGCGGAGCCGTGCTGTCGTGGACGCGCGATCGCCGCTATGTGCTGCTTCGACGTGCGAACGACAAGACCGGACAGGATCTCATCGCCGTGTCGACCATGGGCGAGCCGCGCGAGATTGCCGTCGCCGCATCGCCGTTCGACGAGACCGAAGGACAGTTCTCGCCGGATGGGAAATGGGTGGCTCTGGTCTCGATCGAAAGCGGACGGACTGAGGTGTTCGTGCAGTCGTTTCCGGAAGGCAAGTCGCGCACGCAGGTGTCGACGGGCGGCGGCACACAAGTGCGCTGGTCCGCTGATGGGAAAGAGATCTTCTATCTCGCCCCTGACGGCAAGCTGATGGCGGTATCGGTCGCGCTTGGCGGCGCCACGCCTGATGTGAAACTGCCGGTGGTGTTATTCCAGACCTATCTGGCTACCGGCACGAACGTCGTCGGCAACAAGCCGCAGTACGCGGTCGCTCGTGATGGCCGTTTCCTCCTCAATACCGCGGTCGAAAGCCCTGCCGCGCCGATCGTCGTCGCCATCAACTGGACGAGGAAACTCTCGAAGTAGAACAGTTCAACTATCCCTAATAACCTACGCCCGATTCCCGATTCCCGATTCCGGATTCCCGATTCCGGATTCCTGATTCCTTTGATTAGGATAGGCGGATGCCGTTGCAGCAGTTGCTCGGAGCCAGCCCGGCACTGGCCGCCGTTCGTGACGAACTTGCCCGTCTGCTTGCGCGACCTGCGGCAGCGCAGAAACGGTTGCCTCCCGTTCTCATTACCGGAGAGACCGGCACCGGCAAAGGCCTCGTCGCGCATCTGATTCACGAAATGGGGCCGCGTTCCGGTGCGGCATTCGTCGACGTGAACTGCGCCGCGATTCCCGACACGTTGCTCGAAGCGGAACTCTTCGGGTTCGAGCGCGGTGCGTTCACCGATGCACGGCAGGCCAAGGCGGGTCTGCTGCAGGTCGCCCACCGCGGCACGATCTTCCTCGACGAGATCGGGCTGATGCCGGACGGCTTGCAGGTGAAGCTGCTCAAGGCGCTCGAAGATCGTGCAGTCCGACGTCTCGGCAGCACCAGAGCGGAGCCGGCCGATGCGTGGGTGCTCGCGGCGACGAGCGAAGATCTGGGTGCCGCGATCAGTACGCGTCGGTTCCGCGAGGATCTCTACCATCGTCTGGCGGTGATGACCGTGCGGCTTCCAGCGCTGCGCGAGCGCGGCGCCGACGTGGTGATGCTGGCCCGCCACTTTCTCGATCATGCCTGCAGCGAGTACGGGTTGCCGGCCAAGACGTTGTCGTCGGATGCGGAAGCGGCGCTGGTCGCGTACTCGTGGCCCGGCAACGTGCGAGAGCTGGCCAACGTCATGGAGCGAGTGGCGCTCCTGACCGACGCGTCGACGGTGTCGGCCGATCGGTTGCAGCTCCCGCGGACGGCGCGCGTCGCGCCCGCGCCCTCGTCGGGCGCGAACGTGAACGAGCAGCTCGCGGTGATGGAGCGCGCGCGCCTCGAAGACGCGCTGCGGATTGAAGGCTGGAACATCTCGCGCGCCGCGGCGCGCCTGGGATTGGCCCGGAACACCCTGCGGTATCGGATGGAGCGGCACGGCCTCTTCGATGAAGGCGCCAACCCCCGTCGTCGATCGGAATCGGCGGCGCGATCCGACGAGCAGAACGGCCGGCCATCGATGACGAAGGCGGCTGCGCCGATACGATGGGAGCGGACGCGCGTCACGCTGCTTCAGGCCGCGGTGCTCGAATCGAGTCCGGCGCCCGCCGATCACGAGCGCACGCACACGCTCGAACAGGTCGCGACGAAGGCGAGCGCGTTCGGCGGACGCGTCATCGAGGTCGGCACGTCGTCGGTCAAGGCGGCGTTCGGTCTCGATCTCGTCGAAGACGCGGCCCGCCACGCCGCACATGCGGCGTTTGCCGTGCACCGCGACGTCGGTGCCTCGCGGTCGTCGCGGGCCCCGCTGGTACGGATCGCCCTGCATACCGACGAGATGCTGGTGGGTCGCGTGGAGGACCGAGTCGAGATCGATGCCGACGCGCGCTGGACGGCGGAGGCCCTGCTCGAGCAGATGCTGACGTTGTACCCAGGGGAGCCGATCCTCGCGTCGGAATCGACGCGTGGCTTTCTCGAGCGGCGATTCGACGTCGAGCCGGTCGGAAGCGCATCGGGCAATCGGCAGCCGTGGCGCATCCTCGGTCTGGCCGACACCGATCGCCACGCGACTCCCTTCGTCTCCCGTGTTCACGAACTGGCGCTCCTCGCCGATCTGCTGACGCAAGTCGAGGATGGCCGTGGCCGCGCGCTGCTGCTCACCGGCGATCCCGGCATTGGGAAGACGCGCCTCCTTCAGGAGTTCCGCAGGCACACGCGGCAGCGCGCCGCATGGCTGCAGGGCTCCGCCGTGTCTTTCGGGAGCGCGCGGCCGCTCCATCCGCTGATCGATCTGCTCAAGAACATCTTCTCGGTGCAACCGAACGACTCGGACGAGGCGATCGCCGATCGAGTCGATCGCGCGACGGCGCTCCTCGATGAAGACGTTCGCGCGTCGGTGCCGTATCTGCGATCGCTGCTCTCGATCGGCGCGAGCGAGCCCTCGGTCGAACGGCTCGATCCGAAGTTGCGGCGCGCGGCGACGTTCGAAGCGATTGGCCGGCTGCTCCATGCCCTCTCGACCGTCCGGCCGCTCATCGTCGTGCTCGAGGATCTGCACTGGATGGATCCGGCAACGGGCGAGTTCCTGGCGATGATGGCCGAGAGCCTGCTGTCTGGTCGGATTCTATTGTGCGCGACGCATCGGACCGGATACACGCTGCCGTTCGCGCAGGGCACTTTCGGGACGCAGTTGACGCTGTCGAAAGTGTCTCGCTCGGATGCCGGCGCGATTGGATGCGGGCTCGTGGGCGTTGCCGCGCTGTCGGTGGAGTTGCAGCAGTTGCTCGACGACAAGGCCGAGGGCAATCCGTTTTTCGTCGAAGAGGTCTTGCGATCGCTCGACGAGCGCGGACTGCTCAAACGCCGCGGTGACGAGATGGTGCTCGTTCGTCCGATTGCGAAGATCGAGCTCCCGGACAGCGTCAGGGACGTCGTGCTCGGGCGGCTCGGACGGCTCGATCCCGCCTCGCGCGATGTGCTTCGTGTCGCGGCAGTGATCGGCCGTGAATTTCCGCGGCGCGTCCTCGAGCGCGTGATTCCCGAGGCGCCGGCAGCACTGGAAGAACGACTCCGGGCGCTTCGCGCGGCCGAGTTGATTCACAACGCCCGTGTCTGGCCTGAGGTCGTCTATGCATTCAGACACGCATTGACGCATGAAGTGGCGTACGAGGCGCAGCCCGAAGGCGAGCGGCGATCGCAGCATGCCCGCATCGGGGAAGCGGTCGAACAGGTGTACGCCGATCGGGTGTCCGAGCAGTACGGCGTCCTCGCGCATCATTACGCGCAGGCGCAGCGATGGGACAAGGCGCTCGAGTATCTGATGGCCGCGGCGGAGCAGGCCGAGCGGAGCTTTTCGACGCACGAAGCGCTCGCCCTCTACGACGAGGCATTCGGCGCCGCACAACGACTGTCCGGGGAAGTCGGCAACACCGAGACGCTCATCAAGATTCACCAGGCGAAGGCCCGGTTGTACTTCGTCACCAGTGACTTCGAGCGCTCCGAGGCGGAAGGCGAACGGATCCTGCCGCTGGCGCGATTGATCGGTGACCGGGGCAACGAGGCCGACGCGCTGGCGGTGATCGCGTGGGGCGCCACGTGGGGCCGTCAGATCGAGTTGGCGCTGCGATCCGCGCGCGAGGCGATCGCGGTGGCCGAACCAGCGGGTGCGCAGTTCGCCCACGGCCGTGCGTACCTCACCATCGGATTCGTCCGTGGCGTGACCGGCGTGCTCGAGGAAAGCGCTCCCGCACTCGACAAGGCGATCGCGATCAGCACGGCCGCCGGCGACACCGTGAATCGCTCGCTCTCGCTGTCAGTCGCGGGTCTGGTCCGGAACTGGGCCGGCGAGTACGACGAGGCATCACGTCTCCAAAGAGAAGGAATGGCGATTGCCCGCGAGCACGGTCAGCTGATGCCACTTCTGTTCAGTTGTTTCATACACGGGCTGACGCTGACAGCCAAGGGCGAGTACGACGAGGCCTGTGCGCTGTTCACCGAAGGCCTCTCGCTCGCCAAGCGCATCGGCGACGAAGCGATTCACCATCGATTGCTCAATTGCCTCGGCTGGCTGTATGCCGAACTGGGGGATCTCGACGAGGCCGCGGCGCTCAACGCCACCAGCGCACAGATCGGCCGTCGTCGTCGCGATCCCGGATCGCAGCCGAACGCCGAGCTCAATCTTGCCGAGATCTTCAGCGCGCGCGGAGATGAGGCGCACGCGCAGGATCAGTACGACAGCGTCTTCAAGTACTACGCGAATCCGTCTGTCAGCTTGTGGATGCGATTCCGCTATTCGATCAGGATGTTCGCAGGCATGGGCGAACTCGCGGTCGCACGCGGAGATTTGCAGACGGCGCGACGCCACAGCGCGGAGTGCCTCGACCTGGCCACTCGCACCAATGCACGCAAGAATCTGGTGAAAGGATGGCGGCTCGCAGGTGCGATCGCCAGCGCAGAGCGGGATTGGGATAGGGCCGAAGGACATTTCCGCGCGGCGCGCGATCTCGCCGTGACGCTTGGCAACCCCGCTCAGCATTGGAAAACTGAACTCGCACTCGGGCATTTCTTCAGAGATACGGGACGAACCGTCGACGCGCAGCAGGCCTACCAGCGTTCGTTCGACGTCATGCGCAGAGTGCGGGACAGCCTCCGTGAGCCGCGCCTGCGCGAAGCCTTCGCGAAAAACCCGGACCTCGCACGTCTGCAGACCTTGATAGTGCCGGTTTAGCTCGGGAAGACCGAGGCGGGCGCAGCCCGCCTCGGTTCCCTTCGGCTACGACAGGATGAGCGACTGTCGCGCGGCCGCCGTGCGAACGAAGAACAGAATCGTTGCGGTCGCCACCAGGCCCATCGCGACGACCATCAACTGCGCCGCGGTCTCGGAATCAGGCAATCAGACCAGTTCCCGGCCCCCTGCTTCCTGATTCCCGCATCCTGATTCCTACTGAGTGAACGAATCGCACGACACGTCCGTGTGCCAGTTCACGAAGGTGCCGCTGGGGCTGTCCTTCCAGGCCCAGACGTGGAGCGTATAGAACGCCGGGAGCCCGAACCGGTTCGGCGCGTCGAACCGATGAAAGAGCTGTCCCATGAGTTGTGGCGGGTCGCCGGGATGCGCGGCATCCCAGGCGTCAGCGAACACCAGGAAGTCGGCGCCGGTGATCTTCAGGCGTCCGCTCGGCGTCGGCTCGTACAGGATGATCTCTGGATGCGCGGGGTCGAGCTCGCCGTCGTTGATCAGCCCCAGGTTCGCGTAATGAAGACCCATCGCGCCCACGTCCGGTCCACTGACGCACCCGAACATCAAGTGATAGTCCTCGCCCTCGGCGACCCCCACATCCTTGAATCGCACCGTTGCCTCACGCACGGCCTGAACGAGCGCATTCGCATCTCCCTTGCCGTTCGACCCGTGGTTGTGCTCCTGCGCGATCACGCCGGTCGACGTCACGCACATCGCCGCGAGCACGCCGACGATCACCCTGTTGACTGGCATCAGAAAGCGTCCGACTGTCATTGCCAAACCTCCTGAAATAGAGCGTGTTGCCGCTCATCATGACGAGCCACGTGTTCGAGCCCCTGACAGAAATGGAAGGTCGTCACGCGCGTGCGCGCGTGGTCTCGATGCTGGCGAGCACAGACGTGCTGCGCTCGGCTGCCTGCGGAATCAACGTGAGCAGGGCACGCGTGAACCACGGCCGCGCGAAGCCCGCGGCGTCGAGGGACGTAACGAAGAACCCCGCGTAGGAAATCACTCCGTACGCACACACCAGTAGCCTGCTCATCTCATGCCTCCGCTCGTGGGGACGGTCGAGGGAGGCGATCGATGAGCCAGCCGATCGCGGCAACCGCATCAATCGTGCGCCGGGCGAGAAATCCGCCGATCCGACCGGTGAGTGTTCGATGTGCCGTGTATCCGTGATTGGCCATCACGGCCACGATCAGCATCAGGAACAGACCGACGACGCCAAGTGGGTGCTTGATGTCGACTGAAGAAAGCGCGTTGCTCATCACACCCTCCCGTGACCTTTCCGCGGCAGAGCGTGGGCAACCGCCGTGCCCTGCGTGCCGATTGCCTAAGTTGCGGCAGGCCAGAAGGATGCGCTTTGACGACGATGGCGGACGCGGGTGTCGGCTGCCGAATTTCGGGCAGTTCGACAGTGACCATCGCGAATGTCCCCGGGGAGCGACTCGTGTCCTCGTCCTGGCACGCGACCTGCTCGACTCGGATGACGCGCGGGTGTGCAACCTCGGGGGAATTGATGATGCGTCTGTTGAACACGGCTCTGCTCACGATCGCGGTCGCGCTCATCGGAATCACCACCGGACACGCTCGCGACAGCAGGCTCAGGATCGACGTCTCACCGCACGTGTCCACCGCGCCGGCGAACATCCGGGTGGTCGCTTACGTCGAGCCGAACGAACTGAACAGGGGACTCCAGGTGACTGCGGACTCGGGCAGTTTCTATCGCAGCAGTTTCACGCCGATGGACGGGCTCGAAGCCGCAGAGGTCACGGAGACGATGCTGAAGAACCTGCCGGGCGGCGACTATGAGATCTCGGTCGCCCTCGTCGACGTCCGCGGCAAGGCGATCGTGGAACACGCGACCGTGATGGTGACGTCGCCGCAGACGCGGTGATCGAGCCACGAAGATCACCAGGAGTAACAGAGAAATCGGGCCACGAAGATCACGAAGATCACGAAGGCGAGGAACGGAGAGAACTTCTCCGTTTCTGGTCCTCCGTGATCTTCGTGATCTCCGTGGCCTTATTGCTCCGTGTCTCTCTGTGATCTCCGTGGCTCAGGGGGCGCACGTGAGCAGCAGTGCCGTCTGCTCGCCGATGCACTCCCCCGGGCGATAGAACGTCAGCAGCCGGCCGCCCACGATCACACCCATCCACGCACACAACGAGATGACGGCGATCACTTTGGCGTGAACGGGCGCGTCGAGCGACGCGTTTGCGCTGAAGACGCGACGATAGGACGTGAGGTAGAAGGTCGCCGCGTTGAGCCCACCAATCGCCATGAACAGCAGCTTGAAGTGGAACGACGGGTTGTAGATGTACTGGTCGGGCTCGGTCAGCAGGAACATGAGGCCGCTGCAGATGTTGATCGCGAACCCGAGGAGCCCCCACGGAATGAATCGATGCACGGCGGCGATCGGCACACGCTTGGCGACGCCGAGCAGACGGAGATCGAACATGCCCACGCAGCCGACCAGGAGACAGAGCCCGAGGAAGTGCAGGCTCTCGGCGATCGGCCAGGCCCAATGCGTGTGCATCAGCGTCGCGACCGGTGAGTGCGCGATGATCGTTCGTACGAGCCAGATCTGGATGGCGTGCATGATCAGTGCAACTGCGTCAGACGCGTGTAGGTGTAGGCGAGCAGACGTCCCGCGGTGATCGCGCCCGTCCAACACACCAGAGAGATGATCGCGAGACGTCGTACGGGCGACCCGATCGCCGCGATCGGCTGGGTATCACCATCGCGAAAGATGCGACGGCTGATCTTCACGAACAGCACCATTCCAATCGCGATGAGCCCGAGCTTCAGATAGAAGACCGGGTTGGTGAGCGCTTTCGTGGGATAGCCGATCAGCAGCAGCACGCCCGACGCGGCATTCACCCAGAACCCGAGCCACAGGACCGGCACGAATCGTCGCATGTCGGCCAGCGGCACGCCCGGCGCCACGCCGAGGATGCGCAGATCGATCGCCGCGTTGATGCCGACGGCGAAGCCCATGCCGATGGCGTGGAAGGTCAGGATCCCGGGAAAGGCGAACATCGAATCGGAGCCGACGATCCACTGACTGAGTGGCGTGGATTCGAGCCAGAGCAGGAAGGGGTCTAGGGTCATGGGTTCATTGGGTTCACGAGGTTCACTGGTTCCCCGCTACGGTTTCGAGTTCCCCGGAACGGTAGCGGGGGATTATTACCCGTGTGTTACCGCGGGCGCAGATGAATTGAAATAGCTGCCAATCGCTGTAACACTCCCGGGAGGTGGCCATTACATTCCGATCGCCGGGCGGTGCGTGGGACCGCGGCGCGTGGGCGTTCGCGCTGCTCGTCGTCGTCATGCTGCTGCCGGCGGCGTTCGTCCTCTGGTTCATGAACGAGGCGGTCAGCACGCAGGCTGCTTCGACGCGGCAGCGGGTGCTCGAAGCCTATCGGGCACAACTGCGTCTCGTGCGCTCGCGTATCGATGCGCATTGGCGCGAACAGGCCGCGAGACTCGATGGTTCGGGGCGCGCCGAGGCACGCTTTCTGCGCCTGATGGAAGAGGGCACCGCCGATGGCGCAGTGTTTCTCGACGGCGACGGCCTGGTGGACTACCCCGATCGCGTGCGCCCAGGGTCGGCTGCACTGGCGATCGAGGCTCGGCTCATGGCGGCCGAGCGGCTCGATCGTGCCGCGGCGAAAGCGGCGGTCGACGAGCTCGCGGCGCGTCTGAACGACTACTCGATCCCGCTCGCGGCGGCCGAGCGCCTGGCGTTCATGGAACGGCTTCGCGCGCTCTCTCCAAACGTGCAGCTGCCGACGCAGGCGGCGCTTCGACTGTCGATCGATCTCCTCGCGGCCGAACGGCCCGCGCCCGAGCCCGAGGCGCTGCGCGAGACCGCCCTCCGTGATGTGTGGGCGCTGACCTCGCAGGACGGTCACGTCATCGCGCTGTACCGCACTGGACGACTCGAGGAGATGATGCACGACTTCCTGCATCAGGTGACGCCGGCCGGGATCGTTTTCATCGCAACGCCCCCTGATGTCCCGGCGAGTGCCGAAGCAATTGCCGCCGGTTCGTGGCTGCCCGGCTGGCAGGTGACGTTTCAGGCGACGGACCCCTCGTCGTTCGAGGACGCCGGCCGGACCCGTCGCACCGAGTATGTTTCGGTCGCGCTGGCTGGCGTCGCGATCGTGACCATTGCGGGCGTCGTCGGCGGCGGCATGCTGCGACGGCATCTGCACCTCGCACGCGTGAAGACCGATCTCGTGGCTGCGGCCTCGCACGAGCTGCGCACGCCGCTGACGTCGATGCGCCTGCTGGTCGACAACCTGCTGAACGATGCGGTGCTCGACCCGAAGAAGACACGCGAGTACCTGGAAATGATGGCGGTCGAGAACGCGCGCCTGAGCCGTCTCATCGAGAACTTCCTGACCTTTTCGCGTCTCGAGCGCGATCAGTACCGGTTCGACTTCACGCCCGTGCGGCCGCCGGATGTCGTTGCGTCCGCCGTGACGGCGATCCGCGATCGCCTGCCTGCCGCATGCGACCTTCGGGTCGACGTCGAGCCGGGCCTGCCTGCGGTGATGGCCGATGCCGACGCGCTCGGGACGGCGCTCATCAACCTGCTCGACAACGCGCTGAAGTACACACCGGCCGACAAGCGGATTCTCGTCCGTGCGCGTCTTGATGGCGACTCGTTCGTGACGTTCACCGTGGAAGACAACGGGATCGGCATCCCCATCCGCGAGCAGCGACGAATCTTCCGCCGGTTCTATCGTGTCGATCAGCGACTGTCGCAGGAGACCACCGGCGTCGGCCTCGGTCTCAGCATCGTCGAGCTGATTGCGCGTGCCCATGGCGGGACGGTGACCGTGCGGAGCACGCCCGGCTCGGGAAGCACCTTCGCCCTGAGGCTGCCGAGCGCAGGGGAGGGGGCGACCGCGTGACGGCGGGCGCCCGCGTGCTGCTGATCGAAGACGAGCCGCCGCTTGCGCGCGGGCTGTCGGACGCGCTCCGCGCGAACGGCTTCGATGTGACCGTGGCCCCTGACGGTGAGCGTGGTCTCGACGCCGCGCTTCGCGGCGACGCCGATCTGATCCTGCTCGACGTGATGCTCCCGAAGGTGAACGGCTACGAGATCTGCCGGGCGGTCCGGTCGCAGGGTCTCGAGATGCCGATTCTGATGCTGACCGCGAAGGGTCGCGAGCAGGACGTGATCCTCGGCCTCAATCTCGGCGCCGACGACTACATCACGAAGCCGTTTCGCGTCGGCGAAGTGATGGCCCGGGCACGCGCGTTTCTCCGGCGACGGGGACCGGCGCCGACGTCGTTTCGATTCGGGGAATGCGATGTGGATCTGCGTGCGCGCCGCGTCACGCGGCGCGGCGTGGCGATCGATCTGACCGCGAAGGAATTCGCGATGCTGGCCTACTTCTGCACGCGGCCGGGCTGCGCGCTATCGCGCGACGTCATCCTGAGCGCCGTGTGGGGCAACGCCGTGTTCGTCACCCCACGCAGCATCGACCGGTGTGTCGCGACATTGCGCGCGAAGGTCGAACCCGATCCGCACCGACCGATCTACATCCAGACGCTCCGCGACATCGGCTACCGCTTCGAGCCCAACGGCAGTACGTAGTGTCCGGCTTTAGCCGGACCCCTTCACCGATTCGGCCATTTCCAGCCATCAGACGGACGTCGCACCGATCTGCAATTCACGATGCCGCTCTCGTCGAAGTCGCGCCGCGGGTTGCCGCCAGCGACCACATGCTCACCGTTTTTCAGCGTGTCGCTCTCGATGCCCCAGCGCTTCATCCCGTTGGTTGCGAGCCACTCGAAGGTGTAGACGCGGCCATCCCGGTCGCGAACCGTGAGCAGCGAGTGCGGCGAGATCATCTGGAAGTCTTCGACGGTGCCCTCGATCTCGACGAGCCGCGTCCTGTCGTACGCCGCATATGAATGGTGAGCGGACATCGAGCTGCCGGTCGCGACAATGCCGGTGAGAGCCAGGGCGCACAGGACACGTGTCATGTCGATACTCCTCTCGCAGCGAATGCTGACGCTGGGCGGAATCGTGCACGATGCGGGTTACCCATTTGTTACCCTGGAACCGTCTGGTCTGGTCAAAGTCGGACACTACGTCTGTCGGTCCGGCTGAAGCCGGACACTACCTCGATGGATCGCCCGTCGGCGGCGGTGCGTGGTCGGTTGTCGCGGGCGGGCCGAGCAGCTCCGTCAGGATCGGCTTCAACGCGTCGGCCCAGATCTGATAGCCGGCGATCGTCGGATGCAGCTTGTCGCGCGCGTTCATGACGCCGTCGACCAGGCGCCCATCGCGGTCGGCCAGCTTGTCGTTGATGTTCAGGAAGCGAATCGCGCGGCCGTCGGCAAGCATGGCGAGGTTGCGATTGATGGCGTCGATCGTCGGCATGACCGCGATGTTGTCGTTGCGCGGAAAGATCGCTGTCAGGATGATCGTCGCGCGCGGCGCTTTCTGTCGCATCAGGTCCACGATCGCCCGCAGACCACGCGTGACATCGGCGGCCTTGGTGTCATGCCCTTCTGCCGCGACCGTATTGCCGATGTTGTTGGTGCCTGCAAGCAGCACGATCACCTTCGGCTGAACCTCGTCCAGCTCACCGTGCTGCAATCGCCACAGGATGTTCTGCGTCGTATCGGCGCCCCAGCCGAAGTTGGCGGCGTTCCATCCGAAGAAGTTCCGATTCCAGTTCGCGAGCAGATCGGGGTAGTCGGTCGCGCCCCATCGGCGGATGATCGAGTCGCCTTCGAAGTAGATGTCGATGCCGCCGCGACGCGCCTTCTCGAGGAGTTGCTCGTGTGCGATCTGCGAGTTGCGATCGGTGCGAGCGATCGGGACATCGGCCGCCTGCGCGTGCGCGAGTGCGGGGAAGAGGAGTGCGAGCGTGACGATGGTCCGGCTAAAGCCGGACACTACGTACGTCGGCGCTTCAGCTGACGATCCGCCCATGGGATGAAGTGTTTCCAGTTCGGGCCGTCCGTGTGACCGCCGTCGTGCTGACGCCAGGCGAGCTGGCCATCGAGCATACTCACGTTGACGGCTGGCATCTTCGCGGTCTTGTAGTTGTCGGAGGTGCCGAGATCTTTCGCGCCGAGCAATCGGAACACCGGCCCAGCAGCGACCGCCGCCATGTAACTGCCCTGATGATCGAGCCAGCGTGCGTCGCCTTTCTCGGGGACGCCGTAGCTGATGAACACCGGACGCGGCGCGCACAACGCGATCAGCTCGTGCGCATCCACCGGAATGTCGCCTGCGTTCTTACTGCCGAAGACGGCGTCGGCCGCGCCGTACTTCATGAAGTTGCCGGCCATCCAGTGATACTCCCCGGCGCCGGTCAGGTTCTCGACCTGCTCGCCCCAATTGCGGCGATGCAGCTTTGCGCCGCCTTCCCCAGAAGAGCCGACGAGCACCACCGCGAACCTCGGGTCGTACGCCATCGTGATGAGCGCGGCCTTGCCGTATCGCGACACGCCTTCGATGCCCACACGCCTGGCGTCGACCGCCTTGTCGGTCTCGAGATAATCGAGGCTACGCGACGCACCCCACGCCCACGCACGGAGTGAACCCCAGTCCTCCGGCTTCCGTGGTTGTCCCTTGTTGACCAGCCCGATGATCCCGCGCGTGAGCCCCGCACCGTTGTCCGCTTGAACGCTCGTCGGGCTCAGTGATGCGAAGCCCCAGCCATCGGCGATCAGCTGTTCCGTCGCAGGAGGATCGCTGCCCGCAGTGGGAGGAGGGCCGCCCCGTCCCGGAGGCGGTGCCGGTCCGCCCGCAGCCTGCGGCAGTACGCCGCCGCCGAACATGATCATCGCTGGCACAGGCCCTTTCGCATCGGCCGGTGTCACGAGTGCCATCTGAATGTCGACGCGAATGTCGGGAAACATGGCGTTGTCGACGTGTCCCACGAGCTGTTTGCCGATCACCGGATGACCGCCGATCATTCCGGTCGTGGTGCTCGTGATCGACCAGGTGACCCTCGGCACATTTCGCGGAACGCGTCCGAGCACTTCGCGATCGAAGTCCTCGACGATTTCAGGGCGACGCTGCTTCCACCACGCGTCTGCGCTGGTAACCTTCCTGCCGTTCTCGAGCGTGAGCGCGTCAGGCAGATTGGGATAGGGATTGGCCGTCGCTTCGTCGTAGTTGGCGTGGTTGGGCGCCGACTCGTTGCCGCTCGGGCCCGGCCGCAGCGTCCTGATGCCGAGCTGCGCCATCATGTTCTGGTGATCCTCTGCTGTTGTCCAGCCTTTGGTCTCCGTCCCTGATGGAGCCTGTCCGCGCAGCGAGGACGACCCGAGCGCGATCAGCAGAGCGAGGAATGCGAACGGATACGCGACCAGTTTCGCGACGTGGCGGCTCATGCGCTTCTCCCTACAGGAAAACGAGTATACGCCTCAGGTGAACGGCCACGAGATGGCGTGACCAGCTACCGGCGACGCGGCCGGTTCTCCAAAACGCCGGGTAAACCTACAGAGATTCGTCGCGAGGCGACTCTTCGTCTGAAGGCCTGGGTCTTGCAAATTCACGCCGTATGCGACGAAAACGGATTTGGCTTGTCGTGGCGACGCTCGTCCTGGCCACGACTGCGTGCGCTGGCGGGCCGCGTCAAAAACCGCTGCCCACCAAGCCGATTGACACAGGCGAGAACACCACCAACGCAGTTCGAAAACAGCTCGAAGGACGATGGGTGCTCGTGGCCTATCGCGCCACGACGCCTGACGGCAAATCACTGGACATCGACGCGGATGGCCATCTCCTGTTCGATGGCTTCGGCACGCTGCAGATTGAGTACAAGATCAGCGACGTCGGCATGCAGACGCTGTCGAGTCTGGGCATCAGATCGCCCAACCCCACCATCTCAACCAACGGCAGGGTCGTCATCGACACGCACAAGCATCTGATCACGTATGCCTCGGACGACTTCACCACGAAGTTGCTCGCCGCGGATCCCGAACTCGCCAAGAAGCGATCGAACCCGTACGCGCTCGAACGAGTCCGGACGTACGCGTTCGACTCGGACGGTCTGCTGACGCTCACGACGCACTACGACGACGGGAAAGAGGCGTTGATGAGCCGATGGAAGAGAAGCTCGTGAGGCGACGCAGGGAGCTGGGGTTGATAAGGTTGATAAGGTTGATAGGGTTGATGGGGTTGATGGGGTAGGGAACCCGAACTGCTTCGCCCTACCAGCCCCATCCACCCTACCAGCCCCATCCACCCTACCAGCCCCATCCACCCTACCAGCCCCACCAGCCCTTTAGAAATCGATCTGCATATTGAGCCGCACGTATCGCGCGGGCAGGATCGCGTTCGGCGTGAGCCATGTGCTCGGTGCACCGGTCGTTGAATTTGGTGCGATGTAGCCCAGGTTATACAGGGTCACGACGTCGGTGTTCATGACGTTGTAGATGTCGACGCCGAACTGGCTACGCGTCTGACCAAACCTGATGATCTTCGCGATGCGCAGGTCCAGGTTGTTCTGCCGCGCCCCGTACAGGGTTCCCGGCGGCACCAGATTGACGGTGACGTTCTGCGTGCACGCACCGGTTGGCGCAAGACACGATGACAGATTTCGGCCGAGTGACGGCGCGACGATCGCATTGCTCGCCACGTAGTTGGCGGCGAGCTGCTGACCGGGGTCGCTGCGCCATGTGCCGCTGATCTGCAGATCGATCTTCGGCACGACGTACGTCGCAAGACCACGGTACGAGCTCAGGAAGGGTTCGACGATGCGGCAATACGGGTCGGTCAACGCGCCAGTCGACGTCGTCACTCGCGTGGTCTGCACGGCGGTTGTACTCGCCCAGCTGTAGGTTTCGGGCAGCGCCGCTCGCAACCCGCAGTTGTCCTGCAGACGGCGGCCCGTACTCAACCCGCCTTGAACGTTGAGCCCATTGCGGAGACGGGCGTTCACGCTGGCGTCGATGCCCTGCCAGTTCTCGATCTGGTCGGGGGCGAAGCTCTTCGAGAGCTGCGAGTAAAGATCTTCCTGACCGACCTTGTCGAACACCAGGTTGTACAGCCCGCTCACGGTGCCGCCACCACCACCGGGGAGTCGCGGATCGCTCGGAATCGGGATGCTGAACGGCGTGTAGTCGGAGCTTGTCGTCAAGCGATTGTTCGCGGTGTAGAAGTTGCCGAACCATCGCCGGACGTACCCCACGCTGACACCCACGCGCGGCAGCAGTTGCTGCTGAACCGAGACGCCCATCTCCCAGTTGTAGTTGCGCTTGCCCCAGCCGTGAATGAGATCGGGATCGAACGTCTTGGTGAAGATCTCCTTGCCGAAGTTCTGGTTGTCCATGCGGCCGCATTCGAGGTTGGCGTTCGGGTTGATCAGATCGCAATCGGGGATGTAGTTGCCGTTGCGCGGATCGCCAGCCGGGAACGTGTTCGTGTCGTTCCACGTGCGCGTCGTCTGCAGCGCCATGCGGATCAACGGGTTGAGGTCGAGGTCGCTGTTGCTCGCGGTGAGCGCGGTGAGGTACTTGCCGATGTTCACTTTGAGCGCGGTTTTGCCCGTGCCGAACAGATCGTACGATGCGCCGAATCGCGGCGTGATGTCCTTCCAGTGAATCTCGTCTGTCGATCCCGCGGCCCAGGACAAGGGCGTTGGCATCAGCTGGTATTCGGGTCCGCCAACGCTCACGTCGGGATAGCTGGTGCCGATGCCGTCGAAGCGGATGCCTCCTTGAAGCGTCAGCTTGTTGCGCGTGTAGGTGTCCTGCGCATAGAGCGAGGTCGCGAGGATATTTCGCTGGAGCTTCACGGTGCCGGGATACACCGCCGTCTGGTTCAACTGGTTGGGTACGCCGTTGTTGAACCGGTACTGGATGAACGGCGTGACGTTGAAGTACGCCTGACTCGGGTGACTGAGGTTGCCTTGATACCCGAATTTCATGTTGTGCGCGCCAGGGATGTACGAGACCGACGCGCGCATCTGCGCCAGCGTGCCGATCTGGTGACGCTCGAATCCCTGCTGCAGCGGCTGATTGAAACGGTAGATGAGGTTCGGGATCCCGGGAATCGTCGGATCGTTCGGGTAGCCGTTGTTCCGCGGACAGCCGCCCGCGCATTGTTCGACCACCGAGATCATCTGGTCGTTGTGCGAGCCGTCGACGCGAGGCGCGAAGTTCGCATAGCGCGAGAGGTAGTCGCCCCAACCGGCCTCGAACAGCAGTCGATTCGTGAACGGTGATGACCAGGTCGCCTGCTGGATGTGTCCTGGTGTGTAGTACCGCATGCCCTGCGCCTCAGGAGTGCGCGTGGCGGCTCCGCCTCCGGTCTTGTTCTGCCGGTCGTATTGCTCCGAGTGGCTGAATGCGAACTTGTTGCGTGGCGACGCCTGCCACGTGAGTCGCGCGATGCCGTTTCTCGTCAAGCTGTCGACGAAGGCGGGGCGCGCCGTGTCGAAGTCGACGAGCCACTGCGTTGGATCGCCGGCGTTCTTGTTAAAGAACATGCCAGGCACAGTGTTTTCGGCGACGACTTCGCGATAGGTGAGATAGAACCAGAGCTTGTCGCGAACGATGCGACCACCGCCCATCGGGTTGAAGTCGTACACCTTCTTCAACTCCTGCGGCGACCGCAGTCCGGCGGCTTTGAGGGCATCTGTGTAGTTGCTGCCCTGCATGGAGCTGTTGGCGCCTGACAGGAAGAGTGTGCCGTTGAAGTTGTTGCCACCATCGCGCGGGATGATGTTGAGGAGGATGCCGGCGGTTTCGGCCTCGCCCAACCCTCCTGATGTCGTCAGCACCACTTCCTGCGCGCCGGCGACATTCGAAACCGCGGCGTTCGAATTCGCGCCGGCCCATCCGGTGTTGATGCCGTCGTGGAACGTCCGCGAATCAGATGCGCGGGCACCGTGAATGAAGCCGGCCATGCCCCCGCTGCCGCCGGTGATCCCGCCCGAGTCACCGCCGCCGCTCAGACCGGGAATGAGCGCCTGAAGACCGTTGGCGCTGCGTGAAGAAGGGATTGCCGCCAATACGTCCTTGTCGACGATGGTTTGCGACCTGGTGCTTTGGACGTCGACGATCGGCGACTCGCCGCTGACGGTGATCGTCTCCTGAAGCGACCCGACTTTCAGATCCGCGTTGATGGTCGCGACGAAGTCGCCATTCAGCTCGACGCCCTCGCGCTTGTAGGCATTGAACCCGGTGAGCGAGAACGTGACGATGTACGTGCCCGGCCGCAGATCGACGATACGGTACTGGCCCGTGTCGTCGGTGACGACGACGCGGACACGTTCAATCAGGACAGGGCTGGATGCTTCGACAGTGACGCCAGGAAGAACCGCACCGGAGACGTCCTTGACGACGCCGGTGATGGCGGCCTGTGCGAAGACCGCCGAGGGTACGACCACGAGTAACCAGAGGGCCACGACCGATCGCCGCGCGAAGATACACATTGGGCTCCTCCTGACACGCTGTTACCAAGGGAGACGGGGAATGTGCGGGTTCGCAAGAGTGCTGACGTCGTTGATTGGCCGCTATGAAAACGGAAAACGGAATGACGGTAGACAGATCGCGACGGCGGCTCGGGCCAGAGCCAAAGGTCGCAAGGAGGCCGAAAGGGAGGGTCAAGAAGCGACCTTCGTGCCGGGAGTATAACCGCCCTTACTGGTCTATGAGGCTGTAGATTATCGGCTGGGTTGAAGGGCCGTTGGGGTTGGTGGGCAGACGGGGCCAGCTAATCGGGTTGATGGTGTGAGCGTTGAGGGTCAGCCGCAGCCGCTTATCAACCTGCGAACGTGATTTCGTAAGCGCCGCGGGCATTTTCGTCGTAACCCCATGCAAATAACGCCAGATACGCCTCTTCTCCGCTTGACACGGTCGATCGGTCCGCGTAGATAAAGCATGAGGGTTCAGGCGTTTCCGTGCGTCATCGAGGGGGTACCTCTGTGTTCAAGCGACTGCTGGTTGCCGGATGCGTGGCGTTCATGACGGTGGCGCTCGTGGCGGGCCAGACCGGGACCACGAACGGGGCTGGTGCGACGAAGGCAAGTGGAGCGGCGAAGGCAGGTGGGGCGAGTAAGGCTGGTGGGGCTGGTGGGGCGAACAAGGTCGCGGCCCCTGCGCAAGCGCCGCCCGTTGCGAAATCCGCAGCGACTCAGCCGGTTCCTACCGTCGACGCAAAGGCGGTCGTCGATCAGTACTGCATCACGTGCCACAGCGCACGACTGAAGACCGGCGGTCTCGTCCTCGAGGACTTCGACTTCACGCACCTTGCCGATCACGCGCCGACCGCCGAACTCGTCGTCCGCAAGCTGCGCGCCGGCCTGATGCCGCCGACCAATTCCCGTCGTCCTGACCCGGCGACCATGAACGCACTGATCGGATGGATGGAAGGCGAGCTCGATCGCACGGCGACGACGCATCTGCCTGCGCCTGGTCTCCATCGCCTGAACCGCACCGAGTACGCAAACGCGATTCGGGATCTCCTGGCGCTCGAAGTCGACTCGACGAAGTTCCTCCCCTCCGACGATTCCACGCGCGGCTTCGACAACATCGCCGGAGCGCTCACGATGTCGCCCGCGCTGATGGAAGCGTATCTGTCCGCGGCGGGAAAGATCAGCCGCCTGGCGATCGGCGACGTGAACTCACCGCGACAGGAAGTGTTCGACGTGCCTGCCGATACGGCGCAGAACCATCACATCGAGGGACTGCCGTTCGGGACCCGCGGAGGCATGCTGATCCGCTACGAGTTCCCGGCTGATGGCATGTACTCCTTCAAGGTGAAGGGCGTCACCGGTTACTTCCAGGCGGTGCTCGGCCAGATCACCGGCGAACAGCTCGAGGTCACGGTCGACGGCGAACGTGTGAAGCTGTTCGACTGGGACAAGGAGATCAAGAACACGACCGGCAACGGCCGCTCGACGCCGCGTGTGCCGGTGACCGCCGGTCTCCACACCGTGGGCGTGACGTTCATCGCGACCAACGATCTGCCCGCGACCGAGTTGAACCGGCCGTTCCAGCGCACGATGAACACGCCCGGTGAGATCCCCGGCTTCCAGTTCTATCCGCACGTCGGTCAGGTGACGATCGAAGGGCCGTTCGACGCGAAGGGCGCACACGACACCGCCAGCCGACGAAAGATCTTCGTGTGCACGCCGAAGACCGCGCGCGAAGAAGCCCCGTGCGCGCGCACCGTCGTGTCGACGCTCGCCAAGCACGCCTTCCGTCGTCCGGTCACGGCCAACGATGTGAACGGGTTGCTCGAGTTCTACAAGGACGGACGCGAGGAGGGCGGCAGCTTCGAGCAGGGCATCGAGGCGGCGCTGCAGCGCATCCTCACCGATGTCGAGTTCATCTATCGCGGCGAACGCGAGCCGGCGTCGCTGGCTCCGGGAAAGACGTATCGCATCAGCGATCTCGCGCTCGCCTCGCGGCTGTCGTTCTTCCTCTGGAGCAGCAGTCCCGACGACGAGCTGATTGACCTGGCGGCGCAGGGCAAGTTGAAGGATCCGGCCGTCCTCGAGCGCCAGGTGAAGCGCATGCTCGCCGATCCGAAATCGCAGGCGCTCGTCGACAACTTCACCGGTCAGTGGCTGAACGTTCGCGGGCTGAAGGTCAGCGAGCCGGTGGTCAACCTGTTCCCCGACTTCGACGACAACCTTCGCCGTGCGTACGAGCGCGAAATCGAACTGTTCTTCGCCAGCATCGTTCAGGACGATCGCAGCGTGCTGGATCTCTTGACCGGGAACGAGACGTTCGTCAACGAGCGGCTTGCGAAACAGTACGGCATCCCGAACATCTACGGATCGCAGTTCCGTCGAGTGACGCTGCCGCCGGCGCTCGACATGCGGCGGGGGTTGCTTGGCAAGGGCGCGATGCTGACGGTGACGTCGGCCGCCGCGCGCACGTCGCCGGTGACGCGAGGCAAGTGGTTCCTGACCACGTTCCTCGGCGTCGAGCCGCCGCAGCCGCCGCCCGACGTCCCCGCGTTCAAGGAGCGGACCGCTGATACGACCGGCAACAGCAAGCCGCCGACGATGCGGAAGCAGCTCGAGATGCATCGCATCAGCCCGACCTGTTCGGCGTGTCATCAGATCTTCGAGCCGATGGGGCTGGCCCTCGAGAACTTCGACGCGGTCGGCACCTGGCGGACCTTGGATGAAGGCACGCCGATCGACGCGACCGGCGTCATGCCCGACGGGACGAAGATCGACGGTGTGGTGAGTCTGCGCGACTCGCTGGTCCGCCGCTCCGATCAGTTCGTCCGCGTCGTCACTGAAAAGCTGCTGACCTACGCCCTCGGCCGCGGCATGGAGTATCAGGACATGCCGATGGTGCGCGCGGTCGCGCGGGAGGCGGCACCGAGCAAGTACCGCTTCTCGGCGCTCGTGATGGGCATCGTCAAGAGCGACATGTTCCAGATGAATCAGAAACTGGTGGACCGCGCAGAGCAGCGCGCGGCGCGTTAATACAGCAGCGCACTACTAAACGGAGTCACAGATGTTTCTGCCCAAGAAGCACATTTCCAGACGAACGGTCTTACGCGGCGCCGGCGCGATGTTGTCGCTGCCGCTGCTCGACGCGATGATCCCGGCTGCGACGGCACTCGCCCAGACCGCGGCGAAAGGGAAGCCGCGATTCGTGGGCTGCTTCGTACCGCACGGCATGGCGCCTGGTTACTGGGTGCCGAAGACCGAAGGGGCGCTCGACGCGGAGCTGCCGTACAACTGGAAGCCGCTCGAACCGTTCCGGAATCAGACAGTGATTCTGAGCGGTCTCCATTCGCGTTCGGCCGAACCGCCTCCGGGCGTGACCGGCGCCGATCACTGGGTCGCCGCGGCGTTTCTGTGTGCGAACAAGCCGAAGAAGACGACCGGCGCCGACGTTTATGCCGGCACGACGATCGATCAGCTCATCGCGCAGAAAATCGGGCAGGAAAACCTGATGCCGTCGATGCAGCTCGCGGTCGAGGATCCCGGCGCGAGCTCGAGCAACTGCGGCGAGGGCTACAGCTGCACCTACACGAACACGATCTCGTGGTCGTCGCCGACGTCGCCGCTGCCAATGGAGCTCAATCCGCAGGTCGTGTTCGAGCGCATGTTCGGTGACGGCAGCACCGCCGATCAGCGCGCGCGGCGCCGCAAGCGGGACAGCAGCATTCTCGATTCGTTGACCGGCAGTCTGACCCGGCTGCGCAGCGACGTCAGCGTGTCGGATCGTCAGCGGCTCGACGACTACGCGACCAACGTCCGCGAGATCGAGCGCCGGCTGCAGATCGCGATGAAGGCGTCGACCGTGGCGCCCGAGAGCATGCCGGTGCCGGTCGGCGTGCCGCAGACCTTCGACGAGCACATCAAACTGCAGTTCGATCTGCTGGCGCTGGCCTTCCAGGCTGACATTACACGTGTTGGCACGTTGCTGTTCGCGCGCGATCTCACGGGGCGCACCTATCCCGAGAGCGAAGCGCCCACATCCGGGTTCCATGGGGTGTCGCACCACGGCGAGGATCCGCGGCGCATCTTCGATCTCGCGAAGATCAACGTGTATCACGTGAAGATGCTGGCGCACCTCGTCGACCGCCTCGCGAGGACGCAGGACGGTGACGGCACGCTGCTCGATCAGTCGCTCGTGCTGTATGGCAGCAACATGGGCAACTCGAATCAGCACGTACACTACGACGTGCCGCACGTCCTCATCGGCGGCGCTAACGGCACGATGAAGGGCGGACGTCACATCGCGTATCCGTCGAAGACGGTTCCAACCGGGAACCTGCTCCTCAGCGTGCTCGACAAGTACGACATTCCTCAGGACAGTATCGGGGACAGCACCGGACGGCTGGAGGCGCTGTGAGATCGATCAGGCTTTGTGTCCTTTGTGTCCTTTGTGGTGTATCCCTCTCCGTATTCTCCGTCGCTGGCGCGGGGAAATCGGACGTCGCTGACGCCGCGATGCGCGGCGACAAGGCTGCGGTGAGAAAGCTGATCGCCGCCAGGGCCGACGTGAACGCGGCGCAGGCCGACGGCGCAACCGCGCTGCATTGGGCGGTGTATCACGCGGATCGCGAGCTCGTCACCGAACTGATCAGAGCGGGCGCCAATCCGAAGGCGCCCAATCGCGAAGGGGCCACGCCGCTCTGGCTCGCGTCTGTGAATGGTGATGCGGCGGTGATTGCGGCGCTGCTCGAAGGCGGAGCGGACGCCAATGAGAAGCTGCCGCTCGGTCGCACGCCGCTCATGATCGCGTCGCGCACCGGTAAGGTCGATGCGATGAAGGTACTCATCGATCACGGCGCCGACGTGAATGCGAAGGAGACGGCGCGCGGCACCACGCCGCTGATGTGGGCGGCCGACGAGGCGCATGCCGACGCCGTGAAGCTGCTCATCGACCGCGGTGCCGATATCAAGGCGCGCTCGAATCCCGCGCCGCGCGGACGAGGGCCTGCGCTCGGCAAAGCGAACGATCCGAGGAAGGCGGTCGCGGCGCAGGGCGCCGCGCTTGCCGCCGGCAACGCGCTCGATCTCGGTCAGATTCGCGCCGCCGCTGAAGGCAGGGGAGCAGGGGCTGGAGCGAGAGCGGCAGGTGCGGGAGCTGCGGGTGGAGGAGCGGCTGCGGCTGGTGGAGGCGGTAGAGGACGAGGTCGGGGGCGCGGCGCGGCGAATGCCGATGCGGCCGACGGCGTCGACTTCTCCAACGACGATGCAGCGGCAGCAGTCGGTCTGTTCCGCAGAACGCCTGCGCCCAACGACGGCGGTCAGCTGACGCCGCTCGTGTACTCTGTTCGCGCCAACGATCTCGACACGGTGAAGGTTCTGCTCGCGGCCGGCGCCGACATCAACCAGACGACCGGCTACGGGTGGAGCCCGCTGCTGGTCGCGACGCAGAATCGCTATTACAAGCTGGGCGAGTATCTGCTCGATCATGGCGCCGACGTGAACCTCGCCAACAAGGGCGGCTGGACCCCGCTCTATCTCGCCACCGACAACCGCAACATCGAGTCGGGCGACTATCCGGTGCGCAAGGGCGACATGGACCATCTCGAGTTCATCAAGGTCCTGCTCGACAAGGGCGCCAATGTCAACGCACGGGTGAAGGACAGCACCGAAACGCGCACGGTGTTCACCAACCAGTGGCTCGACGAGAACGGCGCGACCGCGTTCCTCCGCGCGTCGCAGTCGGGTGATGTGGAGTTGATGAAGCTGCTGATCTCGAAAGGCGCTGATCCGAAAATCAACACGCTGCTCAACGTCAGCCCGCTGCACGTGGCCGCCGGCATCGGCTGGGTGGAAGGGATCACGTACGAGTGGTCACCGCAGGCGACGTTCGAAGCGGTGAAGATGCTGATCGATCTCGGCCTCGACGTGAACCTGCAGGCCGACACCGGCCGCACCGCGCTCCACGGCGCGGCGCACAAAGGGCGCAACGACGTCGTGCAGATCCTCGTCGATCACGGCGCGAAACTCGATGTGCGCGACTACGGCAACACCGACAACCGCGGCGGCAAACTCGCGATTCACACGTGGGAGCCGGTCGATTACGCCGACGGTCTCGTGCGCGTGGGCGTGCAGTCGGCCATCCCGCATCCAGAGACCGGACTGTTGATCCGAAAGCTGATGACGGAAAAGGGACTCCAGGCGCCGCCGGTCGGACGGACGCTGGAGTCGATCTGTATCACCGACGCTTGCGATTCAGGGAATTGAGATCACCGAGACAGGAGGAAACGGAGGGATCACACACGGAGGTAACGAAGGAAACGGAGAAAGACAAATCTGATCTCCGTTATCCGCGTTGCCTCCGTGTGAATGTTCTCCGTTCCCTCCGGGTCTCGATCGGTTCGCGTTAAGGGTGCGACGACGTCCCCGCCGCTTCCTTCGCTCTTTCCGCACGTGACGTATGCACGTAATCGGGAATCGTCCGATTCCCCTCGTGGCAGGCGTACTCCCACCACTCGTACTTGTTATCCAGCTTCAATGGGAATCGCGCGGTCCACGGCCGCGTCAGGACGACCGGATCCTCGGTCTTGATGTCGTAGAGGATGATGTCGTTGTTGAGACGCGTGAGCCGTTCGGTGATCTTCATCTGCTCGCTGGTCGGCATGCGGTTGCCCTGCGGCGATCCCATCACGCCGATGTTCGTCATCGACGCGCCGGCTTTGAAGTTCGTCGTGACGATGACCAGCGTGTTGCCTTCCCAATGACCGCGTGACTCGCCCATCCACTCTTTGATCGCAGGCGAGATTCCAGGACGTCCGTCGACCGGAATCATGCGTGCCTCGTGGATCATCTCCATGTTGAGGATGACGTAGCCGGGCACCTGCAGGATCTGCACGCCGTTGTTGTAGCGGAACGGGAACATCGACGAGGGCATGCCGCGCGTGATGCAGCGATCCCACGTGTCGAAGTCCTCGGGTCCGTCCCAGGTCTGCTTGTCCTGCGGATTCAGCGCCCAGCTGCTCTTCATCAACGCCGAGAGTCGCTTGCCTTCCGGTGTCAGCTCGGGAAGCTTGCCGTTCGGCGGATCGACGATGAGCGACGTCTGACGCTGCACGCTCGTCGGATCGGTCACGCCCGACAGGAGCGCGCGACCGAAGTTGCCTTCGGCAATCGCCTGGGCGTGCGGGTCGACGCGTTTGGCGGCGGCTCCAATCCGTCCGTTGTATTCCTCTTCAGTCAGGAAGGCCTTGTTGAGATCGCACGGCGGTGGAGGAGGACCGCCCGGTCGACCTCCGCCGCCCGCGCAACGCTCGAGCGGGACGCTGCCGACGTAGGAGATCGGCCACATTCCCTGCAGATCAGGATCACCCCATGGCGTCTTCGGATGAACCCATCCGGCGGGAGTACCGATGAAATGATTCGCTTCACTCGGGGCGACGCCACCCTGCCCATGAGCGGTCGCGACAAACACGACTGCGGCGACTGCACCAAACGCGACACGACGAATCGGATGAAGACGATCAGACATTCTCAGTAGTATCGCATGTGAGACGAAGGGGGCCTCGGGCATGACTGACGCCGAACGCTACGTCGCCAACTGGCAGGACGAGCTTGAGAGCGCAGCGATCTATCGCACGATGGCGCGGGTTGAAACACAGAAGCCGCTGGCGACGCTCTACGACAAGCTGGCGGAGACCGAGGAATCACACGCGCGGTTCTGGGCGGAGAAGATCACGGCAGCGGGCGTCGCCCTTCAGGAGTTTCGCGCGGGCTGGCGGGCGCGCGTGCTCATGGCGCTGGTGCGGCGTTTTGGTCCCGACCTCGTCGTTCCGGTTCTCATCTCCGGAGAGCGCGACGACGCCGCGGGATATCACTCCACGACCGATCGGCCGTCGGCGCGCATGGCGGCCGATGAGCGCTCGCACGCGCGGCTGCTGCGATCGGTGGGATCGACCACCGGGATCGAGGGAGGCGTGCTCGCTCGATTCGAAGGTCGTCATCGTGCGGCCGGAGGCAACGCGCTGCGGGCGGCCGTGCTCGGCGCCAACGATGGTCTCGTCTCGAATCTCAGTCTCGTGATGGGTGTGGCCGGGGCGTCGCTTGCGAGTGGCTCCATTCTGATCACCGGCATCGCCGGACTGCTTGCGGGGGCCGGATCGATGGCCCTCGGTGAATGGTTGTCGGTGCAAAGCTCTCGCGAGCTCTATCAGCATCAGATTGCGGTCGAGGCGACCGAGCTCGCGGAGATTCCCGACGAGGAGGAAGCGGAGCTCGCGTTGATCTACCAGGCCAAAGGACTCTCCAAAGAGCAGGCCGAGGAGACCGCCCGCCGGATGATGGCCACGCGCGAATCCGCACTCGACACGCTGGCGCGCGAAGAGCTCGGGATCGATCCGGAGGCGCTCGGAGGCTCGGCCTGGGAAGCGGCGCTCACGTCGTTCGTGCTCTTCGCGATCGGGGCGATCATTCCTGTCGCGCCGTTCGTGTGGCTGTCAGGAGAGCCGGCTGTTCTCGCGAGTCTGCTCGGCAGCACGCTCGCGCTGTTCGCGATCGGCGCCGGCATCACGCTGCTCACCGGACGCAGCGTCTGGATCTCCGGAGCGCGGCAGGTCATCTTCGGACTCGTGGCCGCGGGGCTCACCTTTGCAGTGGGGCGCGCGATCGGTGCTGTCGTGCAGTGAGGGTCACCTGTCTTATACATCCGCTCTGGGCCGGACGCGGCTGGCCACAATGAGCGCGACGCCGGCGGCCGCAGCAACGATCCCCAGGGTCTGCGGGATGTTGACGTGCTTTTCCGTCTGCGTTTCGACCTCGAGCGGTCCCAGGTCGACCGCCTTGTGCCGATCGGTGTACGTGATCATCGGGGCGGCCAGCATGAGCAGCCCGGCGATCAACAGGACGATTCCGGCTCCGAGTAGTCCTTTCATCACACCCTCCGATGAGCTGGGCACACTGACAGGAGCAGGTTTTGTGCCTTGCCGGCCTGTAACGCCTGCGATGGATTTCACCAGAATCCCCGCCATATTTCGTGGAACGTTCCATGCGGCTGAGGCCGAAGACCGCTCACGACGAGTTGATATTTCCTACCGGTAAGTTCCGTCGCGGCAAGGATGGCGCGCACTTTCGGCGTGTGTCGTCGTGGCACGCCCCGTGCTCCTTCGACGTGTCGGAGAGGTGACCATGCTGTGGACGATTTTCGTTGTGCTGCTACTGCTGTGGTTCCTGGGCGTCGTCAGCTCCTATACTTTGGGTGGGTTCATCCATGTGCTGCTGGTGCTCGCGGTCATCGCGATCCTGGTCCAGCTGATATCGGGCAGACGGACGACGATATGATGGCGTCGCCGATCGCCCGCCGGCTGACGCGAGCCTGATCGCGACCCGAGGCTGCATTCCGGGGCCCGGTTCCCCGGGGTGCGGCCCTTGTCACCAAACCATGCGGAGTTGAACTCCATAAGTGACAGCACGGTGTGTCACGCGTGTGACCGCTGCTGCACGCCCGAAAACGGGCAGGGTCCGATTGGAACGGTCCGTGCTCGAAGGGGGCCGTTGCCCAGGGCGCCGTACGCCTTGACCAGGCGCTCGCAGGAGATACTGAGCCTTGGGCACTTCGTGGCGGAGGTCAGTCCATATGCGGAAGGTCACCGTCTGGGGCGTAGGTATTCTCATAGCGGTCATGACGCTGACGACGGCGACTGTCGTTCAAGCGCAATACTTCGGCCGCAATAAAGTCCAATATCGCAACTTCAAGTTCGAGGTGCTCAAGACAGAGCATTTCGACATCTATTTCTACGACGAGGAGCGTGCCGCCGCTGCCGACGTTGGCCGGCTGGCGGAGCGCTGGTACGCGCGTCTGTCCAATATGCTCGATCACGCGCTGAGCAACCGCCAGCCGATCGTGCTCTATCAGTCGCACGCAGATTTCGAACAGACCAACGTCGTCGGCGGCGAAGTCGGCGAGGGGACCGGCGGCGTGACCGAAGGTCTCAAGCGGCGCGTGGTGCTGCCGCTCACCGGCGCGCTGAGGGAAACGGATCACGTGCTCGGTCACGAACTGGTGCACGCGTTCCAGTACGACATGGCCCGGCTCGATGAGGATCAGCCCGGAGGCGCGTCGATCGAGCGGCTGCCGCTCTGGTTCGTCGAGGGGATGGCCGAATATCTGTCGCTCGGTCCCGTCGATCCGAACACGGCGATGTGGGTCCGCGACGCGGTGCGCCACGACCAGCTGCCCGACATCGGCAAGCTCAATGACCCGAGGTTCTTTCCCTATCGTTGGGGGCAGACGTTCTGGGCCTACGTTGGCGGCAAGTACGGCGATCGCATGATCGGCAACATCTTCACCGATGCGTTGCGCAACGGTCCCGAACAGGCGCTCGAGACCGAGCTCGGGGTGAAGACGAAGGAGCTGTCGGCGAACTGGCAGTCGACGATCCGCGAGCAGTACGGCCCGGTGCTCGAAGCAACCAAGAGGCCTGCGGCATTCGGTCGGCCGCTCAGTCCGGAGGTCCTGCTGGAAAAGAAGAACCCGCCGCTGTACTCGTCGCCGGTTCTCAGCCCCGATGGCAAGCAGGTGGTGGTCTTTTCCGAACGAGGTCTGCTGTCGGTCGACATGTATCTCGCTGACGCCGACCACGGCGGCGTGATTCGCAAGCTTGTGAGCACCGCCATCGACCCGCACTTCAGCAGCCTGCAGTTCATCAACTCGGCGGGTTCCTGGCGTCCAACCGGGCGCGAGTTCGTCATGGGTGCAGTGCGGGGTGGCCGTCCGGTCCTGGCCTTCATCGATACCGAGAACGGGAAAACGCTCCGCGAGAAGCCCTTCCCGGAGCTTGGCGAAATCCTGAACCCGGCGTGGTCACCCGACGGCAACAAGATCGCGTTCTCTGCGATGGTCGGCGGCTTTTCGGATCTCTATCTCTACGATATGAAGGCCGACTCACTGCGCAAGCTGACCGACGATCAGTACGCCGATCTGCAGCCTGCCTGGTCGCCTGACGGGACGCGCATCGCGTTTGTCACCGATCGCTTTACGACGAAGCTGCCGGTGCTGGCCGCCGGCGCCTATGGGCTCGCGTTGATGGATCCGACCACTGGCAGCGTCGAACGGCTCCAGACATTCGACGAAGCGAAGAACATCAACCCGCAATGGTCGAATGACGGGCAGACCCTGTACTTCATCTCGGATCCGTATGGTGTCTCGAACGTGTTCGCGCTCGATCTCGCGGCGAGGTCGGTGCGTCAGATCACGAACCTTGATACTGGCGTGAGCGGCATTACTGATATCAGCCCCGCGCTGTCGATCGCGAGCAAGGTGCGTCGTGCGGCATTCAGCGTTCACGACGAGAAGCATCCAACCGTGTTCGTGGCTGACAACCCGAACGTCCTTGCTGGAACGCGGCCGGGAGCGACGTGGACCGATGTGTCCGCAGGCATCCTCCCGCCCGAACGGCGCGCGTCGCCGGATCTCGTAGCGTCGCTCAACGATCCGCAGAAAGGGCTACCCGCGGAAGGCAGCGCCACGACCGAGCCATACAAACCGAAGCTGTCGCTCGATGCCGTCGGCCAGCCGTACGTCGCCGCAGGCTTCAGCCGGTTCGGGCCGGCTTTCGGCGGCGGCATTTCGTTCCTCTGGAGCGACGCGCTCGGCAATCACAACCTCGCCGCGCTGGTGAACGCGCAAACCTTTGGCGGGCAGTTCTCCGACATCCTCAAGGACAGCGGGGCGATGATCTCGTACACCAACTTGACGCATCGCTGGGACTGGGGCGTCGCTGTCGAGCAGTTCCCGTATCTGTCTGGTGGCATCGCAACGGGCCTGGGGGCCGGCCCGAATGGGCAGACGGTGTTCGTGCAGCAGGACATCCTCCTGCGCCAGACATTCGGCTCTGCGACCGGAATGGTGGCTCGTCCCTTCAGCTCGACTCGCCGGGTCGAGTTCAGCGGCGGCTATCAGCATGTGGGACTCGAGCAGGAAGTACGCACGCGAACCGCATCCCTGCAGACCGGAGCCCTGTTGAGCGACGAAACCACGACGACTCAACTCCAGGAACCGCTTGGCCTGGTCAACGCCGGCGCAGCGTTTGTCGTCGACAGTGCCGTGCTCGGCGCGACCAGCCCGGTGGCGGGCGAGCGTTCGCGTTTCGAGGCCACGCCGTACTTCGGCACGATCAACTTCACCACGGCGCTTTTGGATTACCGGCGCTACATCATGCCGGCGAACTTCTACACCATCGCGGTGCGGGTGCTGCACTACGGGCGGTACGGGTCGGGCAGCGAGGATCCGAGACTCGCGCCGCTCTATATCGGCTATCCGCAGTTGGTCCGTGGATACGACGTCGGCACGATTTCGGCGGACGAGTGCACCCCAACACCGGCCGGTTCGTGCACTCAGATCGATCGACTCATCGGGTCGCGAATGCTGATCGGCAACGTGGAGTTCCGATTCCCATTGTTGCGCCCGTTTGGTGCAACGGGCCGCATGTACGGGCCGCTTCCCACGGAAGTAGCGTTCTTCGCTGACAGCGGTTCCGCATGGAACAGCGGGCAGAAGCCGAGCGTCCTCGGCGGCGGTCGAGAGTCGGTGCAGAGTGCGGGCGTGACGCTGCGCGTCAACCTGTTCAACTTTGCCGTAGGACAGTTCGACTTCGCCCACCCGTTCCAGCGCCCGGGAGCCGGCTGGGTCTGGAGCTTCAGCTTCACGCCGGGCTTCTGATGCTCGACAGTCGAGGGCCGCGGAGAAATCCGCGGCCCTCGAAAAACTCTCCCACGCCTGTTCAGCAAGGCGCCGCGAACGCGATTTGCGCACGCGTTTCACCGCCTGTGTCGCGGCAGGGATTGTGCTGCTGATGTCATACACGCCCAGAACGGGAGGGAATCATGTCTCGCATCCTGGTCCTCTATGGCACGACCGATGGGCACACACGGCGCATCGCCGCCTCGCTTGGCGCCACACTTCGGACGCAAGGTGCCGAGGTTGATGTCATCCGAGCCGGCAGGCCCGGCCCTTCACCCGACGACTACGACGGCATCATCGTCGCCGCGTCGGTTCATGCAGGCGGATTTCAGCGCCCCGTCAAACAGTGGGTGCTGACTCACGCCCATGAGTTCGGCGACAAGCCGACGGCGTTCGTGTCGGTGTGCCTCGGGTTTCTCCAACAGGATCCTGCCGTACAGAACGAGGTGCACGCCATCGTGAATCGATTCCTTGTCGCCACCGGTTGGCGACCGACGATCACGAAGCTGGTTGGGGGAGCGTTGCTCTACCGGCAGTACAACTGGATCAAGCGATGGGTCATGAAGCGGATCGTCGCGAAGGCGGGCGGCGATACCGACACGAGCCGGGACTACGAGTACACGGATTGGAATGATCTCCGGGCGTTCGCCGAGCAGTTCGGGGCGCTCGTTGGCGTCGCCCGTGGCACGGCCAGCGAGCACGCTGGCAGGCGCGCAGTCACTGCAGCGGTCGCGCTGTTGGCCGTGCTTGGCGTTGCGCAAGGCGCGTGGGCCCAGAACGGCGATCCCGCCGGAGACTGGCAACACGGCTCGATGCTGTCAGGCTTCTTCGGTGGCCAGGCCGCCTCGTCCCAGATCAGCCCGGCAGCGGGTGCCGGATTCGGATGGGCGGTGACGCCTCATTTCGCGATGGAAGCGCGCGGCACCTGGTTCCACGTGAACGACGGGTCTACGGATTTCGCAGCGACGTTTGGCGCGCACATGCCGGTGTTCGTGCGGCGTTCAGTGATGCCGTTTCTGACCGCCGGTGCCGGCGTGTATCTCGCCACCATCAACGCGAGCTCCGATTCCATCCCCGCGTTTTATCGCAACCGTCTGGCAACCGGTGCGGTCGGGACTCGGACGTTTCAGGATTTCCAGGTCACGCTCGGTGGGGGCGTGGACGTGCTCATGTCGAGCCATGTCGCACT
>DATFRP010000023.1:0-32308 GCA_035263125.1 Vicinamibacterales bacterium
GCATGCGCGGTGAACGCAGCAGCCACGAACGCGAACGTGATCGACGCAATCAATCGGCTCATGTGTCCTCCTCAAGGTCTTCCGTCAACCTAGTCAGGTGCACATTGACGGCCAGATCGGCCTCAGCCACACGTCTCCAACGCTTTCAATACGTTACGCGGGCCGAGCAGAGCCGTCTGAGGGCGCGACGCTCTAGGGCAGTGCCGGCGGGATGTATGGCAGCGTGTAATTCAGCGCCCAGACGAGGAACAACACAACAGGAACGTGCACCGCGAACTGCATCATCGAGTAGCCGACGATATCGCGTGCCTTGAGTCCCAGAATGCCCACCAGCGGCAGCATCCAGAAGGGATGAATCAGATTCGCGAGCGCTTCAGTTGCGTTGTAGGTCTGGACCACCCATCCGAGGTGGACCTGCAGCGTCTTCGCGGCATCGAGCATGTAGGGGGCTTCGATCAACCATTTGCCGCCGGCCGATGGAATGAAGAGGCCGAGGAACGCCGAATAGATCCCCACCATCACCGGATATGTGTGCGTGGAGGAGATCGTCACGAAGAAGTGGGCGAGCGTCGTCGCAATGCCGGACTCGGTCATCATTCGGACGATGCCGGCGTAGAGCGGGTATTGAATCAACACGCCGCCGACCGGCGCGACGGACGCGCTGATCGCGTGCACGAACGAGCGCGGACGCCAGTGAAGCAGCAGCCCGACGATCAGGAACAGAAACACATAGTGATTGAGCTCGAGGACGATCGCTGCGCCGCTGACCATCACTTCGCGTGCGAGATACAGCACGCCCGCGGCTCCGACGACGATCGTGAGCAGCGGGCTGTACTCGAGCCATTCGCCGGGCGTCTGTGCGTGACCGATATCCTGCGTCGCCGGCCGATCGCTGACGCCCATCTCCTTCATGCCGCGGGCATCGGCCGCTGAGGGAGCGGAGAAGTAACAGAGCACCATCGAGACGGCGATCAGCGTTCCTGCGATCAAGAGACTTTGCCACAGCCCCAGCGTCTGGCTGAGAGGGATGACGCCGCTGATCTTCTCGATCGAATCGGGAAGCGATCCCGGCGACGCCATGATGAGTGCAGCGGACGAGGACAGGCCAAGCGCCCAGACACTGCCGACACCCAGATACGCGGCAGCGCCGATCGCGCGATAGTCGGCACCCTTCACGCGGCGCGCCACCTCACGTGCGAGGAGGGCGCTGAAGATCAGGCTGAAGCTCCACGAGATCAGCGACGCGAGCATCGAGAAGAGACCGACGAATGCGGCCGCGCCCCTGCCGGTGTGCGGGATCGCCGCGATCTTCCTGACCACGGCGTAGACCGGCGGCGCTGTCGCCACTGCATAGCCGGTGACGATGATCATCGACATCTGCATCGTGAAGGCGACGAGATCCCAGAAGCCGGCGCCGAACCACTGCGCAGTCTGCGTCACGGAACTGCCCGACGCGACGCTGGCGGCGAAGACGATCGCGACGGCGCAGAGCGCCAGCGCGAACGCATCGGGGAACCAGCGCTCGAACCAGTCGGAAAGGCGGATTCCGACGGCGGCGAGTGGCGAACTGACGGGTGTGTCCATGGTCTGCGGCATCTTGCGTCGGCCTTTACGTCCAAGGGATACTTACTAGCTGTTTCGTCTGTAAAAAGTGGCCACCTACCTGGCCCCTACAACATTTTGGGCCGCCTCAAGCGGCCCCTACGAGAGCGCGCGCGGCCTGCATTATGGCAAACCTCGGATACGTCGGCCTCGGTGTCATGGGAGGCCGCATGGCGGACCGGCTCATGTCCAAGGGCCACACCGTCACGGGCACCAATCGCACCAAGTCGAAAGCCCAGTGGTTGATCGATCGCGGCATGAAGTGGGCCGACACGCCGCGCGGTGTCGCGGCATCGGCCGACGTCGTGTTCTCGATGGTCACCGATTCGGCGGCGCTCGAGTCGATCGCAAACGGGCCCGATGGCATCGTCGCGGGTCTTGGTCCCGGCAAAGTGCTCATCGACATGAGTACTGTCAGCCCGGCGACCAGCAAGGCGCTCGTGGAAAAGGTGCGTGCCAAGGGCGCCGACATGGTCGACTCGCCGGTGTCGGGCAGCGTGATCACGCTCGAACAAGGCAAGCTGACGATGATGGTCGGCGGCACGTCGGAGACATTCGAGAAGATCAAGCCGCTGCTGCTCGACATCGGGCCGAAGGCAACCCACGTCGGCGACAACGGGTTGGCCGTCTCGATGAAGATCGCCACCAACCTCAGTCTCGTCGTTCAGATGCTGGCGTTCTCGGAAGCGGTGCTCCTTGCCGAGAAGTCCGGAATCCCCCGCAAGACCGCCGTCGAGGTGCTGACCAACAGCGTGATCGCATCGCCGATGGTGCAGTACCGTGGACCGATGGTGATCAATCCGCCCGATGAGGCGTGGTTCGACATGCGGATGATGCAGAAAGACGTGACGCTGGCGCTCGAGATGGGCCGCCGTGTCGGCGTGCCGCTGCCCACCACATCGGTTGCGAACGAATACCTCACCGCGGCACGCGCGATGGGGCTGACCGAGAAAGACTTCGCGGCCATCTTCCAGGTGCTCGCGCAGATGTCAGGAGTTCCAGCATAACCATGGCAACCAAGACAGCTCATGCACAGGATCCGGCCCTCCAGATCGGCAAGGAGAAGCTGCTCCGGCTCTATCGGCAGATGGTGGCGATTCGTCTCTTCGAGGAGCGCGTCAACGATCTCTACACCCGCGCGGTGATGCCTGGCCTGGCGCACCTGTACATCGGTGAAGAGGCGATTGCCGTCGGCGTCTGCGAAGCGCTGCGGAAAGACGACTACATCACGAGCACGCATCGCGGTCACGGGCACTGCCTCGCGAAAGGCGCCTCGCCTGATTTGATGTTCGCGGAGCTGCTCGGCAAGGAGCAGGGCTACTGCAAGGGCAAGGGCGGCTCGATGCACATAGCCGACCCCGAGACCGGCAACCTCGGCGCGAACGCGATCGTCGGCGGCAGCGCGGGCATCGCGACCGGTGCGGCCTACGCGTCGAAGTATCTCAAGCTCGGTCGCGTCGCGGTCTGCTTCTTCGGTGAGGGCGCGCTCGGGCAGGGGCTGCTCTACGAGGAGATGAACCTGGCGCAGTTGTGGAAGCTTCCGGTCATCTTCGCGTGCGAGAACAACGGCTACAACGAGTACACGCATTTCTCCGAGTCAACGGCGGGCGATGTCAACGCCCGCGCCGCGGCGTTCGGGATATCGGTCGAGACGGTCGACGGGCAGCACGTGCGCGAGGTGTTCAGCGTCGCGTCGAAGTACATCGAGCGCGCGCGCACGGGCGATGGCCCGGCCTTCCTCCAGTTCAAGACCTATCGCTATCACGGCCATCACGTCGGCGACGTCGCGCGCGCCTACTACCGTCCGAAAGCCGAGGAGCAGGAGTGGGTCACACAGCGCGACCCGATCACGCTGCACGGCGAGTGGCTGATGACGAACGGCATCGCCGACCGCGCGGCGCTCGACGCGATCCAGGAGAGCCTCGTCAAGGACATGGACGCGGCGGTGGAGTTCGCGGTCAATGCGCCGTTCCCCGCTCCCGACAAGGTCGACCAGGACATCTATGCTTGACACTGCTGCGGCCGTACGAGAGCTGACGTTTGGCGACGCGATCAAGGAAGCGATCGCCGAAGAAATGCGACGCGACCCGAAGGTCGTCCTCATGGGCGAGGACGTCGCCGAAGCCGGCACGACCTTCAAGGTGCTGACCGGGCTCGTCGACGAGTTCGGGAAGGACCGCATCATCGACACGCCGATCTCGGAAGCCGGCTTCACCGGCATCGGCGTGGGTGCGGCCATGACCGGCATGCGCCCGATCGTCGACATCATGTTCGGCGACTTCCTGATGATCATCATGGACCAGGTCGCCAACCAGGCCGCGAAGATCCACTACATGTCAGGCGGCAAATGGAAGGTGCCGCTCGTCATCCGCGCGACGATGGGCGCGACCCGCCGGTCGGCGGCGCAGCACTCGCAGTCGCTGCACGCGTGGCCGAGCCACATCCCCGGACTCAAGGTCGTCGTCCCGTCGACGCCGTACGACGCCAAAGGCCTGTTCAAGGCCGCGGTGCGCGACGACAACCCGGTCGTCATCTTCGAGCACAAGATCAGCTACAAGAAGGTGAAGGGACCGGTGCCCGACGAGGACTACGTGATTCCGCTCGGCGTGGCCGACGTCAAGCGCGAGGGGAGCGACATCACGCTCATCGCGCTCAGCAGCATGGTGCAGACGGCGCTTCGCGCGGCGACGATGCTGGAGGAAGTGGGCATCAGCGCCGAGGTGGTGGATCCGCGCACGACCTGGCCGCTCGACGAGAAGACGCTGGTCGACTCGGTGAAGAAGACGTCACGCTGCATCGTGATGGATGAGGGCTACTTCCGCTACGGCGTCACCGGCGAGATCGCGTCGATCATCCAGGAGCAGGCGTTCTACGATCTCGATGGTCCGGTGCGGCGGATGGGCGCGATGCACGTGCCGATTCCGTTCTCGCCGTCGCTCGAGGACGCGACCGTGCCGAGCGATCGGCAGGTGTTCGAGGTGGCGCGCCAGATGTGCAATCGGTAGGAGGAGTAGGAATCAGGAAGCAGGATGCAGGATGCAGCTCTGGGCCTGGATTCAGGCGCTGACACCTGGCCCAGGCCTGCATCCTGATTCCTGCTTCCTGATTCCTCGATCGAAGGGAGCTTGTTGTGGCCATTAAGACCTACGGCACGATGGCGGTGGATTGGGAGCGGCGCATCGATTTCGATCGGCTGCGCCGCGAGCGGCTCGATCGGATCAAGAGCATGCTGGCCAAGTCGGAGCTGGGCTCGGTGCTCTGCTTCGACATGAACAACGTCCGCTACATCACGGCCACGCACATCGGGACGTGGGCGCAGGACAAGATCAGCCGCTTCACGCTGTTGCCGCAGGGCGACGAGCCGATTCTCTGGGACTTCGGGTCGGCCGCCCGTCATCATCAACTGAACTGCGACTGGCTCGGCGAGCGCTCGCGCGCGGGCATCCCGCTGATGCGCGGCGCGATGTCGCCGGAGATGGGGCGCTCGGAAGAAGTGGCGCGCAAGATTCGGGTCGAGCTCGAGAAGCGCAATCTGCACAAGGAGCCGGTCGGCGTCGACGTGGTCGAGCCGCCGATTCTGTTCGCGCTGCAGAAGGAAGGCCTGACGATCGTCGACGGGCAGCAGCTGATGTCGAACGCGCGCGAGATCAAGACCGTGGACGAGATCTCGCTGCTCACGCACTCGGCGGCGATGGTCGACGCGGCTTACTACGAGCTCTACAAGGCGATGAAGCCGGGCATGCGTGAGAACGATGCCGTGGCGCTGGTGGCGCAGAATCTCTACGAAGCTGGATCGGAGTATGTCGAAGGCGTGAACGCGATTTCGGCAGAGCGCGCGAGCCCGCATCCGCACGTGTTCTCGGATCGCATGATGCGCCCGGGCGACCCGGTGTTCTACGACATCCTCCACTCGTACATGGGCTATCGCACCTGTTACTACCGGTGCTTCGCGATCAGCTCGGCCTCGCACCAGCTGGTGGATGCGTACAAGCGGTGCCGCGATTATCTCGATGCGTCGATCGAGTTGATTCGTCCCGGCCGTTCCACCGCGGAAGTCTGCTCGGTGTGGCCGAAAGCCACGGAGTTCGGCTTCCCCGACGAGGAGGCCGCGTTCGCGCTGCAGATGGGACACGGCATCGGTCTCGCGATCTGGGAGAAGCCGATGATCAGCCGGCTCGTCTCGCTCGATCATCCGCACGAGATCAAGCCGGGTATGGTGTTCGCGCTCGAGACGTTCTGGCCGACCAAGGACGGCACCAGCGCGGCGCGTATCGAGGAAGAGATCGTCGTGACGCCCACGGGACACGAAGTGATCACGCGCTTCCCGGCGGAGCAGCTGCTCGTGGCCGGCGCGCCGTTCGTCACCGTCGGCGGCACGCTGCCGACGGTCCGTGAGACCGAGGCGCCGCCCAATCCTGAAGTCGTGAAGATGGTCGCCGCCGCGGCAAAGGCGGAAGGTGAGAAGGTCGGAGTCGGTCGCTAATGGCAGTCAGCGTCGTGATGCCTGCGCTCGAGATGGCGCAGGAAACGGGCAAGCTGGTCTCGTGGAAGAAGAAGGAAGGCGAGCAGGTCAAGAAAGGCGAGATGCTGCTCGAAGTCGAGACCGACAAGGCGGTCGTCGAGATCGAAGCGTCAAGCGACGGTGTGCTATCCGGGGTCATCGCGAAGGAAGGCGACGTCGTTCCAGTCGGTCAGACAATCGCGTGGCTGCTGAAGCCGGGTGAGGCCGTGCCGACTGGCGGCGCGCAGATGCAGAGCGGCCGGAAGATGGATTCGGCTCCTGCTGCAGCCGCTGTTGCAGCCGCACCGGTAGCAGCCGAACCCGCGTCGGTCGCCGGTGCGCGCATTTCACCGAAGGCTCGTCGTCTGGCGCGCGAGCATGGCGTCGACATCGCGAAGCTGAAGGGATCTGGTCCGGGTGGAGAGATCCTCGCGGACGACATTTTGAAAGCGTCCGCCTCCGCCGCGCCGGCTGCGCCTCCCGCGGCTACGGCGAGACCGACTTCGCCGCCTGCGGCGGCTCAGTCGGGCGCTGTCACGTCCATCGGCCGCATCATGGCCGAACGCACGACGCAGAGCTGGACGACGGTGCCGCACTTCTTCGTGTCGCGCGACGTCGATGCGACCGCGTTGAATGCGACGCGCGAGCGGCTGATCCCGATCATCGAGAAGTCGCACGGTGTGAAGGTCACGCACACCGATCTGATGGTTGCCGCGGTTTCGCGGGCGCTGCGTCAGCATCCGCGCATGAACGGCAGCTGGGCGAGCGGATCGATCACGATCAACGCCGATGTGAACGTGGCGCTCGCGATGGCGGTCGAAGACGCGGTCGTGACCGCAGTCATCAAGAGCTCGGATCGGATCGGCCTGGGTGACATCGCGAAGCAGCGCAAAGAACTGTCGGAACGGGCGCGCGCCAACAAGCTGCAGCCGGCCGACATCACCGGCGCGACGTTCACGATCAGCAATCTCGGCATGTTCTCGGTCGACCATTTCACGGCGATCATCGTGCCGCCGCAGGCCGGCATCCTCGCGGTCGGCGCGATCGCCGAACGTGTGGTCGCATCGAACGGGATGCTCGGCGTCAAGCCGATGGTCACGCTGACGCTCTCGTCCGATCATCGCGTGGTCGATGGCGTACGAGCGGCGCAATTCCTGAACGACGTCGTCGTCGCGCTGAACGAGCCTGAGAAGTGGGCGAAGTAGACTAGGCCCCTGGGCTCAGGGCCCAGGCCCCAGGGCTGGGCCAGGCCTGAGCCCTGCTGAGGCCTGAGGCCTGGGCCCTGGGGCCTGTGAGGAACTCACCATGGCAACACCATCAATCGTCCCGACCGGCGTTTCCCTCAAAGACTCGAAGCTGTTCCGACAGTCCAACTACATCGAGGGTGCCTGGGTGAACGCACGCTCGGGCAACACCATCAACGTCGACAACCCCGCAACAGGTGAAGTGATCGGCACCGTGCCCAAGTGCGGCGCTGCGGAAACCCGCGCCGCGATCGAAGCCGCTGATCGCGCGCTGCCGGCGTGGCGCAAGAAGACGGCGAAGGAACGCGCGGCTGTCGTGCGCCGCTGGTACGAGCTGATGCTCGAGCATCAGGAGGATCTCGCGCGCCTCATGACGATCGAGCAGGGCAAGCCGCTCACCGAGTCGAAGGGCGAGGTGATGTACGCGGCGTCGTTCCTCGAGTGGTTCGCCGAGGAAGCCAAGCGCGTCTACGGTGACACGATTCCCGGCCACCAGGCCGACAAGCGCATCGTCGTCATCAAGCAGCCGATCGGCGTGGTCGCATGCATCACGCCGTGGAACTTTCCGCTCGCGATGATCACGCGCAAGGCCGGTCCCGCGATCGCATCGGGCTGTACCGTCGTGTTGAAGCCGGCGTCGCAGACGCCGTTCTCCGCGCTGGCGCTGGCCGAACTCGCCGAGCGCGCGGGCGTCCCCAAGGGGGTGCTCAACGTCGTCACCGGCTCGGCGTCCGAGATCGGCGGTGAGATGACCACCAACCCCACCGTGAAGAAGCTCTCGTTCACCGGATCGACCGAGGTTGGCAAGCTGCTGATGGAGCAGTGCTCGAAGACGGTGAAGAAGGTCTCGCTGGAGCTCGGTGGCAACGCACCGTTCATCGTCTTCGACGATGCCGACATCGATGCGGCCGTTGAAGGAGCAATGGCGTCGAAATACCGCAACACCGGTCAAACCTGCGTATGCGTCAACCGGATCTATGTGCAGGACGCCGTCTACGACGCGTTCGCCTCGAAACTCTCGGCCGCGGTCGGCAAGCTGTCGCCGATGAACGGCCTCGAGCCCGGCGCCAATCAGGGTCCGCTGATTGACGACAAAGCGGTGCTCAAGGTCGAAGAGCACATCGAGGATGCGACGAAGAAGGGCGCGAAGATCGTCATCGGCGGCAAACGCCATGCGCGCGGCGGCCGCTTCTTCGAGCCGACAGTGCTGGTCGACGTGACGCCATCGATGATGGTCGCGCGCGAAGAGACGTTCGGTCCGGTGGCGCCGCTCTTCCGCTTCAAGACCGAAGGCGAAGCAATCACGATGGCCAACGACACCGAGTTCGGCCTCGCCGCGTATTTCTACGGCCGCGACATCGGCCGCGTGTGGCGCGTCGCCGAAGCGCTTGAGTCGGGGATGGTCGGTATCAACACCGGTCTCATCTCGACGGAGGTGGCGCCGTTCGGTGGGGTCAAAGAATCAGGGTTGGGCCGCGAAGGCTCGAAGTACGGGATCGAGGAGTATCTCGAGATCAAGTACCTCTGCTTGGGTGGTATCTCGTAATGTCACGCCGGGCCTGATTTCCAGGCCCGGCGTGACCCTGCGCAATACAGCTGCGCCGCTACGCCCGCGCCGCGGTCGTCTGATTTCGACTCAGGACCAGCCACGCCGCAATCCCCGCCGCCGGCATGAGCGCGATGATCCAGAAGATCTCCTCCCAGCGCTGACCGCTGATCAAGTTGGCTCCCGGAAAAATCCTGACGCTGCCGATGGTGACACCGGCGCCGATGGCGTTCAGCAGCAGGAAGTTCACCAGCGACCATGAGCCCGACGCGATGCCGGACATCAGGGCGGACTGTTCCCGCGGGAACGCATATGAGCCCACCTTGAGCGCGACCATCTGGAATCCACCGCCGATGAACGTCGACAGCGAGATCAAGCCCATCACGATCGGCACCGACGTCGTCATCGTCGTCAGTCCGAGCGTGAGCGAGATCACCGTGAGGAGCACGAACATGCCGACCGGCCGCGGATTATCGGCAGCGTAGCGATCGGCGGCCCATCCCCAGAAGAAATAGCCGATGCCCCAGGTGAGCGGCGGAATCCAGGCGATGCTGTTGATGTCGTTCTGCGTGAAGTGCAGACGCTGCGCCAGGTAGATCGCCATGATCGTGAGCACCGGTCCCGGGGAGATCGCCGGCAGCGCGTAACTGAACATCAGCGCCCACGCCCGGCGTTCACGCAGATTCGGCCACGCCATCTTCGACGTCATGTGCGCGCTCTTCGGCAGGAACGGCGGGCGCGCGATCGCGGCCCAGATGATCAGCCACATCACGCCGAGCGCCCCGGTGGCGATGAATGCGGTCTTCCATCCGTACTCGATGGCGAGCGGTCCAAGCAGCAGCGGCATCATCATCGCGCCGATCGTGCCACCGCTGAAGGAGAGCGCGATGCCGCGCGCACGAAGGCTCGACGGCAGCGTTTCCACTGCAGTTCGCAGTCCCCCCGGGAACGTACCGCCCTCGCCGATGCCGAGGACGGCGCGTGCGAGTGCGAACCCCGCGAAGCTATACATCAACGCATGCGACATGCTCGCTGCGGTCCACACACCGACCGCGAGCAGCATGCCGATGCGAAGCCCGACGCGATCGAGTATCGAGCCCCACACCGGATTGCCGAGTGTGTAGGTGAGGAAGAAGAAGGAGGTCGCGGTCGTGAAGTCCTGCGGCGTCAGTGCGGTGTCCTTGATGATCGTCGGCGACAGGATGTTGAGCACCTGTCGATCGACGAACGACAGCCACGAACACAGGGCCATGCCGATGCAGGGCACCCACATATGCCAGGTAGCGGTAGCCGTCGTCGCGGGAGCCGTCTGGGCGCGGGTCGTGGTTGCCATCAGGTGTCCTCGAAGTCAGTTCACAAATGCGTAAGGGGGTCGGGAGTCATTACGGTTCATGAAATGACTCCCGACCCCAAATTCATGCGTCGAGTGCCTCGCCGCTGCGATTGGGCAGGGTGAACACCAACACGGCGGCGAGGAGAAAGAACGCCGACGTGATGCTGAGCGCGAGTCCGATGCCGATGCCCGGCTGCGTTGCGATCACGCCGATCGTGTACGGCGCGACGGCGCCGGCCATCCGTCCGATGTTGTAGCTCGTGCCCTGCCCGGTCGCACGGACGGCGGCTGGATACAACTCGGCAACGAAACTTCCGAACATGCTGAAGTAGCCGTAGCCGAAGTAGCCGATGAGCGGTCCGAGCGCGAGCAGCACGAACGGACTGCGCGCCATCTGACCGTAGATCGGCACGAGAATCGCCGCGGCGACCATATACAACACGAACGCCTGACGCCGTCCGATGCGATCGGCGATGAATCCGAATGTGAGATACCCGAAGTAGGCACCGAGCTGCACCGGGATGATCCAGGGAAGCTGACCGACGACGCCCATGCCGGCCCCGCCTTGCGCGATCGGCCGCGCGAGAAACTGTGGCAGCCAGAAGAAGAGCCCCCAGTTGGCGAATTGCACTGCGGATCCCAGGGCGATGATGAGGAGGGAGCGTCGGAGCAGGCCGGGGCCGAAGATGACGGCAAACGGATTCCGGCCGCCGGCGCGCTTCGGCTTTCGAGTCCAGCTGTCGGGCTCGCGGACGTATCGCCGAATCCAGAGTGTGAGAAACGCAGGGATCACGCCAATGACGAACAACCAGCGCCAGGCGCCCGGACCGAGCGAGGGCATGCCGAGCACGATCGCCGCCGATATCGACGCCATCATGTAGCCCAGCGCCCATCCGGATTGCATGATGCTGATGGCTTTGTTGCGAAGCGCCGCCGGCCACGTCTCGCTGACGAGCACCGCGCCCGACGCCCACTCGCCGCCCATGCCGATGCCGAGGATGGCGCGCCAGAACATCAGCTGCATCACACTCTGCGACGTCGCCGCACCGAGCGAGCAGACGGAGAAGATGAGAATCGTCGCCATGAGCGCGCGCGTCCGGCCGAAGCGATCGGCGACATATCCGAAGATCGTGCCCCCCACGCCGGACATCACCAGCGTCACGGTGCCGAGCAGCCCGGCCACGTCGTCGCCGAACTGGAAGTAGGCGCGCAGCTGTCCGACCGCCATGGTGTAGAGCATGAAATCCATGGCGTCGAGCATCCAGCCGAACTTCGCGGCGAACAGCACGTGCCACTGCTCGCGCGTGACCGTGCGATACCAGGGGACGGCGGGCGAGAGATGCGGCGTCGCGGCCGCGGAGGAACTCATGTCGGCAAGATATTACGTCAGGCGGATACAATAAACCGCTCTTCTCAAGGAGATCGTCGATGTCCGTAGATGTTGGCGCCAAGGCGCCCGATTTCACGCTGCCGAATCAGGATCGCGAGGCGGTCTCGCTCGGCGAGCAGCTCAAGAATGGTCCCGTGGTGCTGGCGTTTTTCCCCGCCGCGTTCAGCAGCGTCTGTCAGGCCGAGATGTGCAAGTTCCGCGATGCGGCCAGCGCGTTGAACAAGGTGAACGCCAAGGTACTCGGCGTGAGCGTCGATACGTTCTTCGCGCTGAAAGCCTGGGGCGATCAGAACAAGTTGAATTTTCCACTTCTCAGCGATTTCAACAAGGACGTGATCGCGAGGTACGGCGTGGTCAATCCCGACATGATCGGTCTGAAGAACATCGCAAAGCGATCGGTGTTCGTGATCGATCGCGGCGGCGTCGTGCGTCATCGCGAAGTCCTCGACGACGCGCGCAACGAACCGAACTACGACCAGATCAACCAGACGCTCGCCAGCATGTAGATCGTTTTGTAGGGCGGGTCTTGTTCTCTAGACCCGCCGATCGAGATCTTCGGTCCTCTGGTTGTTGACCGAAGATCGATCGGCGGGTCTAAAAAGCAAGACCCGCCCTAACACTATCTGCTATCCTCCGTTTCGACCCCGTTACTGCTCCTCCACATGGCAGAAACTGCAGTCGCAGCTGCGCAACGTACGCTTCCGCATAATCTCGAAGCCGAGCGCTCGGTCCTCGGCGCGATTCTGGTCCACAACGACGCGTTCAATCTCGCCGCGCAGGTGATCGACAGCGGCGACTTCTACCGCGACGCGCATCGCCGCATCTTCGACAAGATGGTCGCCCTCAACGAGCGGCACGATGCGATCGACTTCGTCACGCTGAAGGAGGAGCTCGTACGCTCGGGACAGCTCGAGGAGGTCGGCGGCCCCGCCTACATCGCGTCGCTCGCCGACGGCGTGCCCCGCGCCACCAACGTCGAGTACTACGCGCGCATCGTCAAAGAGAAGGCGACGCTGCGGAGTCTGATCTACGCCGCCAACAAGATTCTCACCAACGCGTACGAAGGCGAGCAGGAATCCGACCTGATCCTCGACGAGGCCGAGAGCTCGATCTTCGCGGTGGCCGACGACCGGTTGAAAGCCGGCTTCGTGCCGATGCGCGATCTGGTGAAGGAGAGCTTCCCGAAGATCGAGCAGCTGTTCGAGCAGAAGCGGCTCATCACAGGCGTGCCGACCGGGTTCGCCGATCTCGACGAGATGACACGCGGACTGCAATCTGGCGATCTCGTGATTGTGGCCGCGCGTCCGTCAATGGGGAAGACGAGCCTGGTCCTGAACATCGCTCAACACGTGGCGTTGCAGCCCGATCTCGTCTGCGGCTTCTTCAGCCTGGAAATGTCGAAAGAGTCGCTGTTCCTGCGCCTCCTGACCTCGGAAGCACAAGTCGACGGCCATCGCCTGATGAGCGGCGCGATCGGCGGCAAGGACTACGGCCGCATCTCGCACGCGCTCGAGACACTCAGCGCGATGAGACTGCACATCGACGACACCGCCAACATCGGCGTGCTCGAGATGCGCGCAAAGGCCAGACGGCTGCAGAAGGAGCACGGCCTCCACCTGCTCGTCGTCGACTACATCCAGTTGATGAGCGCGCGCGGCCGGTTCGAGAACCGCACGCTGGAACTGGCGTCGATCTCGCGGGCGATGAAGGGGCTCGCCAAGGAATTGAACATCCCGATTGTCGTCCTCTCGCAGTTGAGCCGCGCGCCCGAGTCGCGCTCGGACCACCGGCCGCAGTTGTCCGATCTGCGCGAGTCGGGAGCGCTCGAGCAGGATGCCGACGTCGTCATCCTCATTTACCGCGACGACGTCTACAATCGAGATCCCAGCAGCCCTGACGCCGGCACCGCCGAATTGATTCTCGCGAAGCAGCGCAACGGGCCCACCGGCGTCGTCAAGCTCGCATTCCTTCGCGAGCAGACGCGCTTCGCCAATCTGGCGCAGTAACGCAATGTTTTCATGATTCGCAGCACTGTCGCCCACGTCAATCTGAACGCGCTCAAATCGAACTTCCGCGCGATCGATGCCTATCTCTCGACGGAACCAGGCCCCTCGACTTCGCTCGGGACAGGCCGTACGGCGCCCGGGATCATCGCGGTGATCAAGGCGAACGCGTACGGCCACGGATCGCCGCGGGTGGCGTGCGCGCTCGAGGAGGCGGGCGCCACGATGCTGGCGTGCGCGGACATCGAGGAGGGCATCGTCATCCGGCAGGCCGGCGTGCGCCTGCCGATACTCGTCTTCGGTGCGTTGAGCGTCAGCGATCTCGACGGTCTCTTCGAGTACTCGTTGACGCCGACGATCTCGACGCCCGGCGCGGCGCGAGCCGTGCAGGCCGCCGCCGCCCGTCACAAGACGACGATCGCCTATCACCTCAAGATCGACACCGGGATGAATCGGCTCGGGTTCCGTCACGACAACCTGCGCCGGACCTTGCCGGAGCTGTTTCGCAGTCCGAACCTGCGGCTCGACGCGGTCTACACTCACTTCGCGTCGGCGGATGTTCCCGAGAGTCCCGCGTTTGGTGATCAGCGCGAGCGTTTCGAAGCGGTGTGGGCAGTCGTACGGGAACTCGCGACCGGCGGATCTGAAGGCCAGCCTTTACAGGGCCGCGTGCGGTCGATCAAGCGTCATGCCGCCAACAGCGCGGCGACGCTGCGCGATTCTCGCGTGTGGTACGACGCCGTGAGGCCGGGGCTTTTGCTCTACGGCATCGTTCCCCCTCCGCTCGCTTCGACGATTCCGCTCGAGCCGGTGATGTCACTGACCAGCCGCGTCGTTGCCGTGAAGGGGCTGAGACCCGGTGAAGGCGTCGGCTACGGATGGCGGTATCAGACGACCGAACCGCGGACGGTCGCCGTTGTGCCCGCTGGATACGCTGACGGTCTGGACACGCGCCTGGGGGGGCGTGGTCACGTACTGATTCGAGGCGGACGCGCGCCGATCATCGGCGCGGTCTCGATGGACATGATTACGGTCGACGTGACCGATCACGGAGACGTCCAGCCGGGTGACGAAGTCGTGCTCCTCGGTCGACAGGGCGACGAAAGCTGGCAGCGCATCGACGCGCGCGAAGTCGCCGCTGCAATTGGTACGATTCCATGGGAGATCGTGTGTCGATTGGGCACGCGGGTTGAAAGACAGTACGAATAGAGTAGGAATCAGGAAGCAGGAATCAGGATGCAGGTCTGGGCCAGGTTTGAGGTATCAGTAATCAGGCAGGCTGAAGCCTCGTGCCTGTCACCTGAGACCTTGCCCAGGGCTGCCTCCTGATTCCTGCATCCTGATTCCTATCGGTTCTCATGAAACCACCGAAAGTCGTATTCGTTTGCCAGGAGTGCGGCGCACAGTCGCCGAAATGGCTGGGTCGTTGCGCGGAGTGCGGTGCCTGGAACTCGCTGGTCGAAGAGCGCGCGACTGAATCGGTTGCTGCGGCGCCGAGTGCGAACAATCGGTACGCGCAGTTTTCGAGTACCAGCGCGGCGAAGCTGTACGCAGATGTTGAAACGGCAACCGGTGTGCGTCTGTCGACCGGCATCGATGAATTCGATCGGGTACTTGGCGGCGGTGTGGTACCAGGCTCGCTCGTGCTGCTGGGTGGCGAACCGGGCATCGGCAAATCGACGCTCCTGCTGCAGGCCGCCTCGCACTTCGCGCGTGCGGTTGGTCCCGTGTTGTACGCATCGGGCGAAGAATCCGAACATCAGATCAAGAGTCGCGGCGATCGGCTCGGCGTTGGCGCGGCGCCGCTCTACCTGCTCGCCGAAACATGTATCGAACGCATCCTCGAAGAGATGGCCAGGCTGAAGCCGGCGATGGTGATCGTCGACTCGGTGCAGACCGTCTGGTCCAGCAAGTTCCAGTCTGCGCCCGGCAGCATCGGACAGGTGCGGGAGGCGGCCACGCAGTTTCTCTTTGCCGCCAAGGGTCAAAACGTACCGACGGTGCTCGTCGGGCACGTCACGAAAGACGGCAGCCTCGCTGGTCCCAAGGTGCTCGAGCACGTTGTCGACACGGTGCTCTACTTCGAAGGCGAGCGTCACCACGCGCATCGCGTCGTCCGTGCAGTGAAGAATCGCTTCGGCGCGGTGAGCGAGCTTGGTGTGTTCGAGATGACGGGAAGCGGGCTGCATCCGGTGGCAAACCCGTCGAAGCTGTTTCTTGCCGAACGTGCGTCGGGCACGCCCGGGTCTGCGGTGCTGTGTTGTGTCGAAGGATCGCGTCCGATTCTCGTGGAAGTTCAGGCGCTCGTCAGCACCAGCACATACGGCAACGCGAGACGTATGGCGATCGGCATCGACCAGAACCGGCTTTCCCTCCTTCTTGCCGTGCTCGAGAAGCGTGCCGGCCTCGCGCTCGCAGGCGACGATGTCTATGTCAACATCGCTGGTGGGATGGCCATCGACGAACCGGCGGCGGACCTCAGCGTCGTCGCCGCGGTGGCGTCCAGCGTGCGGAATCGCGGGCTGGCGCCGTCCACGGCCGTGTTCGGCGAGGTCGGTTTGAGTGGGGAAATTCGAGGGATTCCGCAGGCAGCCCTTCGGATCCGCGAGGCGGCGCAGATGGGATTTACGAGAATCGTACTTCCGGTGGCCAATATCGACCGGACCGAGGGGGCCCAGCGCGATGGTGCCGAGCTCGTAGGGGTCCGGACGGTGGGGGAGGCACTCGATCAGTTGATCTCTTGATTTTCCGTCTCGGCGGTTTTAACGTTCTTAACGTTTTTGATGGATTCATAACGCGTCCGGTTCTTTGGATATCCCCGGGAGTCCTTCATGGCTTGGTACCTCGTGGCGCGCGTTCTGTTCGTGGGAGCTGTCGGCTACTCCGCACACCAACTCCAACCGCTCGCGGGCGGCGCTCTCCTCAACACCGCTTTCGGCGTGATCGTTGGGAGCCTCATCGTCCTCTTCGAGTTCCGCGTTCGGAATACGTCGGTCTCGCATCTGGTGGGTGCCCTACTTGGCGGTTCGATCGGTCTGCTCGCAGCCAAGACCATCGGCGCCGCTTTGTATTGGGCCAATCTGGGTGACGGCCGGGTGGTCTTCCTTCACAGCGTCATCCTGCTGGCGCTGCCTTATCTCGGCATCGTGATCGGCGGGCGCAAGGGCGAATGGCTGAAGCCGGAGAACCTGGTGAATCTGTTCCGCTCCACCGGTCCTGGCAAGCGGTACAAGGTGCTCGACACCAGCGTGATCATCGACGGACGCATCGCGGACATCTGCGAGACCGGGTTCGTCGACGGCACGATCGTCATCCCGCAGTTCGTCCTCAAGGAGCTGCAGCTGGTGGCGGATTCGTCCGATTCGATGAAGCGCAATCGCGGCCGCCGCGGCCTCGACATCCTGCAGAAGATTCAGAAGATGTCGGGCGTCGAGGTCACGATCTCCGACGTCGACTTCGTCGATGTGCGCGAGGTCGACTTGAAGCTGATCGAGCTGGCGCGCACGCTGCAGGGCAAGATCGTCACCAACGATTTCAATCTCAACAAGGTCGCGCAACTGCGTGGCGTCGAGGTCCTCAACATCAACGAGCTGGCCAACTCGCTCAAGCCGGTCGTCCTGCCCGGCGAGGTGATGAAAGTCTTCATCCTCAAGGAAGGCAAGGAATACAACCAGGGCGTGGCGTACCTCGACGACGGCACGATGGTGGTCGTCGACAATGCGCGCAAGATGATCGGCAAGACGATCGATGTCGTCGTGACGAGCGTGCTCCAGACCACTGCCGGCAAGATGATCTTCGGACGCTTCATCGAGTCGCCGGTAGCCGCCACGCCGACGGTGACGGTCACCACGTCGACCGACAGCGAGGTCGGTCGCCGCCCGACTGTGCGGCCTCAGGTACCGCCTCCGGCAGCGGCTGCGGGCAAGTAAGACAATTGGTAGCCGTAGGGGCCGCCTCTAGGCGGCCCTGTGAGGCGTGTGAGTCAGCACATGCGGTCGTACCATTGGTGGCGCACCGTCTTCTTTCTGATCCCGGCGATCGTCGTCTACACGATTGTGCTTGGGACGCTGTCGCTCGCTTCGTCCCTCTTCGATCGCGCAGGGGCGTTCGCGCATTGGTGCGCCCGCACCTGGTCACGTCTCATTCTCGTGACGACTGGCGTGCGCGTACGTGCGGAGGGACTGGAACGACTGGAGCCGGGGAAGACGTATGTCTTCGTCGCCAACCATCAGAGCATCTACGACATCCCGATACTCTTCTGGTCGCTGCCGTACCAGCTGCGCATCATCGCGAAGGAGTCGCTCGGGAGGATTCCGTTCCTCGGCTGGCATCTGCGCCGCACCGGGCACATGCTCGTCGACAGGCGTCATCCCGGCCGACGGATCTTCACGTGGGCCTCGCGTCTGACGTCGAATGGACTCTCGCTCATCGTGTTTCCGGAAGGCACGCGCAGCCGCGACGGTCGCGTGGCGCGCTTCAAGGGCGGCAGCTTCTATCTGGCGCTCGAAGCCGGATTGCCGGTGGTGCCGATTTCGATCGTCGGCAGTCGTCACGTGATGCTGAAGGGGCGCGTGACGACCTATCCCGGCGCGGTGCGGCTCGTGGTGCACGAGCCGATCGACACGCGTGGACTGGCGGGTTCCGATGCGAAAGAGTTCGCTGAGCGCGTCCGGCTGATCATCGCGCCCGACGCCGAGGCCGATCTCGGATCGATGCCGCCCGACGTCGATGCCGTTCACGCTCGCGCCTGAACTCTCGCTCATCGTGCGCCCCGGTGTCCTGTGGCTCGACGGCGCGACCGTCGTCGAGCACGAACATCGCATGGATGCCTCGCTGGCGGCCGCGGAATCCGCGGCGCGGGTGCAACCGCCGGCCGAGATTGCGGCGGTGCGGTCGATGTACAAGCGCGTCGGCCTGGATCCCACCAAGACGAGACCATCCTCTGAAGCACTGTTGCGTCGCGTCCGCAAAGGCGACCCGCTGCCGCGCATCAACTCGATGGTCGACGTCTGCAACTGGTGTTCGCTCGAGTTTCAGCTGCCTTACGGCCTGTATGATGCGGCGAGGATCGAAGGCGACGTGGAACTGCGGATCGGGCGGGAGGGCGAGTCGTATCCAGGGATCCGCAAAGACGACGTCCACGTCGACGGACGGATCGCGCTGGCCGATCGACTCGGGCCATTCGGCAATCCGACGTCCGACTCGGCGCGGACCATGGTGACGACCCAGACGACCAGGGCGCTGCTGGTGGTGTTCGCGCCGCGAGAGGTGGAACCGCGGCATCTCGACCACGTGATCGATGTCACAGCCGATCGCATGGTCACCTTCACTGGATGTCGTGAAACAATGCGCACGATGCTTTAGTGGGAGGTATCAACCGGAAGTGACCCAATAGTCCACTAAAGCGTCAATGGGGCATGAGTGGAGTGTCCGACGGCGCCAACACCCGGAAGAGGGTTAAACGGGATCCGCGCATCATTGGACCGTTCAAAGGCCGCCGGATCGGTGCGTTCAATGTCGATATCATGATCCACGATCTCAGCATCACCGGCTGCTTGATCGAATCCTTCCAGGACGTGCCGGTCGGGACACGCATGACCATCGAGATCGATCTGGCGAGCGAGGGGACCGTGCGCCTCGACGCCGAGAGCGTGTCCTCCCGGGCGGACTTCGGGTTTGCCGTGAAGTTCGTGCGGATGTCTCCACAGGTTCGCGTGCATCTCGCGCGCCTGGTCGTGCACCGGCTGAAAAAACGCGACAGGTCGTGAGCATGCACGTGTCCGCGATCATCGCTGCCGGAGGGCGCGGCGTGCGCTTTCGTCACGCGTCTCCGAAGCAGCTCCTGCTGCTTGGCGGCGAGCCGATCCTCAAGCGCAGTGTCGACGCCTACCGGAGTTGCGAGCTCGTCTCCGATGTGGTCGTCGCGCTTCCGTCAGATCTCGCACAGGCGCCGCCGCCCTATCTGCGGGGAGGAGCGAAGCCGCTGACGGTCGTCGAAGGCGGCGAGCGCCGTCGTGATTCGGTCGCGCGGGCGTTCGCACAGGTGTCGCCGCGCGCCGAGGTCGTCGTCATCCACGATGCGGCGCGGCCGCTCGTGACCGATGCGGTGATTCGGCGAACGGTGGCCGCCGCGGCGGAAAACGGGGCGGCGATCGCAGCGCTTCGCGCGAGCGATACGGTCAAGCGTGCAGACGCGGAAGGGACGATCACGGCGACGCTTCCGCGCGACCAGATCTTTCTCGCGCAGACGCCGCAGGCGTTTCGCACGGCGGTGTTGCGGGACGCGCTCGCGATCGAAGGCGATGCCACCGATGAGGCGATGCTGGCCGAACGAGCCGGTCATGTCGTGAAGATCGTCGACGGCGATCCGCGGAACCTGAAGATCACGACACCCGACGATCTCGCGACCGCCGAACGTCTCCTCGGCGGGATGTCCGTGCCGCCGCTTCGCATCGGGAACGGCTACGATCTGCATCGGCTCGTCACCGGCCGTCCGCTCATTCTCGGAGGCGTGACGATCCCGTTCGATCGAGGCCTCGAGGCGCACTCGGATGGAGATGTCGTCGCGCATGCGGTGACCGATGCGATCCTGGGCGCCGCAGGTGCCGGCGACATCGGGAGACACTTTCCCGATACCGATCCGACGTGGAAGGGCGCCAACAGCCTCGTCCTTCTCGAGCGCGCCGCCGGCGTTGTGCGCGCGGCCGGGTATCACCTCGTGAACGTCGACGTCGTCGTCATCGCCCAACGGCCGAAGCTCGTGCCGCATCTCGATGCGATTCGTTCGAACCTCGCGCAGGCGCTCGGCGCCGACATCTCGCAGATCAGCGTGAAGGGGAAGACGAACGAAGGCGTCGATTCGATGGGTGCGGGTGAGTCGATCGCGGTGCACGCAGTCGCTTTGATCTGTCGCCGGGTCTAGAAAGCAAGATTCCGGCCTGTTTTGACAGCAAGACCCGGCCTACACTGACGATCATGAGGCTTCGTTTCGCTCCCAGTCCCACCGGGCAACTCCACGTCGGCAACGCCCGCACTGCGCTTTTCAACTGGCTGCTCGCTCGCGGCCAGGGCGGCACGTTCATCGTGCGCATCGAGGACACCGACGTCGAGCGTTCCACGCGCGAATCGGAGCTCGCGATGCTCGACGATCTCCGATGGATGGGACTCGACTGGACCGAAGGGGTCGACGTCGGCGGCGAGCATGGTCCCTATCGTCAGAGCGAACGTCTGCACATCTATCGCGCGCACGCGATCGAGCTCATGTCGAAGGGGCATGCGTACTACTGCTTCTGTTCTGCCCAGCAGCTCGAAGCGGATCGACAGGCCGCGCTGGGGGCCGGCAGGCCTCCGCAGTACGTCGGACGATGCCGCAATATCCCGCGCGACGAGTCGCGCCGCCGCGTCGAGGCCGGAGAGCCGGCCGCCATCCGCTTTCGGGTGCCCGATCGACAGGGCCGTGAGGTCGTCTTTCACGACCTCGTGCGCGGGGAAGTGCGCTTCGCGGCCGAGGTGATCGGCGACCCGCTCATCGTGCGATCGGGCGGCGTGCCCGCCTACAACTTCGCCGTCGTCGTCGATGATGCATTGATGGAGATCACGCACGTCGTGCGCGGGGAGGACCACATCTCCAACACGCCGCGACAGCTGCTCCTCTACGAGGCGTTCGGGTGGCAGCCGCCGGCCTTCGCGCATGTCTCGCTCGTGCTGGGACCCGATCACGCGCCGCTGTCGAAGCGGCACGGCGCGACATCGGTGAAAGAGTTTCGCGACCGCGGCTTCCTGCCGGAGGCGCTCACCAACTATCTGGCGCTGATCGGATGGTCGCCCGGTGAAGGGCAGGAGCTCGTGCCGCTGGAGGAGCTGGCGCGACGGTTCCGGCTCGAGGACGTGGGCCACAGCGCGGGCGTATTCGACGTGGAGAAGCTCGCCTGGGTCAACCGGCACTACCTCAAGGCCTCGCCCCCGCAGCGCCTCGTGGAGCTCGCGATCCCGTATCTGCAGCGGGCGGGATGGGTATCGAATACCAGCCCCGACGTCGTCGAGTTTCTAACTCATGTCGTGCCCGCCGCCGCAATGTCGGTCGATCGCGTGGAGCAGGTTCCGGCTCGACTCTCGTTCGTGTTCGATTACGCTGCCGCCCGCGCCCTCGACGACAACGCCATCCGTGTGGAAGCGAAGGGATCGCGCACGGTGATCGACGCGCTCGCCGAGGAGCTGAGGACGGCGCCGCCGCTCGTCGATCGGGAGACCTTCCGCGCGGCGGCATCGCGCGTCAAAGATCGAACCGGACAGAAAGGAAAGGCGCTGTTCCATCCGATTCGCCTTGCACTGACTGGTGCGGCCGAGGGTCTCGAGCTCGATATTGCTGTTCCTGCAATCGAACGGGGGGCACTGTTGCGATCGACCGGCATCACGCGCATCATCAGCGCGCGCGAACGAGCCGCGGCGTTTGCGGAGGGCGTGGCCGCCCTGGAACCTTGAACCTCGAAAATCTGAACTTCAGGTCTCAGTGATCGTTTACGGCATCAACCCCGTGCTCGAAGCGTTGCGCGCGGGCCGCGTGAAGTCGCTCTGGACCTCGGGCCGCGACGACGAGCGCATGCGGCAGCTGGTGGCCTTTGCGGCGACGCATGGCCTGGCACCGCAGCGAGTCCCGATCGACGTGCTGACGCGCAAAGCCAGTGGCGGGGTGCATCAGGGTGTGGTCGCCGACATCGACGATGCGAGCGACTACAGCATCGCGGAGCTCGTCACGGGGGCCCACGACGTGCCGCTCCTTCTGGTGCTGGACGGGATCGAGGACCCGCACAATCTGGGTGCAATTCTGCGGTCCGCTGATGCTACCGGCGTCGACGGCGTTGTCGTGCAGGCGCGCCGATCGGCTGCGCGGTCCAGCGTCGCCGCCAAGGCGTCGGCGGGAGCGGTGGCACACGTGAAGATCGCCGAGGTCGTGAACATTGCGCGCGCGCTCGAGGAACTCAAAGATCTGGGTGTCTGGACGCTCGGACTCGCAGGTGAGGCGCGGACCGTGTACGATACGGTCGATCTGACGGCGCCGACTGCGATCGTGCTTGGTGCGGAAGGTCCCGGGTTGCGTCGTCTCGTGCGCGAGCGATGCGACCGTCTGGCGTCGATCCCGATGCAGGGACACGTCGGGAGCATCAACGTGTCAGTCGCCGCCGGCGTCATACTGTTTGAGGCCGTCAGGCAGAGGCGCCACTTACGGGCACCAGCCGCTCACCACGGACGTGGTGCAAGGTCCGAGGAACCAGAGGGTTAGCTCAGGCTGGGCACTACCTTGCACTACTGGCACGGGAAGTGCTATTATCTACCCTTTGTCTGGCTGGCGTAGCTCAGTCCGGTAGAGCAGCTGATTTGTAATCAGCCGGTCGGGGGTTCAAATCCCTCCGCCAGCTCCACCGACGAACTCACGCGGCTCTTCAGGGAAACGCGCGCATTCCAACAACACGTGAAGGAATCAGGCATCAGGCATCACGCCTCAGCGCTGTCCATGGGTTTCGATCCGTGTGCGCGGTGACGCGTGATCCCTGATTCCTGAAGCCTTCAGCGACAGACATTTTCGGGGAGGTGGCGGAGCGGTCAATCGCAGCAGACTGTAAATCTGCCGCCCATGTGGCTACGGAGGTTCGAACCCTCCCCTCCCCACCAACCTTTTCCCGCGCGGTGAAAGGTTGGCGCGCGGCTGGAGGCTGGTGGGGAGGGGCCTCCCCTCCTCCTTTTGTTTTGTCGCCGCGCATGCGCGGCGACGGTTGGGCTGATCGCTTCGAAGCAACAGTTTGTAGGTCGAGTCCGGTAATTGGCGAGCAGGAAAACGGCGGGCTTGCCCGCCGGAGCGGCGGGAGAGCGAAGAGCGCGAGCCGCGTAGGCGGGAGTAACTCAGTGGTAGAGTCACAGCCTTCCAAGCTGTTGGTCGCGGGTTCGATCCCCGTCTCCCGCTCCAGCCTTCGCTCACGCGAGCTGTCGCCGAAGCGTGCGCTTCGGCTAGGCGAGCCAGCCGAAGGCTGTCTCGCCGGAGCCGCGACGTGGCGAAGGCGGACCGCGAAGAGGTGTCCACGGTAGCACGTAGCGCGAAGGTGGACAGGGACAGGGACGCGACAGAGCCTGCCTCGCCGAAGCGCGGTGGCGACGTGGGCGCGAGCAGGCGGGCCGATGTAGCTCAGTTGGCAGAGCGCGTCCTTGGTAAGGACGAGGTCACCAGTTCGATCCTGGTCATCGGCTCCATTCGACTCACCTGCGCTTCGCCTCTGGCGAACCGCAGGTTCGCTCATGGCGAGCCAGGCAGCACTGGGAGAATGCCCTGAGCGAGCGAGCGAAGCGAGTCGAAGGTTGAGCGGCCGTCGGCGAAGGCTGGCATCGTCTAGCGGGCAGTGAGTAAGGACACGACGGACGGGCGGTATCACTTCATAGCGAGCACACACGCACATGGCGAAAGAAAAATTTGATCGGTCGAAACCGCACGTGAACGTGGGGACGATCGGCCACATCGACCACGGGAAGACGACGCTGACTGCGGCGCTGACGAAAGTCGCGGCCGACAAGGGGTGGGCGAAGTACGTGCCGTATGACGAGGTTGCGAAAGCCTCGGAGTCGCAGGGACGACGCGACGAGACGAAGATTCTCACCATCGCCTCGAGCCACGTGGAGTATGCGACCGCGACGCGACACTATGCGCACGTCGACTGCCCGGGCCACGCCGACTACATCAAGAACATGATTACCGGCGCCGCGCAGATGGACGGCGCGATTCTCGTGGTGAGTGCGGTGGACGGCCCGATGCCGCAGACGCGTGAGCACGTGCTGCTGGCGCGGCAGGTGAACGTGCCGTATCTGGTGGTCGCGCTGAACAAGGTCGATGCGGTGGACGATCCGGAGCTGCTCGATCTCGTCGAGCTCGAGGTGCGCGAGCTGCTCTCGAGCTACGGCTTCAAGGGCGACGACGTGCCGGTGGTGCGCGTGAGCGCGCTGAAGGCGCTGCAGGGCGAGTCGTCGGGTGTCGAGAGCATCGTCAAGTTGATGGACGCGCTCGACAGTTACATTCCGCTCCCCGAGCGCGAAGTCGACAAGCCGTTCATGATGCCGATCGAAGACGTGTTCTCGATCTCGGGCCGCGGCACCGTGGTGACCGGCCGTGTCGAGCGCGGCAAGGTGAAGGTCGGCGAGGACATCGAGATCGTCGGCTTCAAGCCTACCGAGAAGAAGGTGGTGACCGGCGTCGAGATGTTCCGCAAGCTGCTCGACGAAGGCGTGGCCGGCGACAACATCGGCGTGCTGCTGCGCGGCGTGGAAAAGACCGACGTCGAGCGTGGCCAGGTGCTCGCCAAGCCGGGCTCGATCAAGCCGCACACGAAATTCAAGGGCGAGGTCTACATCCTGTCGAAGGAAGAGGGCGGACGGCACACGCCGTTCTTCAACGGGTATCGGCCGCAGTTCTACATCCGGACGACCGACGTGACCGGGTCGCTGAAGCTGCCGGACGGGGTCGAGATGGTGATGCCGGGCGACAACACGACGATCACGGCGGAACTGCACGTGCCGGTGGCGCTCGAGAAGGGCGCGCGGTATGCGATCCGCGAAGGCGGCCGCACCGTGGGCGCGGGCACGATTACGGAGATTATTGAGTAGTTATGCGCGACATCATTCACATGGCGTGCGGCGTGTGCAAGCGGCGGAACTACAGCACGACGAAGAACAAGAAGAAGACGACCGAGCGGCTCGAGTTCAGCAAGTACTGCCGTTTCTGTCGCAAGCACACGGACCATAAGGAAACGAAATAGGAATCAGGAAGCAGGAATCAGGATGCAGCAGGAAGCGGGAATCAGAGGAATGAGGCGGAAACAGGAAGCGCCTGCATCCTCCTGCTTCCTGATTCCTGAATCCTGCTTCCTGATCGAACAGGTCAGTAGCTCAATTGGTAGAGCATCGGTCTCCAAAACCGAGGGCTGGGGGTTCGAGTCCCTCCTGACCTGCCAGCCTTCGCTCACGCCTGACAGCCGAAGCGTGAGCTTCGGCTAGGCAGGCTCTGCAGCGAAGGCTGTCTCGCCGGAGCGCCGAAGGCGCGAAGGCGGACTGAAGCGCGAAAGCGCGGAAGCGGACGGAGAAGTGACCGAATCGAGAAGCGGCGAGTAGAGCAGGTTGGAAGTAGGTAGACGGCGATGAGCACGATCGAACAGGTCAGACCAGGCGGCGAACGGGACGGCGGGGGGATCGGCGGGTGGTGGTCCAACGGACGCACCTTCCTCGCCGAGGTGCGCAACGAGATGCGCCGCGTGACGTGGCCCTCGCGACGCGAGGTGTATGCCACCACGATGGTCGTCGTCGTGACGTCGGCGTTTTTCGGCTTGTATCTCTGGGGCTTCGATGTCGCAATCAACTGGGGTGTGAACTGGATCTTCAGGCGATTTGGTGTGGCATGACCGAGGTCGCGACCATGAACTGGTACATCGTGCACACCTACTCGGGCTTCGAGAACAAAGTGAAGGAGTCGCTCGAGCAGCGGGTGCAGGCCTACGGCCTTCAGAACGAGATCGGCGAGGTGCTCATCCCGACCGAGGACATCGTCGAGAAGCGCGGCGGCCGCGAGGTGAAGAGTGCGCGACGGTTCTTCCCGGGCTACATCCTGGTCGAGATGACGATGTCCGACCACGCGTGGCACGTGGTGAAGAACACGCCGAAGGTCACCGGCTTCGTGGGCGCCGGCACCAAGCCGACTCCGCTCAGCAAGGAAGAGGTCGAGCACATCCTCGAGCAGGTGAAGTCGGCAGCCGAAAAGCCGAAGCCGAAGTACACGTTCGAGAAGGGCGATCACGTGCGGATCAACGAAGGACCGTTCACCAGCTTCAACGGCGTCGTCGACGAGGTGAACCTCGATCGCAACACGCTGAAGGTGATGGTGACGATCTTTGGCCGCGCGACGCCGGTGGAATTGGATTTTCTGCAGGTCGAGAAGATTTAGATCGGGCCGCCTGAAGGCGGCCCCTACGTACCCGATGTGGGGGTCGCGTTCAGGCGGCCCGGATAGAGACGATGGCGAAAAAAGTTCAGGCGATGGTGAAGTTGCAGATCTCCGCGGGCAAGGCGACGCCCGCGCCGCCGGTCGGGACCGCGCTCGGCCCGCACGGCGTGAACATCATGGACTTCTGCAAGAACTTCAACGCGAAAACGGCCAAAGACGACGGTCTGATCATTCCGGTCGTCGTGACGATCTACGCCGATCGCAGCTACAGCTTCATCACCAAGACGCCGCCGGCGTCGGTGCTGCTGAAGAAGATGGCGAACCTGGCGAAAGGATCGGCCGAGCCGAATCGGAACAAGGTCGGCACCGTGACGGCCAAGCAGGTCGAGGACATCGCGAAGCAGAAGATGCCAGATCTCAACTGCACCGATCTGGCCGCCGCGGTCAAGACCGTTCGCGGCACCGCGCGGTCGATGGGGATCGATGTAATCGGCTAAAGGGGTCGGGAGTCATTTTCCACGGAGCCATTTCGGAAAATGACTTCCGACCCCATTACAGAAACGTGGGAGGCGCGCGGTGAGCGCGCCGCGTGGACCACAAGGAGGCACATGGCAAAGCACGGCAAGAAATTTACGGCAGCCGCGGCGCAGGTCCAGGAGCGGCCATATTCGATCGAGGAGGCGATACCTTTGATCCAGAAGGTGAAGTTCGCCAAGTTCGACGAGACGGTCGAGATGGCGATGCGCCTCGGTGTCGACCCCAAGCACGCCGACCAGATGGTGCGCGGCACGGTCGTCCTGCCGCACGGGCTCGGCAAGAGCAAGCGGGTCCTCGTCATCGCCGGCGCCGACAAGCAGAAGGAAGCCCAGGACGCGGGCGCCGACTTCGTCGGTGGCGACGACGTCGTCGAGAAGATCCTCGGCGGTTGGATGGACTTCGATGCGGTCGTCGCGACGCCCGACATGATGCGCGGCGTCGGCAAGCTCGGAAAAGTGCTCGGCCCGCGCGGCCTCATGCCAAACCCGAAGACCGGCACCGTGACGCCCAACGTGGCGCAGGCGATCAAAGAGATCAAGGCGGGCAAGGTGGAGTTCCGCGTCGACAAGACCGGCATCATCCACGCTCCCGTCGGCAAGGTTTCGTTTCCGGCGCAGAGCCTCATCGACAACGCGCATGCGCTCGTCGACAGCGTCGTCAGGGCGAAGCCGGCGGCGGCCAAGGGCAAGTACCTCAAGTCCGTCGTCGTGTCGTCGACGATGGGGCCGGGCGTCTCGATCGATACGGCCCACATCGATGAGCGGGTGAAACACTGATGGCTGTCACGAAAGCGGAAAAAGAAACCGAACTCCAGGCGCTGTCGACCGCGTTCAAGGCGGCCGATACGGCGATCCTGGTCGACTATCGCGGCCTGAACGTGCCGGCGGTGACGGAGCTGCGGCGGCAGGTCCGCGGCGCCAAGGCGCAGTACAAGGTCGTGAAGAACACGCTCGCCAAGCGCGCGAGCAAGGGCACGAAGCTGGCGATCCTCGAGAAGCATTTCGAGGGGACGACCGCCGTCGCCTACACCGGCGACGACGCCGTGGCGCTGGCCAAGGCGCTGACGACGTTCATGAAGAACGCGCCGGCACTGAAGATCAAGGCTGCGGTCGTACAGGGTCAGGAGATCAAGCCGGCCGCGGTTACCGATCTCGCGACCCTGCCGGGCAGGCCGGAGTTGTATTCGAAGCTGCTCTTCCTGATGCAGGCACCGATGCAGCAGCTGGTGACGGTGTTGTCGGCAACGCCGCGCAATCTGGTGACGGTGCTCAACGAGGCAGCGAAGAAGAAGGGCGAACAAGCAAGTTAGGGCTTTGGGCTTTCGGCTCCGGGCTTTGGGCCTGGAGACGAACCCGAGTGGTTTCAACTCGATTGCCCAGAGCCTAGAGCCGAGAGCCTAGAGCCTGGCACGCGTGAGGAGAGAGAAATGGCCGAATTGAATCAGCAGCAGGTGGTCGACTACATCAAGGGCATCAGCGTCCTCGAGCTGTCGCAGCTCGTGAAAGCGCTCGAGCAGGAACTCGGCGTGTCGGCGGCGGCAGCCGTGCCGGTCGCGATGGCGGGTGCCCCGGCCGCGGGTGGCGGTGCCGCAGCGCCGGCCGAGGAGAAGACCGAGTTCAACGTCACGCTGACCGAAGTCGGCGCCGATAAGATCAAGGTCATCAAGGTCGTCCGTGAAGTCACCAACCTGGGGCTGAAAGAAGCCAAGGACCTGGTGGAGAGCGCGCCCAAGCCGATCAAGGAGGGCGCGAGCAAGGACGAAGCAGCCGCAATCAAGAAGAAGTTCGAAGAAGTCGGCGCCAAAGTCTCGATCGCGTAGTACCGCAGCAGAGACCGTACCACCATCGCGGTGGTCTTAATACTGGGCGGGTCCGCCGCGGGCCCGCCGTTTCCTTCGACTTCCGATCCTCGAGGATCAGTCAGAGATGTATAGCCTTCCCAAGAACGTCTACCGCGAGCGCAAGGACTTTTCCAAGATCAAAACGACGGTTCCCATCCCGAATCTCATCGAGATTCAGCGGAAATCATACGAACGCTTTCTCCAGATGAACCGTCTGCCGGCCGAGCGTGAAGACGCGGGGCTCCAGTCCGTCTTCAAGTCGGTCTTCCCGATCAGCGACTTCCGCGAGAACTCGTCGCTCGAGTTCATCGAGTACTCGATCGGGAACTGGGAGTGCAAGTGCGGCAAGCTGGCCGGCCTGCACCACCTTCGCAAGCCGTGCAGCAACTGCGGCGCGACCCTGATCGCCGATCCGTTCGGCGACCACCAGGTGCTGTGCCCGCGTTGCGGCAAGGAGAACCAGGCGCGTGGCGACGTCTGCGACATCTGCGGCCACACGGTCGGGATGAAGCTGAAGTACGACGTCGACGAGTGCCAGGAGCGCGGCATGACCTACGCCGTGCCGCTGAAGGTCACGATCCGGCTCGTGGTCTGGAACAAGGACCCGGACACCGGCGTGAAGACCATCCGCGACATCAAGGAGCAGGAGGTCTACTTCGGCGACATCCCGCTGATGACGGACAACGGCACGTTCATCATCAACGGCACCGAGCGCGTCATCGTCTCGCAGCTCCACCGGTCGCCGGGCGCGTTCTTCCACTCCGAAGACAAGACGCTGTACGTGGCGCAGATCATCCCCTACCGCGGCTCGTGGGTGGAGTTCGAGTACGACCAGAAAAACCTGCTCTACGTCCGCATCGATCGCAAGCGCAAGTTCCTGGCGACGGTGTTCCTGCGCGCCCTCGGGCTGCGCGGCGCGGACGAGATCATCCGCACGTTCTACTCGGTCGATCGGATCACGCTCAATCAGGGTCCGGCGCTCAAGTGGGCGGTCAGCGACAGCCTCGTCGGGCTGCGCGCGGCGGCGGATGTGAAGGCGGGCGACTTCTCGGTGCAGAGCGGCAAGAAGATCACCGCGAACGCGATTGCGGCGCTCCGCAAGGCGGGCATCGATTCGGTGCCGATCGCCGATGAGGCGCTCGAAGGCGCGTTTGCCGCCGCCGACATCGTCGATCCCGAGACCGGCGAGGTGATCCTCGAGGCCAACGAGGAGCTGACGCCGCGCGTCATCTCGATGGCGCAGGAGAAGAACGTCGAGAAGATCGAAGTGTTCTTCCCGGAGCGCGACGACGTCGGCGCGATCATCAGCCAGACGTTGAAGAAGGATCCGATCCGCACCCACGAAGAGGCGCTGATCGAGATCTACCGTCGTCTGCGGCCCGGTGATCCCCCGACGCTCGACAGCTCGCGGTCGCTGTTCGAGAACATGTTCTTCAACCCGCAGAAGTACGACTTCTCGCGTGTCGGCCGTCTCAAGCTGAACACCAAGCTCGGGATGAACACGCCGCTCGACGAGAAGATCCTGCACCCGCAGGACTTCTACGAGGTGATCCGCTATCAGCTGAAGCTGCGGAAGAACCCGCAGAACGTGGACGACATCGATCACCTGGGGAACCGGCGGGTGAGGTCGGTCGGCGAGCTGCTCGAGAACCAGTTCCGTATTGGTCTCGTCCGCATGGAGCGCGCGATCAAGGAAAAGATGTCGGTCTACCAGGAAATGGCGACCGCCATGCCGCACGACCTGATCAACGCGAAGCCGGTGATGGCCGCGATTCGCGAGTTCTTCGGGTCGTCGCAGCTGTCGCAGTTCATGGACCAGACCAATCCGCTCTCCGAGATCACGCACAAGCGTCGTCTCTCGGCGCTCGGACCCGGCGGTCTGTCGCGTGAACGCGCGGGATTCGAAGTCCGCGACGTGCACCCGACCCACTACGGGCGCATCTGTCCGATTGAGACGCCTGAAGGTCCGAACATCGGGCTCATCTCGTCGCTCAGCTGCTACGCGCGGATCAACGAGTTCGGCTTCATCGAGTCGCCGTACCGCAAGGTCAAGGACGGTCGCGTCGTCGACTACGTGATCATCCACAACACCGGCGGCAACCCGAAGTACAAGGTCAACGACGTCGTCGAGGCCGACGAGCTCGTGGGCAGCGACGGCCGGTCGAAGAAGAAGGGGGTCGAATTCGAGCCCTACTCCTTCTATCTGTCGGCCTGGGAAGAGGACCAGTACATCATCGCGCAGGCGAACTCGCCGCTGAACGAAGACGGCAAGTTCGTGCAGGAGCGCGTCGATGCCCGCCGTGCCGGCGACTTCGTGCTGGCACCGCGCGACGAGATCCAGTTCATCGACGTCTCGCCGAAGCAGCTGGTCTCGGTCGCGGCCTCGCTGGTGCCGTTCCTCGAGAACGACGACGCCAACCGCGCGCTGATGGGATCGAACATGCAGCGCCAGGCGGTGCCGCTGCTGCGGGCGCGCAGCCCGTACGTGGGCACCGGCATGGAGTACATTACCGCGCGCGATTCGGGCGCGGTGGTCGTGACGCGGCGCGGCGGTACGGTCGACTACGTCGACAGCCAGCGCATCGTGGTGCGGGTCGAGGGTCAGGGTGAAGGCGACGACATCAGCAAGGAGATGGGCGCCGACATCTACCCGATGACCAAGTTCAAGCGGTCGAACCAGAACACCTGCATCAACCAGAAGCCGATCGTCCGCGTCGGACAGAAGGTGCTCAAGGGGCAGGTGCTGGCCGATGGGCCGTGCACCGAGCTCGGAGAGCTCGCGCTTGGACGCAACGTGCTGGTCGCGTTCATGCCGTGGCGCGGGTACAACTTCGAAGACGCGATCCTGGTCTCCGAGAAGATGGTGAAGGAGGACTACTACACCTCCATCCACATCGAGGAGTTCGAGATCGAGGCGCGCGACACCAAGCTCGGGCCCGAGGAGATCACGCGCGACATTCCGAACGTGTCGGAGACCTACCTGCGCGACCTCGATGACAGCGGCATCATCCGCATCGGTGCCTACGTCAAGCCCGGCGACATCCTCGTGGGCAAGGTCACGCCCAAGGGCGAGACGCAGCTCACGCCGGAAGAGAAGCTGTTGCGCGCGATCTTCGGCGAGAAGGCCGGCGATGTGCGCGACGCGTCGCTCATCTGCCCGCCCGGCATCGAGGGGATCATCGTCGGCGTCAAGATCTTCTCGCGCAAGGGCATCGAGAAGGACGACCGCGCCAAGGCGATCGAGCAGGAAGAGCTCGACATGATGGAGCGCAACCTGCAGGACGAGATCCGCATTCTTCACGACGAGGTGAAGAAGCGCGTGATCCAGATGCTGACGGG
>DATFRP010000024.1:0-12704 GCA_035263125.1 Vicinamibacterales bacterium
GTCCACGGCTTGGTCAGGAATTCCGGATCGTCGATCGTGACCTGATTCTGCAGGATCTCGTCGTTGACCAGGCTCATGCGCTCGGTGATCCGCATGTTGGTCGAATGCGGCGTGTTGCGGAAGCGCACGGATTCCTTCACACCCACAGTCTGGACGACGAGCGTGTCGCCCTCCCATTTGCCGGTCGAGTGCCCGGAGAAATAGGGTTCCGCGTCCTGCGGGGCAATCGGCGGCACGTCGAGATAGACGCGGCGCACTTGCGTGAACGCCTCCTGTATGACCGTCACCTGCCCGGGCGTCTCGAGGATCTCCATCGGAAACGTCCCCTGCATCATCGCGGGCATGCCTTCGGGAATGCACGCCATGCCGGTCGAGGGCGGCGGCAGCCCCTTGCGCGTCAGCTCCGCATTGCGCTGCTGCGTCGCGCGCCATTCATCGAGATGCGGCTGCTTCAGCGGCGGTTCGGGGACGGCCGGTGGCGGAGGCACGCGCACCTTCGGCTGAACACCCGATCCAAATCCCTCGCCGCGTATCGGGTACGCTTCCCACGAACCGTTGATACCGTGAACGACCGGCTTCGTCTGCGCGAGCATCGAGGTGCCTGCGGCAGCGAGTGCGATCAGCGTGGCGAGCGTCAGTCGCGCGAGCATCAATCGCCTCACTGAATAGTGGCCGTACCCGCGGCCGCGCCGTTCCCGTATTTCGTACCGTCGGCCAGCGTCATCTGCTTGAGCAGCGCCGCCGGCTCTCCGTTCCGCAGGGGCGCGACGATCACCGTGACCTTGTCGCCTGCCTTGATCAGGTTGAAGCGCCATCCGGCACGATTGAGGATGCTCGTGCTGGCGCATTCGATCAGCCAGCGTTTCGTCTCTCCGCCCGTCGACTCCTGCCCGTCGAGCTGAATGTAGACGTGCGGATTGGTCCATTTGAACTCGGTGACGACGCCCACCAGCTTGATCTGCTTGCTCGGCTCGTAGGCCGCGAACGAATGATGCGCCCACGCCGACGTCACTGAGAAAACGCCTACCGCCATCAGAATTACCGTCGCGCTCGCACCGACGCGTCTGAGTCTCATCGCTTTGATCTTCCTCCAGTGTTCACCGAAACGATCGACAATCTACACCGACGGAGGATGCGGAGGAAACGGATTAACGTTCCCTCCGTACTCTCCGTTTCCTCCAGCAGATCTGACCCGCTATTTGAGATTCCGGTAGACCGCTTCTTCGACGCCGGAATACACCGCCATCGACTTCTCGTCGTAGAAGGGAAGCGTCTGCATCATCACGATGACGCCGATCTCCTTGACCGGATCGATGAAGAAGTGCGTGTTGAAGATGCCTGCCCATGTGCCGCTGCCAGGGCTGCGTCTGTTCGTCTGCTTCTCGGCAGCGAGCTGAAAGCCGAGGCCCCACCGGTCCCTGCCGGCGCCCACCGGGAAGTTCCTCGACAGTGACAGATTCGCGGATTGCATCTCCTTCACCACCACGTTGCCCATATGGTTCTCGAGCATCGTCCTGGCTGACTTCTCAGTGAGGATGCGTGTGCTCCCGAGCGTACCGCGATTCAGCAGCATGCGCAGGAACAGCCCGTAATCGCTGGCCGTGCCGTAGAGCCCCCCATCCCCCTGAACGGTGGCGGGGATGGTCGCCGGCGTCGGCCGTTCCGCGAACGTGCCGTCGGTACCGCGCGCGTTCACGGCGACGACGCGCGAATACTTCGTCGTCGGCACCAGATAGCTCGTGTCGTGCATTCCGAGCGGCTCCAGGACGCGCGACCAGAGAAACGCATCGATCTTCTGACCTGAGATCGCCTCGACGACGTTACCGAGCACCCGTGTGCTAGGTCCGTACTGCCAGCCATCACCTGGATCGAATACGAGAGGCAGATCCATCTCGGTCTTGCCGGTCTTCTGCATGATCTTCGTGAGCATCGGATTGGCGAACCCGTACCCGAGACCCGAGGTGTGGGTCAGCAGATGCCGGATGGTGATCGGGCGCTTCGCGGGGCGCGTCTCGTAGCTCGCATCGGCGTCGTTGTATTTGCTGATGACGACCGGACTCTTGTACTTCGGCAGATACCTGGCGACGTCGTCGTCCAGTTTCAGCTTGCCTTCGTCGACGAGCATCATGATCGCCACCGAGGTGATCGGTTTGGTCATCGATGCCATGTTGAAGATGGTGTCCTTCGTCATCGTCCGATGGCTGGTCGTGCTGCTCTGGCCGAACGCTTCGTTGTAAAGGATGCCGTCTTTGTTGACGACGGCGACAACGACTCCGGGCACGTCACCGCGATCGACTGCTGACTTGAGAAATGTCGACAGATCGGCGGCAGCTTTGGGCTCGAGCGTTGGCGTCGCGGCGGTGACGATCGCGACGAAGAGCAGCGCGAGGAGAACGACGTAGCGTCCAGCTCGCTTGGCCTGAGCGTAGTCGAAGGCAGCCGGACTGTGGCGCATGTTCATGCGCCACATGCTAGACGATTTCGTCAGCGGCGTGTCAAAACGGGAACGGGCCGCCTAAAGGCGGCCCCTACTTCAAACTCCGCGCCTCACTGCCCCTGATCGTGAGGGACGTTGACGATCGTGAACGCGGACCCCTGATTACCCACCAAGTCGCTGGCCGTCACGACGACTCGATAGTCGCGCCCGCCTTGATCTGATCCCAGGCGCCTGGCTTCCAGCGTCACGACGAACGAAAAGGAGCCGTCGGCCCGCAGCGAGATCGGTCCCGTGGGTTGGATCTCCCCGTAATCGTCAACCACCCGGAACCTGACGGTGCCCGCAGCAACGCCAGACAACAGATCTCGAACCGAGCCGGTGATGGTATCCGTCAGCATCTTGCCGTCCGCCGGCCAGAGCTCCGACATGCTGGCAGTAACCGTGATCGTTGGCGCAGTGAGATCGACTACCCACGCGAACGAGGCCGGCGTCGGATCCTTGCCTCCTGAACTGTCCACTGCGCGAACGGCGAACGTGTGCTTGCCTTCCGACAAGCCGCTGTAACTGACTGGACTGCTGCACGGGTCGAACGCGGGGCCGTCGATCGCACACTCGAAGCCTGCAATCGCGGACACCGGCTGACTGCCGCTGAAGAAGAACTGCGCGGACGTGCTGGTCGTCGACGCCGCTGGCGATCTGTCGATCGTCGTGTCGGGCGGATCGTTGTCGGCAATGACCACAGTGGCCGTCGGCGAACTGCCGACGTCGTAACTCCCCGAGTCGAACAAGGTCAGCGTGACCGTCTCAGGTCCTTCGAACACGCCATCATCGACAGGTGCGATCGTCACATCGACGAAGGATTGGCCCGGATCAATCGTCGCCACGCCGGTCAACGCCGGCGTGTAGTCGGCGCCACCCGCCTGGCCTGCCCCGGTGGCGATCGTGTAGTTGACCGTCAGCGCGCCGACTGTGCTTCCGGTGCGTATGAGACGGAACGTGCCGGGATCGCTGCCGGTTTCAGCGGCGCTTCCGTCTGTCGCCGAGATGTTGACGACCGGAGTCGATGCGCCACCGACGGTGCCGGGTGATCCAATTTCGACTGAATCGGACGACGCAGCAAACGCGCCGTTGATGCCGGTTGCGCTCAGCAGGGAGATCGTCGTGTTGTTGAGACCAGGGCCGTTGTCGAATGTCCTGAACGGACCCGTCGGCGACGCCCCGAATACGACATTCGCCTGCAGCACTCCAGTGCTGTCGAAAAGGTTGACGGCGTCACCGTCTGTACTGAGACCGACTCCGCCGCCGGAGTAATTGCCGATCTTCAGATTGGCCGGCGCGTTTGCTCCGAACCAGACCGCCAGGAACGCGGCCGCCTTCGTGGCCAACGTCGCGTCGGTCGTCTCCATGAAGATCACCGACTCGCCGGGCGCGATGCTGCTGATACCGTTCAGCGCCACGGACGACCCGAACGAGTTCGAGCTGTCGTCCATCTTCCAACCGGTGATATTTGCCGTTGCGGTGCCGACGTTCGTCACCTCGAACCAGTCGACACGCAGCGATGCCGGGCTGTTGCCGCTCGACCACGGGGCGACCTCGGAGATGATCAGCGACGGCGTGCCGCCCGTCGACGGACCGACGGTGAGCTCGTAGTCGACGCTGGCATCGGGATTGATGCCGACGGTCGTATCGTCCACGTTGATCGTCACGTGATAGGTCGGCTTGCTGGTTGCGCTCAGCGGCGTTCCTGCCCGGAGATAGAGGCCCGCGCCGATGATCTGAAACGCACTGGCGTCGGCGCCGCTCACGGTCAGCGTGTTGTTTCCAAGTCCATCGTCAGCGACGACGATCTCCGCCAGCTTGATCGGAGCGGCCGTGCTGCTGTTTTCGGGGATCGACGTCACAGGGTTGTTCAGCGACACACCCGATGGCGCCAGGTTCGGTGCGTTGGACCGCGCATACACCCACAGCTGCGGATGGCTCGGGTCGCCGCCGCCGTTCTCGTTGACCACGTACAGATTCCCGTCGCGATCCATCGTGACGCCTTCCATCGTCATGTCGGGCACGCCGATCGGGCTGCCCGGATCAGCGACGATGGTCAGTCGGCTCGAGACCGCTCCATTGCGATCGATGTTGATGATCTGGCCCGACTCCTGGCTCAGCACGAGGAGATGACCGAAATCAGCTTGTCCGCTGAGGAACGGCAGATTCGACAGCGCGAACACATCGGAGAAGTCAGCGAGGTTGGCGAGCGCAGGATCGAAGAGATTCGTCGAACTGGTGGCAGTGGGCGAGCCGTTTGTTGCCGTTCCCGCGTTGAAGTCGATACCGGTCGTGAAGATCGACTCCGGATCCTTCTCTTTGACGAGGACGAACCCTCCCGTCAGCGGATCGTTCGAGATGCCTTCGAGCCCCGTATTCCCAGTCGTCGTTCCCAGCGTCACCGTCTGCACGTCGCTCCTGTGCAGGATGCCGCCCGGGACGTAGGTGAACAGATTCACTTGGCGATAGCGTTCCTCGATGAGCACGAACTTGCCGCCGCCGACGTACGCGATCCCTTCTGTGTCGTAGAACTCAGTGCCCTGCGGACTGCTGCCCTGCGCCAGCGTCATCGAGTCGATCAGGTCTCCGGTTTTCGATACCTGCACGACCGATGTGCCGCCGTCGCCGACGATGAACAAGGAGTCGGTATCCCAGTCGTAGGTCACGGCCGACGCTTCCTGCGCGAGGAGGCTGTTGGCGGGCGCGGTCGTTCGAGTCGGTTCGGGCAGATCGAATCGTCCGACACGGACATATCTGGACAGATCCACGGACGTGGGTGCCTGCGCGGAAGTCCGCTGCGTGGTCGACGGGCCGGTCACAACAATGATGGCTGCGAGAACAAGAGCGATCGCGATGCGAGTATGAATTCGACGTGACGAGAGAGAGACAGGAAGCGAGTGACGAGCGTACACACGAACTCCTCGAGGTAAGTCGCGATCGCAATGCGACGCGACAGCTGCAGTTGAGTGGTGCTTAGGGGCGCCACTCTAGCATCGCTATGCTCGGGTCTTGCCGTGTTACACAAAGTTTGCAGGAGAGAGGAAGACTTCCAGCCAACGGCTGGTCCGCCGTAGCATTTGCGAAGGCGGAGAGTCGCTCGGGCGCGACGCGGGTGGGAGGCGCTTACGCGGCGGTCGTGCGCGCGCGGCGCATTTTCGCGAGCGCCTGCGCCTCGATCTGCCGGACGCGCTCGCGCGTGACCGACAGGCGGCGCCCGATTTCCTCGAGTGTCAGCTCGCGGTCGAGTCCGAGTCCATACCGCAGCCGCATGACTTCCCGTTCGCGCTCCGTGAGCGGGGCCATCGCGCGTTCGACTTCGTCGGCCATCTGACCACGTATCGCCTGCTCCTCGGGTGATGGGACGGCGACGTCGCGCAGCAGGGCGCCGAGCGTGGCTTCTTCGTCCTCACCAACCGGCGAGTCGAGTGAGGTCGGAATCTTCGCGGCGTCGAGCAGCAGCTGCAGTTTGCCAATCGGCATCTCGAGCCGGGCAGCCAGTTCCTCGGGGCGGGGATTGCGGCCGAGCTCGGTCGCAAGCTCGCGGCGCGCGCGCGTCATCTTGTTGAGCGACTCGATGGCGTGCACCGGCAGGCGTATGGTCCGTCCGTAGTCGGCGACCGCCCGTCCAACCGACTGCCGGATCCACCACGTGGCGTAGGTCGAGAACTTGAAGCCGCGCCGGTATTGAAAGCGGTCTACCGCTTTCATCAGGCCGATGTTGCCTTCCTGGATCAGATCGAGCAGCGTCAATCCGCGTCCGAGATAACGCTTCGCGATCGATACGACCAGTCGAAGGTTCGGCTCCGTCAGCCGACGTTTGGCTTCGGTCAGGGCCTCCTCCCGCTCCTGCACGCGCGCGAACCGCTGACGGAAGAGCCGTCGTGGAAGTCCAATCTTCGCCTCGAGCGCCTGCCGTGCGCGATCGGGATGACGGCCTGGCCGCTCTCGAGCAATCCGTTCGAATTCCTGATCGATACGACGCAACTCGCCGAACATGTCGTCGATGACCGACGGCCGGATGGGAAGGTTGCGAAGAATCGTGCCGATCTGCTCGTAGGCGCGGGTGCTCTCGCGACGGAAGGTTGCGCGCGTGTCCGCGGTCGAACCGCGGTCTTCACATCGGCGATGCGCGTTGTTGATGAGGCGCTGCTGACGTCGGATGCGATCGAAGTCGCGCATCACCGGCTCGATCCGTTCCGGTTTGAGCTCGCCGCCGTCGGGCAGCAGAATCAGTTCCGCCGCCGGGGACGAACCGCTCTTCACCTGTTCAGCGAGTGCCACGAGCGTCTGCAGCGCGCTTGGGATCGTCGCGATTTCGGCGAGCAGCTCGCCGCGGGTCGCTTCGATTCGAGCCCCGATCTCCTGCTCTTCACGGGCCGTCAGCAGTTTGCGCCGCGCGATGTGGGTGAGATACGTGCGCACGAGGTCGACTTCGGCGTCAGGCACGCCGGCCTGGGGAGACTGCTCGACTTCCTCAGAGGGGATGTCCTCGTGCTCGTCCTGCTCGTCGAGGTGCTGATCGTCGAACGCCTCGGGTTCTTCGTCGTGGAGGAGTCGTTCGGGTGTATCGATCACAGGGGCAGGCGACCTTTCGACGGCAGCGTCATCGTCCTCAGCATCCACGGGAACCAGGCCAAACTCGTGCGCGCGCTCGCGCCAATCCAGAACGTGCGTATTCGAATCGGGGTCGCGCCAATCGATGAGCGAGCCCCGACGCCCGCGGGGACGGCGTCCTCTCGGACGATACGTGTGAGCCTGTTCCTTCGGCTGGTCGTGAGAATGCATGGGTGCCGGCTTCAACGCTCGATGTGCAAATGAGACACCACGGAGACATGGTGATCAGTCCTGTAGTTAAGGACGCTGATCAGCGAATCGACGTTGCACACCCACCATCATTGACGGATGCGATCGCACGTTTGGTGCGGAACGGGCCATGACCCTAGAGTTGGCCGGCGCGGGTTGCGGGGGGTTGGGTGCGGCCTGATGAGATCGGGCCCGCCCTCTTCGTCAGGGCTTCTTGAACGCGGTGGTTCGCTTGCGCAGGAACGCCCGCAACGACGCCTCGACGTCGGGCGGCAGCGTGGATGCGGTGGCGTCGCGCATGATGCGGGGTGTCGCCTGATAAGACGCCACGAAAGCGGCGCATCGCTCGCAGCCGGCGACGTGCGTCTCGATGGCGGCGTTCACCTCGGCCGGCAGCACACCCTCGAGAAAGTCCATCAGCAGATCGACTCCGGATACGCATGCGATGTGGTTCACGGCTTGGCTCCTGGGAGTTCACTCAGATATCCGCGCAGCATGAGCCGGGCGCGATGCACGCGTTGACGCACCGTCGCCGGTTCGATGCCGAGCGCCTGCGCGACGTGTGCCGTGGACATCTCTTCGAGGTCGCGCAGCACGAACGCCTCGCGATAAAGATCGGGCAGCCGGGCAATGACGTCGCGCGCTTTTTCGGCGAGCACCTGGCGGTCGACCATCTCGTCCGCGCACGAGGCCACCTGCAGTTCGGCCGGCGTCGCGGCGTGTCTGCCATCGGCATCGAACTGCGGCATGTACATCTCCAGCGAATCTGAAGGCCGTCTCGACGTTGCCCGCCGATGCATCAGCGCTGCGTTGGTCGCGATGCGATACAGCCACGTTCCGAACTGCGAGTCGCCGCGAAACGTCGACAGATGCCGGTACACCTGAAGGAAGGTGTCCTGCAGGACGTCGGGCGCCTCGGTGTCGCTCGTGAGGCGGCAGGCGAGTCGGAACACGCGGGCCTGATACCGCTCCACGATCGTTTCGAAGGCGGAGTCGTCCCCGGCCGCGGCGCGCGCGGCGAGCGTTTCGTCGCTCGGCTCGGCAGCGGGGACGGCCATGGTCACTCGGTCGGCCGGCTCCTGATCGCCGCTTTCACTTTCGCAGCGAGCTCCGGAGTGACTTCGCTGATGCCGTGGGTATGCGCGGCATGCGCGGCCACCATCTCCAAGAGCTCGTCCTCGGTCTGAGCCGTGGCCTCGAACGGGCAGTCCGGGACGAGGGCGGCACAGGCAATGTATTTATCAGTGTTGGTTCCCGGTGCGGGCATCTTCGTGCTCCTTTTTCGTCTGCCTTTGAGATGCCGACGCGCGGGTATTGTGACAGGCCATGAGGAGAACGCGGAGTAATCGCCACACGGGGGAAACGGAGAATCAAACACACGGAGAAAACGGGGGCCTCCGTTCGCTCCCTGTGAATGTCCTCGTTCCCTCTGTGTTCTCCACCTGATTGTCACACTGCGTCGGCGTCGTGCATCACACGAATGCCATGTCACTGTACGTAGCAGAACTGTGGCGGTATCCCGTGAAGTCGCTTGCCGGTGAGCGCCTGTCCATGACGATGTTGTCGTCGGCCGGGATACCGGGCGATCGGATAGTGCGGGTGCGAGGCCCTGAAGGCGTACGCACGTCGCGACGGCACTATCGTCTCATCGGGCTGCAGGGAACGCTCGACACGGATGGGCGCGCGCGGATCGACGGATATCCGTGGGACAGTGCGGAGGCGCTCGCGCTCGTCAAGAACGCGGCGGGCGCCGACGCGTGGCTCGAGGAATGGATAGCGCTCGATCGGTTCGACATCCTTCCACTGCTGGTTGCCACCGACGGCGCCGTTGCCGCATTCGGACGTGACGTGCGGCGTCTGCGCCCCAACATCGTCATCGGTGGGGTCGAAGGACTCGCGGAGCGCGGCTGGCCGGGCGGCGAGCTTCACATCGGCGACGCGACCATCTCGCTCGACTCGATGCGATCGCGGTGCCACATGACGACGATCGATCCCGACACGCTGGAGGTGAACCCGAAGGTGCTCAAGGATATCGTCAAGCGATTCGACAACAAGCTGGCGCTCAATGCGGACGTCGTGCGCGGAGGAGCGATAGGCGTCGGCGATCCCGTCGAGCTCGTGCGAACGCCGATCCCAGCGTAGCCACGGAGAACGGAGACACGGAGTGTCTCCACCTTTGTGATCTGCGTGGCCTGAATCCTCCGTGTCTTGTCTCAATGACTCAGCTCGCCCCGTCACGAGAAAGACGGAGGTCTCCGTGTCTCCACCTCTGAGATCTTCGTGATCTTCGTGGCCCAATGTCTCCGTTCCTCCGCTCTCCACTGTGGCTAGAAGAGCTCTGGGCCACGGAGAACACAGAGATCACGGAGAGTTGGCCACATAAGGACACAAAGATCACCAAGTCGTTCTCCGTTTCTCACCTTCGTGATCTTCGTGATCTTCGTGGCCCAATGTCTCCGTTCCGCCGCTCTCCACCGTGGGTAGAAGAGCTCTGGGCCACGGAGAACACAGAGATCACGGCGAGTTGGCCACAAAGGACACAAAGATCACCAAGGCGTTGTCCGTTCCTCACCTTCGTGATCTTCGTGGCCTGAATCCTCCGTGTCTTGTCTCCGTGGCTCAGCTCGATCCGTCCCAGGAAAAATCGCGCCCACGCATGAGGCACGTCGCTGTGGCGTCATTGGTCCGTGGCAGACTGGGGGGCTGGAACTGGGAAGGGGCTGGAACACGTGAGCTCGTGGACGCCTGAGGTTCGAGAGTTCAGCGGTTCACATGTTCCTGCTCCGTTCGCTGGCGCAGGAGGTACTCAATGGCTGTTGCGACATCGACCTTGCTTGGGCGGCCGCTCTGGTACGAGTTGATGACCACTGATATGAAAGCGGCCGAAGCGTTCTACAAGACGGTGGTGGGCTGGAAGACGGAGCCATTCGAAGGCGCAGGTCAGCCCTACACGGCGTTCAATCGAAGCGGTGACGTGGGAGTCGGCGGGATGATGACCAAGCCACCGGAAGTGAAAGCGCCGCCGTTCTGGGCGATGTACGTGGGCGTGCCGAAGCTCGAGGAAGCCGTGGCGAAGATCAAGAAACTCGGCGGGAACACGCACACAGAGGTGATCACGATCCCGGACATCGGCCGCATGCAGTTGATGATGGATCCGCAGGGCGCTGCCTTCTACATCATCGAGCCGGCCAGCTCGGAGCAGCGGCCCGAGGGCGCACCCGAAGTGGGCGACGCGTCGTGGCACGAGCTGATGACGACCGACATGCCAGCGGCGATGAAGTTCTACCAGGACGTCTTCGGGTGGCAGCCGAGCGAGTCGATGGACATGGGGCCGATGGGCAAGTACCAAATGTTCAACCGCCCGCACGGAATGATCGGCGGGATGATGAACCGCCCGCCGGAGATGGCGAACGTGCCGCCGAACTGGCTGATCTACTTCCGCGTGCCCGATGCCGACGCGGCGGCGGCGCGCATCAAGGCGAACGGCGGCAAGATCCTCAACGGTCCGAACGAGGTGCCTGGCGGCGATCGCGTGCTGAGCGCGACCGATCCGCAGGGCGCGGCGTTCGGCCTGCACGCCAAAGCCAAGTAAGGCAGGTGGGGCGGGTGGGGTGATAGGGCAGGTGGGTTGATAAGGCGCGGCGGCTTGACATGCGACAGTTGTCGCACATACGATGCGACGACTGTCGCGTATGGCCGCCCGCCTCGACCATCTGACCCGCCGCGAGCGCGAGATCATGAACGCCGTCTTCGCGCTCGGCAACCGCGCCTCGGCGGAAGAGATCCGCGGCAGCCTGGTCAATCCGCCCTCGTCCTCCTCCGTGCGCGTGATGCTCCAGCGCCTGGAGACCAAGGGCCATCTGAAGCATCACGAAGACGGGCTGCGCTACATCTATTCGGCAACCACCTCGCCAGCGGCGGCCAAACGTGCCGCGCTGCAGCAGTACCTGCAGGTGTTCTTCGGCGGATCGCTTCGACAGATGATGATGGCACTCGTCCGTGAGGGATCGTGGACCGCGGAGGACCTCGACGCACTGCGCGGCGAGATCGAGCGCGCGCGGAAAGAACGGAGAGAAGCCTCGAACTGACGATAGTTCGCGGTTTGGGTCATATCTTGCAAGTGAGCCCTGGACGGGGTCTCTGCAGTGAGTCGTGCTGCGGACATTCGTTCGTTGATCGCGGACGCGATCGGAACGCGTTCATACACGCGCGACGCCACAGATCGCCTGCTTGCCGGGGTTGATCCCGAAGGCAGGCGGACGATCCTCGCCAACTCACATCGCCGGACACTCCGTCCTTCCCAGGTGCTGTTCCATACAGGGGATCCAGCTACCCAGCTGTTCGTCGTTCGCAAGGGACGCGTGCAATTCTCGAGGCTCACGAGCGAAGGGCACCACGTCGTGCTCGGGATCCTCTGTCCAGGGGATGTGTTCGGCCTCGGCTGCCTGCTGTCGAGAAACGCGTACATCGGGACCGCGGAGGCACTCGATCCCGTGGAAGTGCAGGAGTGGTCGCGTCACGTGATTCAGCGGTTTGCCCACGCGTATCCGCAGGTGTCCGGGAACGTGTTGCAGGTGGCACTTGCCTACGTCGCGGAGTTTGCCGACCGTCATGCGCAGCTCGTTGGCGGCAACGCCGAGCATCGACTGGCGCGCGCGCTGACGAGTCTCGGCACGCGGCTCGGAACGCCGTCGCGCTCGCACGTCGAGGTGCGGATCAAGAACGAACAACTCGCCTCGCTTGCCGACGTGAGTCCGTTTACCGCGAGCCGGCTGCTCAAACACTGGGAGCGGAAGGGCATCGTCAGCAAGCGTCGCGGCCTCGTGCGGATCATCCAGCCCGAAAAGCTCATGCTCCCGTGACCGGCCTTCGCTCGCCTGACGGGCGAGCTACGGCTAGTGCAAGCTCGCACGCGAGCTTGCCCCCACGCTCATTGCTCCAGCGCAACGACATCGCGCTGCCGATCTGTGATCCTGCGATGTGCGGGACGAACAGGTGGACAAGGTGCGGGTACTGGTCGCGGATGACAGCGTTCAGGTTCGAAATGCCATCGTCAGGCTGCTTCAAGACACATTCGAGATCGTTGCCTCGGTCGCGACCGGCCGCGAGCTCGTCGACGGAGCGATATCGTTGCGGCCGGAGGTGATCGTGAGCGATCTCGAGATGCCGGGGCTGACCGGTCTTGCCGCGATGAAGATGCTCCGCGATGAGGGCCACATCATTCCCTTCGTACTGCTGACTGCGGTCGTGCGAAACGCATACGAGTGGATCAACATGGGCGTGATCGCGGTGGTCAACAAGTCCGATATGCATGTCGAACTGGCGGAGGCCGTTCAGTCGGCCGCCGCAGGTCGAGTCTATCTGTCGCGCGGCGCCATCGGGTCCTGACGTGGTCCGGCTAGCCAGCCTGGGCTGACACGTCGTG
>DATFRP010000025.1:0-25108 GCA_035263125.1 Vicinamibacterales bacterium
ACCCGCTCGTGTTCGAAGTTCTCGAGGATCACGTCGAAGGGGCTCTTGTGCATGATGGCGAACAGGTCGCGACCTTCGACGCTCTGATCGAGCATCGCCAGGCTCGCGCCCATCGGCAGCGGGGGCGTGTAGAAGGATGCCGATATCGGTGGCAGGTACTGCATGGCGATGTCGGCAAAGCGAAGAAATGCGTCGGCGTCTTTCTTCGAGTACGCGGCGATGCTCTTGTAGGTCTTCTGTCGATCGCGGTACAAGCCGATGGTCTCGCCGTCCTCGAAGACGCAGATGAACGGCATCTCCGGGTAGATGTACGTGAGGCCATAGCGCGAAAGCAGCTTCAGCTCGTCGTTCTTGATGAGCGGATTGGCCTGCACGAAGATGTGACCGGTGCTGAAGCGATCGTGCGCGAAGCCCGGTCCCGTCAACTCCGCGGTGACAACGCCGCCTCCCGACCACGGATTGCGCTCGAGGACGAGCACGTCTTTTCCAGCTGCTGCAAGGTAGGCCGCGGCTACCAGGCCGTTGTGTCCAGCCCCGATCACGACGATGTCGTGTGTCCTGGTCATGTAGCGCTCACGGGCGCTAGTCTACCCTTGAGGTCTGGGGCAGCGTCTTGCTAGGATCCATCCGCACTCACAGTTGTGGAGCAGCAACGATGACTACACGGACTATTGCACTGGTCGCCTTGTGTGGAATCCTGATGGCCGGGGTCGGGTTGCAGGCCCATCATGCCGTCGCGGGCGTGTATGACCTGAACAAGGAAGTGGTCCTTCAGGGCCGGCTCAAGAAATTGAACTTTACGAATCCGCACGCGAGCATCGAGCTCACGGTCCCGAACAAGGATGGCACGTTCACGGACTGGATTCTGACCACCGCCTCCGTCCAGACGCTGACCCGGGAGGGCATCAACAAGACCTCCATGAAGCCTGGCGAGATCCTCAAGGTGACCGTCCTTCCGGCGGTCAATGGCCACCCGTCGGGATTCATCAGGAATCTGACGCTCGGCGACCGCGAGATCAAGCTGTTCTTCGGCGACGGACGCGACTAGCTGAGTACCTGGGAGTTGGCCATGTTTGATCGACGATCTCTCGCGATAGGTGTGCTCGCCCTCCTTGTCGCGACGATCCAGGTAAGGTCCGGATCTGCCCAGGGCCAGGAGCCCCAGAGCCCCGGAGCGGGAGCGCCTCAAGGGCGCGGTACTGGAGCCCCGCAGGGCCCAGGAGCCGGAGGCCGAGGGGGTGGCGGCGGCCAGGGACGTGGTGGTGGTGGTTTCGGTCGGGGGCCAGCCTTTACCCCGGAAGCAGGGGCGAAGGACCTGAAGTCGGTCCTCTACAACTGGACCTGGCACATGGGGATGCTGCGGAGCGGCGCCGAATCCGAGCTCATTAAGACGCTCGACTATCACGCCGACGGCGGCACGATCCAGGTGAACGGTCAGGCCTGTGCGGTGACGAAGGTGCGTATCCAGGCCAACTACCAGCTCCCCGGTTACCGTACGCAAATCGAGTGCACGCTCCCCAACAAGCAGACGTACAAGAACGTTGAAACGATGAGCGGCGATTACGCCTGGGACGAAGACATTCCAGGTGCGGAGCTCGTTCCTGGCAAGGGTAAGGCAACGCCAAAGCCAGCCGCGCTCCAGGAGCGGCGGATCCGTCTGTGGGCAAGTCCGCAAGGTGCGCCCAAGGCCGCCATCGCTGGCGCCGCCGGCCTGCCGACGACCGAGTCCTTCGGCAAGAACCCGGCTACGTTGCTGGATGCTCAGTCCACCGCCGGAGTGAAGGGGACGACCACGTTGGCATGGCAGGGAGACAAGGCGATCGTCACCTATCCGATTCCGGGAGTCCCGGGGGCGATTGCGACGGCGACGCTCGATAACACGTTCCTGCCGGAGCGGGTGGTCGTGAAGAGCGGGACGAACACGACGGAGTTCGTCTACAGCAATTTCCAGGACTTCAACAATCCGCTTTTCAAGATCGAGGCTCTGATGCCCGCCACTATGGTCGAGCGCCGGAACGGCACCGTCGTTCGCGAGCTGAAATCGAAGGTGACTGAGATCGGCCAGATCTACGTCATCGTGCCTGTTCCGGACAGTGTGCAGAAGGCTGGAAAGTGAGGAGTGCGATGAAGGCGTTCATGGTGGCACTCGTTCTCGGCGTCCTCGTCGCGCCAGCGGCCGCGCAATTCGGCGCTCCTCCGCCCGCGGATCCAAACGCGCCGACGCCGAGGCTGAAAAACGGGAAGCCCGACCTGACCGGCTCCTGGGGGGGAGCCGTGAATCTGACGGGCGCCGGCGCTCCGGGTGTGACGGTGGGCGACATGTTCCGCCGGTGCACTCCATTCCAGTCGAAGAACTGCATGGAGTGGACGAATCAGAGTGAGGACTGGCCGTTCATGTCAGGCATGCGGCTCGATATGCGCCAGCCGATGTACAAGCCGGAATTCTGGGACAAGATCATCGAGCTGGATCAGTGGACGAACAGAGAAGACCCGGTCATGACCTGCCTTCCGCTCGGAGTGCCGCGGCAGGGACCGCCGGCGCGCATCTTCGCTACCGACACCGACGTCACGTTCATCTACAGGGCCGGCGTCGACGGTGCCGGTGGGTACGCGGAGTTCCGCATGATTCCGGTCGACGGAAAGCCGCACGATCCGCGGCGGGCGAACAATTACACATACTTCGGCTACACCGTCGGCCGCTGGGAAGGCGACACCCTCGTGCTCGATTCAATCGGGTTCTCTGACGAGACATGGCTTGGTCGAGGCGGCTTTTTCCACACCGACAAGATGCGGGCGATCGAGAAGTTCACGAGGACCGGAAACCAGATGAAGTACGAAGTCATCATCGAGGACCCCGACGTGCTGCTGCAGCCGTGGGTGATGCCCGAGCGAACGCTGCGCCTCTCGCCGACCAATGCGATCGTTGGAGAGCGCGGAAGCTGCACGGAGACCGAACACAACGAAGTCAGCACTCAGTACAGACACTAGGGGAGACTCACGTAGTGCAATGCGAAATGCAAAATGCAAAATGCAAAATTCGAAGTGCAAAACCACGTTGAACCACGATTCAGCGGTCATTTTTGAATTTTGCATTTTGCATTCTGAATTGACCTCGTGCTGAACTGGCTTGATGCGACGGCGTTGTCGACGTGGTTGAAGGAGTCGCCCTCGGTGTGGGCGTTCCCAACCGTGCTGACGCTTCACACCACAGGCATGGGCGTGCTCGTCGGCGCGAGCTATGTGTTCGATCTACGCTTGCTCGGCGTCGGCCGAAACGTTCCCCTGTCCTCGTACCGCTGGGTCTTTCCGACCCTCGCCGTCGGCCTCTGCGTCAACATCGTGACCGGCATTCTGCTGTTCATCAAAGACCCGACGCATTGGGGTACGGCGTTTCCGTTTTTCGTCAAGATGGGTCTGGTCATCGCCAGCGCCGCCACGGTCGTGCCGATGCGTTCGCTCGTGCTCGGCAGCGGTGCAGAGCAGCGTGAGGTGAGCAGCAATATGCGTCTGCTGGCGATCGCGTCGATCGTCGTCTGGAGCGGCGCGATCACCGCGGGCCGTCTTCTCGCGTACGTAGTCCCGTGAACCTGGCCCACCTGCACCTCATCATCAACCACGTGCCCACCGTCGGATCGGTGGTCGCGTTGGGTCTCCTGCTCCTCGGCTACGTTCGGCGCAACGAACACCTGAAGCACGTCGGGCTCGAAGTGCTGTTCGTGATCGCGGTCCTGACGCTTCCTGTTTACGTGAGCGGCGTCGCTGCCCATCAAGAGGTGCGGCCGTTCAAAGAGGTCTCCGACGACGCCATCAGGGTCCACCAGGACGCCGCGCTCATCGGATTCACCGTGATGGAATTCGCGGGATTCGTGGCATGGCTCGCCTTGTGGCAGTGGCGGCGCCACGGTCGTGCGGCACGTGGACTCGTTCCAGCAGCGACGGTGCTTCTGGTCCTGGCCCTTGTGGTCATGGGGCGCGCAGCAAACCTTGGCGGCGAGATTCGGCATCCGGAAATTCTTGCCGGAGGCGTGGCGGCGCCAGCAGGTAATCCGGAGCGCTTCATGACGTGGACGATCAATCAGGTGGCTGTGTACAGCCGATGGGCGTGGCCTGCGGCGGAAACGGTCCATTTCCTGGGTCTCTCACTGTCGTTTGGTGTGCTGCTGGCGGTGAACCTGCGAATCCTCGGGGTAATGAGCCAGATGCCGTTCGCCGACGTGCATCGTCTGCTGCCATGGGGGATGCTGGGGTTTGGCGCGAACCTGATCACCGGGATGTTCTTCTTCGTCGGTCAGCCGGGGCAGTACTCGTCGAGTGAGCCTTTCAAGTGGAAGGTCGTCTTCCTGGTGATCGCCGGCGCGAACTTTCTGTATCTGACGGTGTGGGGGAGGCCCTGGGGCAGCCGCGCCGATGACAGGTTCGACGCTGGCCTTGGCGACAAGGCGATGGCGATCCTGTCACTCAGTTCGTGGGTCGCGGTGCTGTGGGCGGGCCGCATGCTCCCCTTCCTGGGCAAGGCGTTCTAGGGCATGGTCGCGTCTGCTGTCGCCGCCGTCGTCGTTGTCGCACTGCTGATCGTTGGCACCGTTGGATATCTGATCGATCGCAGCGGGTGATGTAATCCCGTGCGAACTGTTGCTGCTCTCCTGCTCGTTGGGCTCGTTGCGCAGGAGCCATCAATTCCCCGTCTGAACTCAGTCGGTGCAAGGGATCATGTCGGTGAGGTGGCGACGGTATGCGGACACGTCATCAGCTCAGCGTGCAGCTTGCCACTGGGCGGAGTCATCGAGTTCGCGACCAACGACCGCCACCGCTTCGAACTTCGTATCCCACTCGAAGACCGACCGAAGTTCGGGAAGAATCCCGAGGACCAGTTTCTGAATCGCATGTTATGCGCGACCGGACGGATCGAGAAGCGCGACACCCTCGAAGAGATCGCCATCACCGATCCCAAGGCGATTGAGACCCGCCCGGATCTCCCGGGTCTTCCGCCGTTCTTCCCGGACGTCCATCGTCCCTGCGATCCGGACATGACCCTGCCGAAGGTCAAGAAGCCAGTGAAACCGCTGTACACACAGAGGGCGATGGCGGAACACGTCGCAGGAACGGTTGTGATGCAGGTTGTCGTCGAAGCCGACGGACGCGTCGGCGGAGTGCGTGTGGTTCGCTCACTTCACCGCGATCTCGATGCTGCGGCGATCAAAGCGACTCGTGCATGGCAGTTTGAGCCGGGGATGTTTCAGGGCCATCCTGTTCCGGTGGTCGTCACGATGGAGATGATGTTCTCCTTACGAGGTAAGTGAGTCGACAGACTCATGCGACCTCGGCGTCTCAGCGTCGCCAGTCGAACGCAAGCAGGTACGTGCGCTGCTGCTTCGAGGCGTTGTCGTCCGAGAGCAGGTACACGCGGAACATCCGATCGCTGTCTCCCACAATCGCCACGCCCTCGAAGTTGTCGATGGTGAGCGGCGCCTCGAGAATCAGTTCGTCTGCCGTTGCGCTGCCTGCCAACAGCGGCCGATCGATCAGTCGCAGGACGACGCGCACGCCGCGCCTGGGATCGTATGCGCGATACAGAACGGCGAGGCCGGTCGGCGGATACGATGCAAGGCCTGCGAGTCCAAAGCCGGGCCCCGGCAGTGCCCGTGCCGGCATCGATTCACACTGACTGGCGAGGTGACAGAGCCAGAGTCGTCCGTCGTTTTCGGCGCCCACCACGTAGGCGTCCTGGCCGGCGGAAGGATACACCGCCAGCGCTTCGAGCCCCTCGTTGCTCGGCAATCTGACGTCTGGTTTCGGCACTTCACGCAGGGGTGGTCCGCCCTTTGACGAATACATCCAGATCCGATGATCCCGCTCGAAGCTGACGAGACGATCGTCGTTGGGTAAGACCGCGAGCCCTTCGGCATCGGCACGCTGTTTATCGACCATCGCCCGCCCGTTCGTATCCGCCAGCGGACTCAGCCGAACGTCCGACAGTCCGTGCAGGCGTTGAGACGCATCGAGGTCGAGGCGGGCTTCCATCAAGCTGCCGAGATCGCTGACGGCGAGGAGGCGTCCGTCCGAACGCACCTCGAGATCCGAGAGGCCGTGCAAGCGATCGGTATTCAGGCCTTCGAGTTCGAGTCCACCCACATAGACAAAGCGCCCGACACGAGTCCTGGTCGGGTCGCGGGCGTCGAGTGGCACCGAGCGAACTTTCACATCCACCCGGTTGGCGCCGGTTGCGCTCTCCGCCGAATCGCTGCCGGATTGCGTACGGTTCGAGTACGCCAGCACCGCGACAACCGCAAGAGCGACAACTGCCGATGCGACGATCGGGAGGGCCTTCATGCTTCTTCTCGAACGTAACATGATTCAGCGACCGACGTTGGGGAAGGGCCCGGCACCCGCCTATCTTCCGACCGCTTCGGGTGCGTGGGCTTCCCACCATTGCCGTGCCCGCTCGTTCGTCCATGCGGCTTCGCATCGCACCTGCGCCAGCCGGGAGTCGAGTTCGAGCGCCGAAGACGGTCGCTTCGCGGGGTCTTTTTCGAGGCACATCATCAGCGTCGCGTCGAGCTGTTTTGGAATCGGCAGTTCCGATCGCTTCGAGGGCGGGACAGGTTGCGCCTGCACGTGCTGGAGGAGCATCTGCGCCGCAGTGGTCGCCTCGAACAGCGTGTGGCCGGTCAGCGCCCAGTATGCGGTACATGCGAGTGAATACAGATCAGCGCGGCCGTCAATGGGCTTGTCGCCGAGCACGATTTCCGGAGGCATGAACGCGGGTGTGCCCTGCATCATGCCCTGGTTCGAGAGCATCGTGACGTCCTTTCCCGCTTGTTCCTTGACGACACCGAAATCGAGGATCTTGACGTAGTCGTATTCCGTACCCAAGCGCGTCACGAACAGGTTGGCTGGCTTGATGTCTCGATGCACGAGCCCACGCTCGTGAGCTTCGGCAAGCGAGCGACAGGCCTGGCGCACGAGCATGATCACGCGCTCGGCTGGCTGCGGTCCAAAGCGTGTCACGACGCGATGGAGATCGAGTCCCTCCAGATACTCCATCACGTAATAAAAGCTTCCTGTGTCGTTGACGCCGAAATCGTACAGTTGCACCGTGTTCGGCGAGCGTAGTGCGGCGGTCACGTTCGCTTCACGTTCGAAACGTCGTACGAGCTGCTCGCGCGCTGCGCCTGGCGTGACATCGTGGCGAATGAGCTTGACGGCCGCAGGACGGACGAGGAATCGGTGTCTCGCGAGCCAGACTTCGCCCATCCCACCCGACCCGAGCGGGCTGACGAGGCGGTAACTCCCGACGGCCATCGCTTCGTTCAGCTGCTCCGCATCGACCTCGAGCACGGTGCTCTTGCAGACGAGGACCGCCCGTTCGATCACTGTTCTCAGCTCGCGGATGTTTCCGGGCCAGGTGTACGCTTCGAGCCGCCGCATCGACTCGGGCGACACCTCGTCGATCACCTTCCCCAATCGCCGCGCATGGCGACGCACGAAATGGTCGACGAGCGTTGGTACGTCCTCTCGCCGGTCGATCAGCGGAGGCACGCCGACACGGTTCACCGCGAACGATTGGAAGAGCGGCAGGAACGGGCCCGACGGTGGCTGCCGCATGTCGTGTGTCGTCGAGGCGATCAGCCGCACGTCAGGTACACATGGTTCGCCCCGAGCGAGATGGCGACGGACCTCGTCCAGCGTGATGTGAAGTGCGTGCTGGAGGTCGGGCGGAAGCTCGTGGACGGCATCGAGAAAGATCGTCCCGCCTGATGCGAGCTCGAATCTACTCCCAATCAGAGATTCTTCGACACGGCGTGGCGGCGTCTTCTCGCCACCATGTCGTTGCTGCGTGGTGAGCTCGGCGCAGCTGACAAAGAGGAACGCGCCTGTGCGGCCGGAGGCATCGTGCACCGCACGCGCGATCGCTTCTTTCCCAGCCCCGGCGGGGCCGGTCAGTAACAGCGGTTCGAGGGATTCAGCCTGACGCGCGACCGCATCGCGCAGTCCCTGGACGAGGGGACTTCCGCCGAGCAGGGGCCCCTCGACGTGGCTGCGCGCTTCGCTGAGGAGCGCCTGGGCGACGCGCAATTCACGTTCGAGTGCCGCGGTTCGCTCGGCGACGCGGGCCTCGAGCGAGATGTTGGCCTCTTGCAGCGCGGCGGCCGCGAGTCGTCGCTGCTCGTACAACCGCGCATTGTGAATCGCACTCGCAATCTGATTGGCGATGATCGAGACGAGATCACGCTCGTGCTCGCCAAACGAACGCGGCACCGGGCTCTCGATCGAGAAGACTCCGATGAGATCGTCGCGGATGAGCAACGGAATCGCGATCTGACTCTCTGCGTTGGGGAGTCCCGGCACCGGGATCGCATCTCCGAGCTGCGCACGCCGACCGGCTTTTTCCATCTCGCGGCGCTGCGCCGCCGCATACGCGCGCTGCTGCCCCAGGTTGTTGACGTGCATCATCTGGCGCTTCTGCGCCACCATGCCGATCACTCCGGTGCCGACCCGTACGCGTCCACCGACCGCCTGGTTCTCATAGCCTCGGCTGGCGATGACCTTCAGCATCGTGTTGTCGGGTTCGAGCAGCAGGATGTTCGCGTGGTGGAACTCGAACAGTTCGTCCATCGTTCGCAGCGCAACGTCGCAGATTTCGTCGAGGTCGAGCGTGGAATTGATGTCCGCGGACACACGCTGCAGGATGCGGACCTCGGCGGTCTTCCGCGCCAGCTCGGTGACTCGTTGACTCACATCCTCCATCGCGGGTGCTCGACCCTCTCGACCGAGAGCACACGATAAATATCAGCCGCACGAAGCTTGAAAATGCCGGACATACCGGTCATCGAGGCGATCGCCTCGATCTGCATGTCCATCGCGTCGAAGACCGGTCCCTCGGTTTCGGACCGCTCGAATTGCAGCTGCAGCACCCAGTGTGCCAGCCCGGCGATGTCGAAGACGCAGACAAAGGCGCGCGGGTTCTCACGGACGTTCCGGATCGTCTTGCTGAAGAACTGAAACGAGAGCGCCGCGTGCGTCTCGTCCACGTAATAGACCTGTGAAATGACGGTGGTATTCGGTGTCCCATCGGCGGAGCAGGTCACCATCACGGCCGGCGTTCCATTCTCCAGCACGGGACGTATCTCCGATGGAAGGCGGGTCATCGGCAATCTCATCGCTCCATCGGTGGGACGAGGCGCGTCCCCGCACCTGGTCCGGGTGTCTGCAGATATATCTCCGCCACCTCGAAGTCGACGGCCAGCGATGCCGGAGACACGAACGCGTTCAGCACGTCTTCGGGTGCGTCGGGATACAGCTGCCGGAGGCTCTTTGCGAATCGTCGTCGGATGCGATCCACGATCGCGTTGTCGTCGTCCTGTATTTCACGGTGGCGCAGGTAGCGGCCTTTGAATTGATACGTCTCGTGGGTAGGAGATTCTTCGACGGTGACGGCGAGCTCGCCGTTGTGCTGAAGCGATTCGACGAGCCGCTCGAGGAACTCGTCCGGGAGCATGATCGTCATCGTGCGTTGATCGACACCGACGCGCCATCCGGACACGCGATGCCCGAAGGGCACGAGATCGCGATCGCGGATGCCTGCAAACGCCACGTTGGCGTACTGCTCCAAGAAACGAACGAGCTTTCCCGGGATCACGATGTCACAGGCTATGAAATAGATTCCTCAGGGGTCAAGCCGAGAGGCGGCCAAGGTTCGCCCGGTGCATGCTCAATGCGTCAGCGCGTAGAGAAAGACGTTGATCCCCAGGGCATAGCCGTCGATTGAAAACCGGTAGAAATACTCTGCGTCTTCTGTCTCTCGCTCCCATGAGTTCGAGACGTCGGTGTTGTGCGTCATCACGACGATGATGCGGCCGCGCTTGTCGCGCATCGCACGGAAATGCGGCACAGCCGTTTCTGCCCCGCGCTCGGATGTCGTCTGTCCCCGGGCGTTGCGCCAGAAGCCGATGCCCGGGACCTGTGGAATCTTCTTCACCTGCAGCATCGAGTGGAAGATCGGATCGCTGAGCGGCACGTCTTCGATCGTGTATTCGTGAGACGGCATGGCCCGGGCGAGCTCGCGCGACCATTGGTCCCACGCCGCCTCTCCCCAGAAGTCATCGACCCAGAGGAAGCCACCCTTCTCGAGATAGAGCTTGAGCGCAGCGGCTTCGTCTGCCGACAGCCCGATGGTGCCCACGTCGGAGGCCATCAAGTAAGGGCAATCGAAGAGGGCAGGGTCGGTCAGCCGAACGAGCCACACATGGGGAACACCTTTCTCCTTCCAGCTGACCCGCGTCTTCGTCAGCTCAGATAGACGGATCAGGAGGTTGCGCTGCCCCCACGGATAGTCCGTTCGCCAGCCGGAGCCGTTGGCCTCACGGCGAACGCTCGTGTAGAGAATGTGGCATCCGGCGACGTACCGATCGGGCCACTGTTGCGGTGGTAATTCCGCCGGATCACCCTGCTCACCGCGCAGCACGCCGAAGCCGCCGAACACATCCCGCTGCGCGTACGCATAGCCGGCTGACGCGATCAGCGTGGCGATCAGCAGGCGGCTCGCGATCCGAAGCTGTTTTCCGACAACCACGATCTTCCGTCTTGCACCGAAGGCCGCAAACGCGTCGGCCCTGTCGTAGGGGTCGCCTTCAGGCGACCCACCGCAATCAAGGCGTCGGTCCGCGCCGCCGGACGAAGTTACCTGCGACACCACAATCCGCAGTGCACGGCGGCGGTGGAACGTACGTGTCCTTGATCTTCTTGCGGTACTCCGGATAGAGCGTCTCGCGATAACCAAGCACGGCCTCGCGCGGCAAGTTGTACAGCTTGATGAACTCGTCGAGGAACGGGTTCTGATCGGGCGCAAAGTGCGGAACGCCGTCGCCGGGCTCACGCCCCTCGAAGCCGGGAACGCACGGATCGCGGTAGTCGAGCGGTGTCTTTGAAAGTCGGAAGCCTTTCGAGATGATCTCCGGCTCCACGAGATAGACCGGGTCGCGCGCCACCATCAGCACCGTGAGCACGTCGCCATGGCGGACGAATCGCCAATCGATCGTCGCCTGATCGCTGAGCGGCACACCGGTCTTGCGGATGAAACCGCCCGCCTTCACATGCGTCGTGTGCGCGGCCAGCGCGCCGCCCTCCCACCGGCCGGTCGTGAAACCGGCCTGGGTGTGAAGAGCGTGCTCGGACGGGCGCGGTCGACCGTCCATCCAGATCGTCAACCCCATCCAGTCTTCCCACGCGTCGATCGTGTAGGAGACGAGCCGCTTCGTTGTCGGGTCTGACTGACTCGAGATCCGCAGGCCGAAGGGGCCGATCACCATGTAGGCCGCGCCCCAGCCCTGGCACTGCCGTTCGATCATCGACTTCTGCGACTCGTCGTAGGAAAGCGCTCGCGTGCGGGCTTCGTCGGTCAGTGCGAGCCCGAGGTAGTCCACCGGCACCGAGTCGTTCTGCACATCCTCGGTACCGAGGGGAGCCCACGAGCCTGCGAATTCGAATTGGCTTGGGAGCACCGGGCCGGTCTGTGCGAAAGACGCGCGCGCGAAGAGCACGGCGATCACCAGCAGCGCCGACCTCCGTCCGCCTTCGCTGAGGCTACGGCGGACAAGCATTACCACTTCGATGAGCATGGCGTGGGATCCCACTTGGAGCCGTCAGGCTCCTTCTTGAAATGCGGGCTCACGATGTAGGGCCCGTTCAGGTAGACGGGATCTTCGATGACGGTGTTGACGAGAAGCAACTGACCGCCATCGGGAAGCGGCGCGATGTCGAAATGCTCTGACACGGTGGTGCGTTCGCTGTAGGGCACACCGTTCTTACGAAGGTAGCCGGCGCGCATGTTCGTCGTCACCACGCTGAGGCTGCCTCCTTTATCGGGCGGCGCGACGCTCTCCCAGCGTGCGATCGACTCGCCCTGCCACGTCGGCCGCGTCGCGTTCGATGACTCGCGTGCGGTGAAACGCAAGAACCGTGTCTGCGTGCCCGCGTCAGTGTCGATGCGAAGGGTGCTGGCATCCTGCCACGTGATGTGCAGGCGGCCGGGCACGTTCATGATGGCGCCGGCACCGAACGACTTGCATTGATTTCCCGCGCGTTCGTCCGCGGATGGATCCCAGGCGTTGATGATCGGCACCGCCGCCGGCGAAGAAGGTATGCGACGATACTCGCCTTTGGCGGGTGTCACCATCCGGTAGCGCCAGTTCTCCGTGACGTAGGACACCCAGTACCCCGTCAGGTCGATCGGTGCCGCGTCGCGCGCCGACGGTGACGAGGCTGCCTGCTGCGTGTGGACGGACGTCGGCTCCCCAATGACAAACAGCAGGAGCAGTAGTCCCCCGATAAGGGGTCGGGAGTCATTTCCCATCGGTCCTCCCGGAAATGACTCCCGACCCCATCTTCTCCTTCATGAGGCTTCGATACACAGCTTCAACGAACTTGTCCGTCGTCCAGTCACCGCCCTCGTTGCCGTACCGCCCGACGTAGCCCTTGGCCGGGGCCGCCGCCTTGACTTGGTCGAGCGATCGTCCCGCGCCGATGAGATCGCGAACGCGGTCGCGGATGATCGTGATCATGTCGCGGTATTCGATCACGTCGAACTGATCGCAGAGCCGGCCGTGGCCGGGAATCACGATCGTGCCCGCTTCACGCGACACAACCGGCACTGATGGCACGGCCAGGTCGGCGAGACGGTTCAGCGCCGCGACCTCGCCCTCGATGCTGCCGCCGCGCTCGATGTCGATGACAGGAAAGTGTCGGGTGTCGATCACGTCGCCGGCGACGACGACGTCGGATCGACGGAAGAACGCGAAGACGTCGCTGTCGGTGTGCGCTGCTGGCTGGTGCAGCACCTCGATCGCTTCACCGTTCAAGTAGAAGTACTTCCGCGCGTAGTGGAATGATTCCGTAGGCAACCCGACGAGCGGCCGTGTCGGCGCCGATTCCGCTGCCGCGGTCATGTGCCGCACGACCCCTTCAGCCGCGAGGATCGAGGCGGCCGATCTCAAGACGTCTGGTCTCGCTCCGGCAGAACGCGTGCCCGGATAGAACTGATCGCCGGCCTTCGACAGTACCTCGTTGCCGCCAACGTGGTCGGCATCCGGCCCGGTATCGATGACGTAGCGAATGGGCTTCGCTGTGATCCGCCTGATTGCGGCGATGACGGCCGGAGCGCTCGCAGTCGAACCTGCATCGACGACCACGACGCCATCATCGCCGACCTGGACGCCGATGTTCCCTCCGGCGCCGGCGATCATGAAGAAGTTCGGCCGAACCTCCAACACCTCGAGGCCGTCTGTTGACGCGATCCCGGGGGCCTGCGCGGCCAGCGCAACTGTCGGCTCGACAGTCATGTGACGATCGACGAAGCAGAATGCCGCACACACCGCCACCGCGGTGGCGACGGGCTGACGACGGACCCGATTTCCTCGTGCGTGCGACACGGCTCTGTGGCCGGGAAGCGTAGCATATTGGGTGATGTCGGTCGCCTCGCACCTCGCGGTCTCGCCGGCGAAGTACGACGCTCGTATCCGCTCGCTGATCCCGCTCTATGACGAGCTGATTCCGGAAGTCGCCCGCGCGCTGGGTCATGCGACGCGCCCGGTGCGGCTCGTGGTCGATCTCGGTATCGGTACCGGTGCGCTCGCGCGCGCATGCCTGCAATACGTGGCAGGCGCGCGTGTCTGGGGCATCGATGCCGACCCGGACATGATGGCGATCGCGCGCATGCGCCTCCGTCATCTGTCACAGCGCGTGACAATGACAACGGGCAGTTTCCTGGACGAGGAGCTGCCGCCGTGCGATGCCATCGTCGCGAGCTACTCGCTGCATCACATCCGGACGTCGCGCGCGAAGCTGGCGTTCTATCGGCGCTGCCGTCGCGCCCTTCGTCCCGGTGGCGTCCTGATCAACGGCGACTGCGCACCGGCCTCGACTCCGCGTGGATTCGCGCGCGATCTCGACGTCTGGTTCGCGCATCTTGGAAAGACGTTCGGCAGCCGGACGCGGGGACGACGCGTCTACGAATCGTGGGCAGACGAAGACGTCTACGTTCCGCTCGCCGACGAGATCCGCCTGCTCGAACGGGCCGGCTTCGCCGTGGAGGTGCCGTGGCGGCGCTCGCCGTTTGCGGTCATCGTCGGCTGTCGACGCGCATAGCAGCGCGCACTTCTTGCGACTGTCGTCGCGCGCGACTCAGCTGCAGTAACCCGAGCAAATCATACGAGACGATGAGTAAGGTCGTTTCGCATGAGCTCGTTCGAAGCGCGACCAGAGATGGCCGTCTGGTCGCTGCGTATGGTCCCTCACGCTCGGTACAGCATCTGCACCAGCCATGAATGGGTCTCGAATCTCGACAAGGAGGCCAACCGTGCACAAAGTCACAGCTCTCATTCTCATCGTGAGCGCATTCTTTACGCTCGCCGCGCGATCAACCGCACAGAGCACCCCGTCGTCGTCTCAGAGTCCGTCGACGACGCAACCCTTCGCGCCGTGCGTGCCCGTTACGAGTACGTCGCCACTGGGCCGGACAAGTGGAATACCGCAAGGCATTCCGCAAACGACTTCGCCGGCGTCACCGGTCACGCCGGCGGTCCCACCGGTAACGACTCCGGCAGTTCCGCCAGTGACGACTCCGTCGGTTTCGCCGATCACTCCGCCCACTTCGTCGACGCAGACCGCGCCTTCGGGAGCAGGGCAGCCATCGACGACGACGCCGGGACTGACCACACCGTTACCGGGGCCGACGGTACCGGCGTCACCCTCGTTGACGCCGCTGCCCGGACAGACGACGACTTCGCCCGCACCGATCACGCCATCTCCCGCGCCGACGACACCGGTGCCTGGACCGACGACTCCGTCCACGCTGCCCGGAAGTACGACGACAGGTCAGCCTGTCACATCACCGTGTCCGCTTGGAACGCAGCCCGACACCACGTTCCGCTGATGCGGGATGCGGATGCGCGTTGACACAGGTGTCAGCGTCGCAGCGAGGCGGGTGCTGGAACCCGCCTCGCTGCGACGGTCGAGGCGATGCGGACCTCAGCACATTGACGCGTGGTACATTCGGGACGGCACCTGTAATACCTCGATGGATCTCGAATCTCGACAAGGAGAACCATCCGTGCTCAACAAAACGCTCGCGCTCATCGTTGTCGTGAGTGCATGCGTCGCCCTCGCCGCACGCCCGACTGCTCAGAGCAGCACATCCACGACTTCGTTCTCATCAACTGAACCCATCGCGCCGTGCGTGACGACGACGCCGGCCGTTGATCCGGCGAGCACAACAGCTCCGACGAGCACCACGCGGCAAACCGTGCAGCCGATCACGCCTCAGATGAATGCACCCGCTCCTGAACTCACGTTCACGCTGCCTCCAACAACCGTGTCGGCTCCGCCACTGACCTTTACGACACCTCCAACGAATGTCTCCGCGCCGCCGTTGAACTACACGCTGCCTTCAACCAATGTGTCTGCACCGCCGCTCACGCTCTATCCTCCAACGAGTGTCCCGGCTCCGTCGTTGACTTTCTATACTCCGTCGGGCCAGATGACCGCACCGGCTCCTGCCCAGCGACAGCCGTCGACGATTTCGCCCGAACTGCCACCGCTGCCGCCGTCGACGTTGCCGGACACTGTGGACGTCACACCTCCATGCCCGCCGGGAACACAGCCCACTCTCGTGCGCTGACGCGTTCGTAGAGGTCTCTCAAATCCTGAAGCACTAGACTCGCTCACCGCTGCACAGAAAAAACGCAGCGCGCGGTTGTGATGACAGCCGTCAGGGGTAAGATCCGCCCGCTTTTCCCCTGCGATAGGAGCGTCATGATGCGGACGTCATTCCCTCAAGTGACGGCCCGGACGGTGGTACTACTCCTCCTGCTGGTCTCGGCCCGCGGCGAGTCGGCCACCACATACATCTCGGCGGAGCCAATTCCGAACAGAGACGTCGTCGGTGCGGCCAATCTCGCCGCGATTCTCAGCATCGGTTATGACAATCTCGAGCGCTGGAGCCAGCTGCTGCTGCGCGAGTGCCGCGTCGTCGACTCCGTGATCAACTCGCTGACGGCGAACGGCGCGATCAGTACGGTCACCGTCGGCAACACGCGGTTCGTCGTGGCTGCCGGGGGCTTCGAAGGTCAAACCGACCCGTCGTTCGTGTTCACTGTGCAGGACTCAGGACCAGGTGCGGTGAGCGCGGCGGATGTCGACATACTCGACAACGCGCTTGGCTATGTGTTGAATCAGGGAGGCACCACGCATTTCAGCCCGGACAATTTCAAGGCCTACGCGTTCCCGATCGACTACGCGCTGGTCACGTTCTCCGGCTCGTTGAGCGGCACTGAAGCCAAGGCGTTCTTCGAGCACCTGGGGACGATCGACGCGGCACTGTTCAGCGGGACGTTTGCCGGGTTCACGCAGATCGATCTCGCCGGGTCGTCGACGAACAACACCATGGTGTTCCTCCAGCCGGCCACGAGCAAACACCAGTTCATCGCGGGTCTCTCGACGGCCGCCATCGACGATCCGCGCGCGTCGTACGCACCGCTCAAGAACAACGGCGCGCCGACGACGGCGCGAGCGGGCGTCGCGTTTCCCGCTAACGATTGGCTGCTGTTTCCGAACGGGGATCAGTATCTGATCAACATCAGCAACTCCGCTCAGCTCCTGGGGGAGCTTGCCGTCCTGCGGCAGCAGCATCTGACCGCGGTCGCGAACTTGCTCGAGGCGATTGCCCAAAACCGCGTCGAGACGTACCTCTCCTCGCAGTTCACGTGTCCAAATTGATCAACGTCACGTACGAAACCTTGGATCTCGCTTACGTTTCCCGCATCCTCGGGCCCGCGTCCGTCTTGATGCGTCAAGAAACGGCTGTGTTTACGAAGGAACTGTAAGCGCGAAACCGGTCGGGTCTCTTGGCACGTGATGTGCCCCAATGAGTCGAGCATCGTCAGCGTTCGGTGTCGCTTGGTGACGATTCGTTGCCAAGACCGATCGCCCCCCGATTGGACGACTAGACGACTATGCGGGAAGCTCGCTCGATCATCGAAGAAGCAGAAGAGGCCGCGGCCTCCGGACACTACGTCTCTGCCGAAACGCTTCTGCGCGAAGCCGCCCGGATGCAGGAGAAGAGTCTCGGCCCGTTGCATCCCGACCTCGCCAACACACTGAACAACCTTGCGGTCGTCTGCGAGATCACCGGCAGGCTGAACGACGCGGAGCAGTGCTTTCGCCGCGCGTGCCTCATTGCGATCACGGTGCTCGAGGAGGGCCATCCCTTCATCGCTACCAGTCGCAAGAACCTCCACGATTTTTGCGAGGCTCACGGGAAACCGATCGAGTTGCCCACGGCGCCGCCGAAGGTGACTGAGCCGCCGGCGCCGCCGAAGAAGGTTGCAGTCGGGGGCCCGCCGAAGGTCGTAACGCCGCCGCAGAAAGTGGCCGTCGAGAAGCCGCCGGCGCAGCCGGGAGTGGCAGCGGAGCCTCCCGCGACTCCACCGAAACCCGCAGTCGAGGCACCGCCGACGAAAACCGCAGTCGAGACCCAGCTGCTGAAACTCGCAGTCGAAGCACCGCCGTCGAAACCCGCAGCCGAGACTCGGTCGCTGAAACTCGCACTCGAGGGGCCGCAGCCGAAAGCGAAGCTCGAGTTGACGGCGCCGCCGAAAGCGACGAACACCGCGGAAGCCAAAGCAACACCTTCGTCGGAGCCACGCCGTATATCGCCGCATCCGGTCGACCCAGCCGGCAAAACGCAGGTGCAGACAGCGCCACCCGCTGCGCCGTCAGCTGTCCGGTCACGATCGCTCGGCCGGCTCGCGATGGGTGCGATGGGCCCTGCCGCCATGCTGATCATGGTTCTGTTGATCGGTCGCCCGTGGGTCACTTCGAGCCAGCCGGCTGATTCCCCATCACCGGCAAGGACTGAACCCGCGCGCACCGTTCCCGCGCCGGGGCCACCGGTCACCCCTGCGTCTATCCCCGTCCCTGTCGAAGCGAGGCCCGCGCCGATAAAGCCAACACCGGCCGCTTCGAGCGGGCGCATTGAACCATCGGAAACCGCCGCGGCCGGCACGACAGCGACAACGTCGGGACCGGTCGTTGTCAAAGCGCTCCTGTGCGGAACGCTCGTTGATTGGCACTGCGACCCGTTGAAGGGCCCGGTTGATCACGGCTCGGTGTTCTTCTCCACACTGGTCAAGTCCCCGGTCGCCGCGACGATTCAACATCGCTGGTATCAGGGCGATCGCCTGCACCACTCCGTGGAGTTCCGCATTCAGGCCAGTCCGAACTTCGGCTACCGCTCGTTCAGTCGCAACATGATGGATGAAAAAAGCGCGGGCGACTGGAAGGTCGAGCTCAGAACCGAAGACGGCACGCTGCTGTATGAGGAACGTTTTTCGGTGAAGTAATGGTCTCCGGGTGGGGGCGCCGCGGATCGACCGCTGAAGGCCCCTACATCAAGAAGCGACGAATCTCTGTAATTCGTGCGGCGGCATCGGCTTCGCCGAGCTCGATGAGACGACGCACGTAGTCACCCTGAAACATCACCAGGCTGAGCATGTCGTTCGATCGCGTCTCGCGCGTGCCGAGTCCGCGCGTGAGGAATCGGAATGGGCGTGGCAGCTGGGGCTCGTACTCGTTGGCAAGCCGCCCCAGATCGACGGACGGCCGCAGCAACAGCAGTTCGATCTGCCGCAATCCATTGCGCCCCGCGTCCGGCAGCTGCGCAATCAGGCGGTTGATCCGCTGAAGCTCCAGCGCATCGCCGTCGAGTTGATCGAGGAAGATCGCGTTGTACAACACACCCGCGACCTGTGCGGGCGGGGGATAGTTGCGGATCGACGGCCGATCGGCCTCGTCGCGCGAGCGCGCGTATCGCGTCGAGATCGCGATGATACGTTTGGCGCCGAGATGGACGGCAGGCGACAGCGGCGCCGTGAGTCGGATGCCGCCGTCGCCGTACCAGCTGCCATCGACCTCGATTGCCGGAAAGAAGAACGGGAGCGCGGCCGACGCCATGACGTGTTCGACGCCGAGCTGACAGCTGATGCTCTTGCGTTGCGGGCGCTCCCACGTCTCGATCCCACAGTCCTCACGGGTCTGCACCCAGGTCACCGACTGGCCGGTCGTATAGCTGGACGCGGTGAGCGCGATCGCGCGGAGCCATCCATCCTGAAGGCTTTGCGCGATCCCCGGGACGTCACCGCCGTTGGCATCGAGGAGTCGTCCCACCAGCGCGCGCAACGGCGCGGTATCGACGAGGCTCCTGGCGGGAGTCACCGGATGTGTGCCGCCCCCGAGCAGGCGGCCGCCCCATCGCAGCGTGCGTGACGTCAGATCGCGCAGATCGACTCTGAACACATCGTCGATCCGAAGGTTCTTCCAGACGTCGGCGAGGTGTTCCACCTTCGCGGCAAACGGCTCCTGGCGCGTCGCGAGATACGCCGCGTTGATACCGCCTGCCGACACACCGGTCAGGATGCCCGGAACCACGCCAGGACACTCGCGCGCCAGCAGCCGCAGGAAGCCTACTTGATAGGCGGCGCGGGCACCGCCGCCGCTCAGCATGAGGGCGAGGTCGTGGTGAGGGGTGAATCGACTCATTCGAAAAGGCGCTCCTGATGGTACGACGCGGATCAGAAGCCGCGCGTCTCGAAACAGAGCCGGTGATTACAAAATCCGCGCATCCGGCTCCCGCTTGGTGATCAGCAAGAACGCGCAAGCGGGCGCAGATTCGCAGAACGTTCCTGATTTGCACTGGCCTTGATCTTGCCGCCGCTCGTTGGACGAGCAGCTCCGTCCCCTGGTCACAAGGATCACGATGTCAAACGCGTTCACGTTCGTTTCGCGACGCCAGTTCTGCGCTGGCGCCTGCCAGGTCGCGTCATGCGCCACACTCGCGACGCTGGTCTCTGCATGCAGCGGTGATTCGCCGACGTCACCCGATCGCCCGACGACGCTCACCACACTGCCAGGCCAGTTCTCGAGTTCAACTTTAACGGTGAAGGTCACCACCACCGGGACGGCGTTGGACAACGTCGGTGGCGCAGCGCTGGTGCAATCGGATCGAGACGCGGGGGTGTTCCTGATCTCGAAGACCAGCGCCACTGCGTTCACGGCGATCGACGCGGTCTGCACGCACGAAGGGTGCACGGTGACCGGCGCGACCAGCACCGAGTACGTCTGTCCGTGCCACGGGTCGCGATACGACCGCAGCGGTCACGTCACGCACGGTCCTGCCCAAGCGAACCTGCGCCAATACGCCACCAGCTTCGCCGATGGCGTCGTGACTATCACTCTCTGAGACCGCCATGCCTCAAGTCAATCCTGAAATCGATCATCTGCTTCGCCGCGCCGGATTCGGCGTCAGTGCTCATGACGTCGACATCTACAAGGACATGTCGCCGGCCGCCGCCGTCGACTATCTCGTCGACTACGAAGGCCGCCCCGACGATGTCGATGAGCGCATCGGACGACCGGACCATGTGCTCGTGCCGACAAAGGACCTCTTCTCGCCCGACATCGACATCGAGGATGCGCGTCTGCGCTGGATGTTCCGCATGATCCATACGCGGCGTCCGCTGCAGGAGAAGATGTCGCTGTTCTGGCACAACCACTTTGCCACCGCCTACAGCAAGCTGAACGCCGACTCGGGCAACATCCAGGGGGCGAAGCTGCTCGCGCACAAAGCCGGCACGCTCAACGGCCCGCAGGGACAGATCGAGTTGTTCCGTCAGTACGCGCTCGGCAACTTCCGCAATCTGCTGTTTCAGGTCGCGGTCGATCCCGCGATGCTGATCTGGCTCGATGGCAAGACCAACACCAAGGCGAAGCCGCAGGAGAACTTCGGCCGCGAGATCATGGAGCTGTTCACGATCGGCGTCGGTTTCTACACCGAGCCGGACGTCTACGCTGCCGCCCGCGTGTTCAGCGGATGGAACCTGCGCGGGTCGGCCAACTATCGGCAGGACGAGTACGGCGACATGAACGCGTATCAGGAGTTCGTCTACAACGCCGACCAGCACGAAACCAGCGAGAAGACCTTCTCCTTCCCGATCTACTCCAACGGCAGCACCACCATTCCGGCGCGGAGCGAATCGGCAGGCATGCAGGACGGGATGGACTTGATCAACGCGCTCGCGACCCATCCGGAAACCGGCCGTCGGCTGGCGCGCAAGTTCTGGAACTTCTTCATCAGCGACATCGTGCCGCCCGATCCAGCGTTCGTCGAAGGTGTGGCCGGCGTGTATCGGCAGAGCGATACCGAGATCAGACCGGTCGTGCGCTACATCCTGAACTCGCCCTGGTTCAAAGATCCCTCCGCGCTCTTCGCGCGCTATGCATCGCCGGCCGAATACGTCATCCGATCGATCAGAGAAATTGGTTGGGTGAACTTCTCGCTCGACAGGGCACGGTCGCCGATGGCTGCGATGGGCCAGCAGCTCTATGAGCCGCCGAACGTCGCGGGCTGGCCTCCGGGTCCGGCGTGGATCTCGACGGGGACGATGCTGGCGCGCACGAACTTTGCCGCCACGCTCGCCGGCAATCAGAAGCAAATGCTCGCCAGCTCACTCCAGGCTGATGGCGCAACGCCACAAGCGCTGCTCGCGGCACTGCTTCAGCAAGTGACGCCGTCGCCATTCGATCTGGGTCCGCAGCAGGCGCTGATGTCATACCTCGGCGGCGACGGCACCTGGATCGGCGGCGGGGAGCAGCTGAGCACCAGGGCCGCGGGCCTGGCCCGACTCCTTGTCGGCTCCTCCGAATATCAGCTCATTTAGAAGGAGACGACGACCGATGGCCATCTCTCGACGACTCTTCATTCGCAACGGCGTCGCCACGATCTCGCTGGGGGTCACTGCGCCGGCGTTCCTGACGGCGATCGCGCAGGCACAGGGCATCCGCACGCGCAATCTCGTGGTCGTCTACCTTGGCGGCGGCAACGATTCGCTGAACACGCTGATCTCCTATCAGGACTCGTCCTACTACAGCCGTCGCCCGACGATTGCGATTCCGGCGGGCCAGGTGCTGCAGGTCGGCACCGATGCGAGCGGCAGGGCGCTCGGTCTGCATCCGCGGCTTGGCGGCCTGCTCAACGTCTTCAACGAAGGCCGTCTCGCGCTCGTGCAGCGCACCGGGTATCAGAACTCGAGCCGTTCGCATTTCGAAGCCACCGATATCTGGGGCACCGCAAACCCGCAATCAACGACCGGTTCGGGCTGGCTCGGTCGGTATCTCGATACGCTGCCGCGACCGCTCGACTCGTTGGCCGCGTGGAATACGACAGCGGAAACACCGCGTGCCCTTTCTTCCGCGTTGAGCGGGGTCCCCGCGATTCCGAACGCCGGCACGTACACCTTCGCGAGCCCGAACCGTGGTACCGCCGCGCAGCAGGAGCGGACGGCGGCGCAGATCATGGCGTCCAATCCAGCGAGCGGTCGACCGCATCTGGCATTCGTGAACAGCGCCAGCCTCGGTGCGATCGAGACGCTCGACCGGGTCGCGCTCGCGCAGACGTATACACCGACAGTCGTCTATCCGAACGAGGGCTTCGCGCAGGCGCTGCGTACTGTCGCGGGCGCGATCGTGCGCGGCATCGGGACGCGCGTGTTCTGGTTGTCGACCGGTGGCTACGACACGCACTCAGGGCAGGGTGCACAGGGCGCTGGCGCCTACGGCAATCTGATGGGCACGCTGGGCGACGGACTGGGGGCGTTCTACAACGACATCCGCAATCAGGGCCTCGCTGCCGACACGACCGCGATCGTCTTCTCCGAGTTCTCGCGGCGCATCTCGGAGAACGGCAGCGGGGGTACCGATCACGGCGCCGCGGGTCTGATGATGGTGCTCGGAGGGTCGGTGCGGGGTGGACTCCACGGTACTGCGCCTGTGCTCGTACCCGGCAATCCCACGCTGGAGAACAACTCCGGTGACGTTCACTACGAGACCGACTTCCGGTCCGTCTACACGAGGCTGCTCGAGACGTGGTTCGGCGTGAACCCGGTACCGATTCTCGGTGGTGACTTCCGTGCCGGTGCGCCGGCCATTTTCTAGCGGCGAGTATCAACGATCGACCGATAGACCACTAGAGGTTCTGACATGAAGAGCGTGAGTCGCGTCTGTGTAATGGCAATGATGATGTCGACGCTGTGGAGTGCAGCGTTGGCGCAGACACCCGCGAAGGGAACAAACACCACCGCTCCTGCGCCGGCACCCGCACGTGCGACACTCGCGCCTGCGCCGGCGCCTGCGAAAGCGGCGGCAACACCTGCACCGGCACCGGTGAGTGCGGCAGTCACACCGGCTCCCGAGCCAGCACCCGCGAGAGCGGCCGGGGCGCCGCCTCCTGCGCCCGCGCCGGTCGCATCTGCGTTCGATCTGCCGACGATATTGCCCGAGCCCGAGCAGATTCCGACGAACCCTGGAGTCGCCCCGCCTCCCACCAACTTCCCGGTGGTCAGCTTCGGCGTCCTCACCTTTCTGCAGTACCAGGCCGAACTGCATGAAGCGGACGGGTACAACGCCTTCGATGTGACGCGCGGCTATCTGAACATCAGGGCGCGACTCAACGATCGCGTCAACGTCCGGTTCACGCCCGATGTGCGGCCGACCACCGACGCCAGCCTCAATAACAACCTGGCGCTGCGGCTCGAGTACGCCTCGCTCGACCTCAAGGCCACCGACAGCATGACGATCATGTTCGGTCTGCACGAGATGCCTTGGCTCACGTATGAAGAGTCGCTCAATCGCTATCGTGTGGTCGGACCTCTCTTCGCCGAACGCCTCAACCTGATTCCGGGATCGACCGACCTCGGCGTGAGCGTCAAATCGGTGACCGAACGCACCGAGGTCCACGTCGGGATCTACAACGGCGAGGGACAGGGACGCGCGGAGGTCGACAAGTACAAGAGCATCGACGGCCGCGGGACCTTCCGTCCGTTCGCTGCCGACAGCGGGCTCGGCAAGGTCAGCATCTCGGGCTTCTATCAGTACGGCTGGTACGCCAGGGATCGCCCGCGCAATGTGGCGATCGTGATGGGCGCCTACGAGAGCACCAACGTCGTGTTGAACGCGCAGTATCTGTCGGCGACCGACAACCCGTTCGTCGCGGTCGACGTCAGGCGACGCGGCATGTCGTTCTTCGGCGAAGGCCGGCAGGGTCTCACGGGCTGGGCCGCAATCGGCGGGCTCGACCTCTTCGTTCCAGATGCGGCCAACAGCAGCGACCAGCGCCGACGCCTGCTGTTCGGCGGCGCGCACTGGAGCCAGATCTCGCGTGCGCGACTGGGCATCGTGATTTCGGTCACGCAGGAGTCGAGCGAATCGCAGCTGCTCGATCGGCGGCTGCTCGCCCAGACTCACGTGGAGTTCTGAACACGATCTGTTCAGGGTTCAGAGTTCACAGTTCCGGCACGGGAACTCTGGACTCTTGAACTCTGAACCGGCACGACTATACTGACGCGCGCTGGAGGATCACATGCGCGCAACCCGCACACGTCTCGTTTTCGTCTTTGTCTTCGTCCTCGTGTCACCCCTTGCCTTCGCTCAACAGCCGACAGCACCCGCGCCGAATCCCGCCGCGTCGCGAACGATGGTGTCGGCGGCGGACGTGCAGGCGATGATCACGAACGCGAAGAGCACCCGGAAACCCGAACAGGCGCTCATGGCGCAGTCGATGATTCAACTCGCGCCGTACAACGTGAGCCTCGAGTACCGCGCCGCGGTCGCCAACGCCGCCGTGCACGAGACCGAAGCCGAGTTGTTCTACGTCATCGATGGATCGGCCACGCTCGTCACTGGTGGCAAGCTGACGAAGGAGAACCGGACGAATGCGGCGAACCTGACGGGGGCCGGCATCGATGGCGGTACGTCGCGACGCGTCGCGAAGGGCGACTTCATCATGGTTCCTGAGGGCGTCCCTCACTGGTTCAGCGCGATTGACGGGACGATCGTGCTGATGTCGCTGCACCTCCCGCGCGCGCCGCAAAAATAGCGCGTTGCGCGCGCAAGGATCGGAGTGTTGTTCGGCGCGAATCCCGATAGAGTCACGTGAAAGAGGGATTCGCGCCATGAGCAGCTCGTTCGTTTCTTCAGCAGCAGCACCCGCCGTCGAGACGACGAC
>DATFRP010000026.1:0-30330 GCA_035263125.1 Vicinamibacterales bacterium
GAGCAGACGTCGCCAGGCCTCGAGTAGTCCGTCGTAGTCATCCGCCAGCAGGACCCGGGATCGCACGGCGGGGATCATAGCCGACCGGCCGCAGTCGCGCTTGTTCTCGCTCGGCCGCCGGGGCCCAGCCCAGCCGCAAAAGGACGTCGCTTCAGCCGGTTTTCAGCCTGATACCGTGTGAGCCTGCGCGATCGGGCACGTACGACCACACAATTCACGGAGGACTCTGTGCGTACCTTGCGCTCGCTGTTTTCGCCCGCCTCGACGGCTGCACCGACGATTCAGCACATCAACGCCCTGCGGGCCTCGTTCGCGAACGCGCCCGAGGAATTGTTACGGGAGACCGTCGCGCACGCTGACGCGCTGCCGCAGATCGTGGCGGTGACTGCCGTCATGGCGTTGCGGGTGCTCGGTCTCCACATGCACGACGAACAGCTGCAGGCGTCGCTCGCGCTTGCCGACGGCCACATCGTCGAAATGCAGACCGGCGAAGGAAAGACGCTCGCGGCCGTGGCGGCGGTCGTCTGGCACGCGCGCTCGCACGGCGGCGTACACGTACTGACGGCAAACGACTACCTCGCACATCGAGACGCCGAATGGATGCGGCCGATCTACGAGCGGCTCGGGTTGACCGTTGCGTCGATTCAGCAGCGTCTGTCGACGAGCGAGCGGTGGGCCGCGTATCGGGCCGACGTGACCTATGCCACCGCCAATGAAGTCGGCTTCGACTATCTGCGTGACGGGCTCGCCTGCGACGAATCGGAGCTCGTGCACCGGCCGTTCGGTCAGGTGGCGGCGCTCATCGACGAAGCCGATTCGATTCTGATCGATGAAGCGAGGATTCCGCTGGTCATCGCAGGAGGCGCGTCTGAACGATCCGACTGGCCCGTGCTCGCGGACCGCGCGGTTCGCGAACTCCGGCCCGGCTATCACTACGGAATCGAGTCGGGTGGACGCAACGTGGTGCTCACGCCAGCGGGCGTGCGGTACGTCGAGCGCGCGTTCGGCATCGCGAATCTGTTCGATGCCGATCAACTCGAGGCTCACGCTGCAGTGCAGGACGCGCTTCACGCACACGCACTGTTGAAGAGGGATGTGGATTACGTCGTGCACACGGGCGCAGTGCTGTCGGTCGACGAGTTCAAGGGCCGCATTGTCGAAGAACGGCGCTGGCCCGCCGGTCTGCAGACCGCGCTCGAGTGCAAAGAAGGCGTACGACTCAAGATGCAGGGCCGCGTCCTCGGCTCGATTACGGTCGAGAACCTGGTTGCGATGTACGGGCGCCTGTGCGGTATGACCGGCACTGCCGTGACGCAGGCGTCGGAGTTCCGCGAAATCTACGATCTGCGCGTCGCGCCAATCCAGCCGCATCGACCGGTCGTGCGTGTTGACGAAGCCGATCGGCTGTTTACGACCAAAGCGGAGAAGGAGGCGGCGGTCGTCGATGAGATCCGTCGCCTGCACGCCGGTGAACGTCCCGTGCTCGTCGGCACGGCGAGTGTTGAAGAGTCCGAGCGGCTCAGCCGCCGGCTCGGCGATCTTCCGCATCACGTGCTGAACGCGCGACATGAAGCGAGCGAAGCTCAGATCGTTGCGCGCGCCGGTGTTCGCAGTGCCGTCACGATCTCGACGAACATGGCCGGCCGCGGCGTGGATATCGTCCTTGGTGACGGCGTCGCCGAGCTCGGCGGCCTGCACGTCATCGGGACCAATCGTCACGACAGCCGTCGCATCGATCATCAGCTGCGCGGCCGCGCCGGCCGTCAGGGCGATCCGGGCAGCTCGCAGTTCTTCGTCTCGCGCGAGGATCCGCTCTTCCTCAAACATGTACCGGACGATCCGGATGTCGAGCCCGATCAGGTCCAGCGCATGGCCGAAGGGCAGAATCTCGACATCCGCCTGTTCCTGCGCAAGTACGAGTCGCTGATCGAGGGACAACGCCTCGCGGTGCGCGAGCGCCGTGACGACGTGCTCACCGGGCGGACGCCGACGACGTCGACGAGGGAGCGACAGGTCACGCTCGAGGCGATCGATGATCTCTGGTCCGACTATCTGGCAGCGATCGCTGAACTGCGCGCTGGCACACCGTGGCTCTCGATCGGCGGCAGGAATCCGCACCAGGCGTACCTCGCGGAAGTCCATGGCATGTTCCAGCAGATGACGGGATCAATAGACGACGAAGTGCAGCTGCGGCTCGCTGAAGCTGATGCTGGCCAGACAGGTGGCCGCCAGCGCGGTGCCACATGGACCTATCTCACGACTGACGAGCCGTTCGGGCCGCTCACACAACGGATCATCAAGGGGGTCATCCGGATGATTCGAAGGAAGTGATCCCGTACCTTAGAGCGGCGTGTTCCAGCCGCCGATCTCCGCCACCAGACGATCGGCTTGCGGCGGTCCGCACGACCCGGGCTCGTACTCGAACATGGGCCCGGGGTTCTGAAGGAGTGGGTCGACGATCGCCCAGGCCGCTTCGACGACGTCCTGCCGCGCGAAGAGCGTGGTGTCTCCGGTGATCGCGTCGCCGAGGAGACGCTCGTAATCACCGAGCCGGTTCTCTGCCGGTTCTTCGACGACCGACAGTTCAACGGGACGCCCGCCCATCCCTTCGCCCGGCCGCTTGGCCCTCGCGCCGAGCGCGATGGCGACGTGTGGTGCGAGACGGAAACGGACGTAGTTGCCGATGGAAGGGATGGCTTCGGTGAAGACGACCTGTGGCGGCAGCTTGAACTCGACGATGACTTCGGTGGTCGTGGTGGTGAGACACTTGCCGGCGCGGATGTAGAACGGCACGCCTTGCCATCGCCACGAGTCGACGCTCAAGTGCACCGCCGCGAACGTTCCGACTGCGGAGTCTTTCGCCACACCGGGCTCGTCGCGATAGCCTCGGAACTGCCCGCGAACGACGTCTGACGCACTCAGCGGCCTGATGTTGCGTAGGACCTTGGCCTGTTCGTCGCGAATGGCCTCCGCGTACGTCGACGATGGCGCCTCCATCGCCAGGTAGCTCACGATCTGCAGCAAGTGATTCTGGATGACGTCGCGGACAATGCCGGTCTCCTCGTAGAACTTGCCGCGGCCCTGAACGCCGAAGCTCTCGGTCATCGTGATCTGCACGTTCTCGACATAGTGCCGGTTCCAGATCGGCTCGAGAAAGGCGTTGGCGAAGCGGAAGTAGAGGATGTTCTGTACCGCCTCCTTGCCGAGATAGTGATCGATGCGGAAGATGCAGTCCTCCTCGAAGACGTCGCGAAGTATGCGATTGAGCGACTTCGCCGACGCCAGGTCGCGACCGAACGGCTTCTCGACGACGACGCGTGCGTCTTCCACGCAATGGGCGTCAGCGAGCTGTCCTACAACCGTCGGGAACATGCTTGGCGGAATGGCCAGGTAGTGAATGGGACGCTGCTGGTGATCGAGCTCGGCTTTCAGCCGCAAGAAGGTGGCGGCGTCGTTGTAGTCGCCATCGACGTAGCGCAACAGAGACACGAGCTTCGGAAACGCGTCCGGATCTTCGCCGCCGCCGTGCTCGATGACCGATGCCCGCGCACGCTCGATGAGGTTCTCTCGCGTCCACGACGATTTCGCGACACCAACCACTGGGAAGTCGAGCCTGCCACGCCGCACCATCGCCTGCAGTGCCGGGAAGATCTTCTTGTAGGCAAGATCTCCGCTCGCGCCGAAGAAGACGAGAGCGTCAGAGCGAGGCTTTGCCACGTTCAGGTCGCACAGGCACATCGCGTGCCACGTTCGACACGCCTGGATGGTGAACGAAACGCGCGGCCGGACGTTCGAGAGCCTCCGAAATGCCGGAGGCGGCCCGCATCACAGCGCCACTTCAGCGGCGTGCATGGCGAGTACGTGATCGAGCAGATGATGCATGTCGGCTTTGTTGAAGAACGCCACGGCTCCCGCCTGCTCGATGTCATGCGGTCCCTCCAGTCGCGGCTGTACCGACAGGCCAAGAATGCGGATCAATGGGAGCTCCTCGTGAAGACGGCGCGTGGCCTCCACGCCGTCCATGTCCGGCATCGAGACGTCCATCAGAATCAGATCGGGCATGAGCGCATACGCCTGAGCGATCGCCTCGCGCCCGTTCGCGGCCTCGCCGATCACCTGCAGCTCGGGCCGCGCCTGCAGCATCTCGCGAAGCCTCGTTCGCATCGCGTCGTGATCATCGACAATCAGGAGCCTCAGGGCGCGCGACGGAAGCGAGGAGGCGGTCGAACGGGCTGCTCGGATGTTCGCGGCGAGATCGACAGAGGGCAGTCCGGTGGCGGCCGGCCGGTCGCGTCGAGGCACGACGAGTCGGAATCGCGTCCCCTGGCCCGGTGCGCTCTCGATTTCGAGCCGGCCGCCTAACAGCATGAGGCGTTCACGGATGCTGAACAGCCCCCATCCGGTTGGGCCGACCCTCTCGAGATCAGCAAGTTTGATCGGGTCGAATCCAATCCCGCGATCCGTGACCGTGATGCACAGGCAATCATCCCCGTCGAGCACCAGATCAACCGTGACGCTGTCGACCTGAGCGTGCTTGACCACGTTGAAGAGCAGCTCCCTGACCGACTCGAACAACAGGGTGCGTACGTCACGCCGATCGGAATTGGCGCGCGGGTCGGCAGAGAGGCGGACCTCGAGTCCGTACTTCGTCTTCGTCGAGTCGGCCAGCCACGCCAGTGCGATCGGCAATCCCGAACTGTGGAGCAAGGGGGGAAACAGCTCGACGCTCAAGGACCGTGCGGCAGCCGCCGCCTCATCGACGTGAGCCTTCGCGCGAGCGATCAAGTCGATCGAGTCGGTTTCCCGATTGCGGTCGCGTTTCAACTGCTCATCGAGGTTCAGCGACGCTAGGACCAGTAGCTGTTGAAGGCCATCGTGAAGCGTCCGCGCGAGCTGTTCGCGCGCGCGCTGCTCGGCGAGCGTCAGGTCGGATGCCATCCGGCTCAATTGAGCCGTCCGCCGTTCCAATTCGATCGTCCGCTCCTGCAGCGAGGCCTTGGCCTGGTGGCGCTCGGTGATGTCGGTCACGAACGCCAGGGTGTGGCCGCCATCCGGCGTCGCGACGTGATTCAGACTGACCTCGATTGGAAACGTCGTTCCGTCTTTTCGTAGACCAACGAGGTCGAGGTCACCGCCCATCGGACGAGGGTGCGGCGCCGCCATATATGTGGCCCGATGCTGTGCGTGCGTGTCGCGAAGCAACACCGGCACGAGTCGCTCGACGGACTGGCCGATGAGGCACCCGGGTTCCCAGCCAAACATTGTCTCGACGGCATGATTTGCCGTCACGATCAACCCCTGCGCATCCACGGACAGGATGCCTTGCGCGGCGGTTTCGAGCAGGAGCCGCAGTTCGCGGTTACGCACCTCGTCGCGTTGCGCCTGACGTGCCTCTTCGAGCCGCCGGCGCTCGGTGATGTCGAAGTCGAGGCCGGTCAGGCGCGTGACGGTTCCGGTGGGATCGCGTTCGGCACGTCCCAGACTCTGTATCCACGAGACGGTTCCGTCAGGCTTCTTGATGCGATACGTGGCGTCCCACGCGTCGCTCGTCTGCAGCATATCCGCGACGACGCCAAGTACCCGCTGGCGGTCGTCCGGGTGCACACGGTTCAACCATGCGTCGAACGTCGCCGGTTCGTCGGGAGTGAAGCCGTACATGACACGGAGGCGGTCGTCCCAATCCGCCGAATGGGTACGCGGGTCGCGCGTCCAGGATCCGGCACCAGACGCGTCGAGCGCCAGTCGCAGCCGCCACTCGCGCTCCCGGAGCGCCGCCTCGGCGCGCGTCTTCTCCGTGACGTCGATCGCCGTCGTCAGCAGGAACTCACGCTCGGCGATGGTCACCGGATCGATCGAAAGCAGGAGCACGCGCTCGGCTCCGGACTTCGTTCGTCGACGTACCTCGAAATGTCGAAGGGCACCGGTCCGCTCCAGCTCCTCGACGAGCGCAGCATTCAATTCGGGGTTGGAAATACCGAGCTCGACTCGCGTCTTTCCCTCTATCTCCTCGCGAGAGAATTCGAACAGCTCCTCGAAGGCGTCATTGACGCTGATGATCTTCCCATCCGGGCTCGTGAGGCTGATCGCGAACGGGGCGCGATCGTGGATCACCGAGAAGCGGTCTTCGCTTTCCCGCAGCTCCTGGTTCGCCAGACGCAGCGCCGCCTCGGCGCGGGCGCGCTCGAACGCTTCCCAGGTGCGCTCGGCCACGTCGCGAATGAGATCGATCTCCGGCCGTGTCCAGTGCCGTGGCGTTGCACTGTGGACACCGAAGGCGCCCACCCATCGTCCGCCCTTCGTCATCATGACGCCGGCGAAGGCCGCGATCTCTGTCGATAGCAAAGTGGCCCGCTCGCGCTCCGTGAACCGGGGGTCGGTCTGAACGTCGTCGACGACGACGCCTTCTCCGCGACGGAACGCCTCTACGACCGTCGCGCCAAAGCGGTTGACCGGCCCTCGTCCGGCGAATGGCGGGACTCCGTTGGCGTACGAGTGGCGGACGATGAACTCGTCGTGATCGATGTCGGCGTACTGGACGCGGCTCGCGTGCACGTGTTCGCCCAGCAACCGCGATGCGACTTCCAGCACGGCGTGTGGATCGCTGAGTGACCGCAGCGCGTCGTTGATCTCGAGCAGGAAGGTCAGCCGCTCTTCACTGCCTCGCAGTGCGGCTTCGGCCGTAGGATCCGCTGGGCCGGGGACGTTGGGCGACATGCTCTACAAGCGCCCTATTCTAGTTGCTCTACCACGGAAGGTTTTCCCGCTTTTTGCCGGTCGTCTCGTTCGTACTGTCCGGCTCGAGCCGGACGGCATATCCTTTCACCCTATGAAACGAGTTGCCTGCGCGTGTGCTGCCGTGATCGTCGTGACCATGTTTGCGTTGTCGGGTGCCGCCCAGACGGTGTATCCGACGGGCACGACCATCTACGACCCGGAGCGCGCGTGGAATGGTTACACGGTGCTCTCGCCGCTGGCCACGCCGGCGGTGGTCGTCATCGACATGAACGGCGACGTCGTCAAGCGATGGGAGGGCTTTAACGATTCCGCGGGCGGGCCCGCACGCGTGCTGCCGGGTGGCGTCGTCATCGCCGCCAGCGGCGCGCATCCGCCGCATCAGGAATCGCTCGAGCTCGTCGAACGTGATTTCGACGGCAAGGTGCTCTGGCAGTTCTCGAAGAGCGAGCAGATCACCACGCGAGAAGGCAGCACGATCTGGTCGGCGCGTCAGCACCACGACTGGCAGCGAGACGATTTTCCCGCCGGCTACTACTCACCCGAGAACACGCCCAAGATCGAAGCTGGAAACACGCTGATTCTGACGCACACGGAACACATGCAACCGAAGGTTGCCGACGTCATGCTCGAGGACGATCGCCTCATCGAGGTGTCACGCACCGGCGAGATCGTCTGGCAGTGGGTGGCGAGCGATCACATCGACGAGCTCGGCTTCGCGGCGGATGCCCGCCAGGCGATCAAGGCCGCGCGCAGCTTCAACAAGGGCAGAGGCAGCTACGACTGGCTGCATGTCAATTCGGCGACCTACCTCGGGCCGAACCGCTGGTTCGATCAGGGCGACAAGCGTTTCGCGCCCAGCAACATCATCATCAGCAGCCGCGAGGCCAGTCTGCTGGCCATTGTCGGCCGCGACGGCTCGATCGTCTGGAGGCTTGGTCCCGATTTCAGCGCATCGAAGGAACTGCGCGCGATTCGCCAGATCATCGGCCAGCATCATGCGCATCTCATTCCGAAAGGACTGCCGGGCGCCGGAAATCTGCTGGTATTCGACAATGGCGGTGCGAGCGGCTACGGCTTCGCCAATCCGAATGCACCCGACGGCGTGAACACGTTTGCGCGCGCGACGTCGCGCGTCCTCGAGATCAACCCTGTGACGCTCGAGCTGGTGTGGTCGTACACGAATCCCAGGTTCTACAGCTCGAACATCAGCAGCGCGCAACGACTCGCGAACGGCAACACGCTCATCACCGCGGGCGCCGGCGGACGGATGTTCGAAGTCACGAAAGAAGGCGCGATCGTCTGGGAATACATGTATCCGCAGTTCAGCGGCGCGAATGCGTCCAACGCCGTATATCGCGCCTATCGCGTGCCCTATGCGTGGATCCCGCAGCTGACGACTCCCAAGGGGCGTCGCGTCATGCCGCCGGCCCTTGGCGATTTCCGGGTGCCATCGTCGGGGCAGTGAACGATGACGTCTTCGACACGGCTCACTTGATGTCGGTCGATTGGTTCAGGAAACTCCTCACCGCCTGGTCGATGTTGAAATGCATCCGGGCGCGTCCGAGTGTCCGGCCCAACTCCGATTTCTGAATCAGGTGCAGCGGTTCGGGATTGAGTCCAGCCAGCCAGAGGCTGATCCCCGCCTGCTGCATTCGTTTCTCCGCCTCGGTCAGCATTTTGAGCGCCGTGTATTCGAGGTCCGGGATCGCACTGCAATCGAGGACGACGACCCGCGGCTTGTGTTCAGCGATCAGTGGCCACACCAGGTCGCCGATGCGCTGCGCGTTGGCAAAATGGATCATCCCCTCGGTCTTGAGCATCAACAGGCCGGGGAATGACTCATCCTCGGAGTGTTCCTGCGTCCGCGGTCGGAAGACATCAGTGCCCGGCTTTCTCCCGAGCACGAAGACCGGGCGTCGGCTGCCGTGAAGGCTGAGCGCCAGCAGCGACAACACGACGGCCACGAGAATACCCCTCAATGTCCCGAGAAGCAGGACCCCGGCAACCGCGACGAGGGCCCAGCTGAACTCCATCGCGCGAGTCCGCCAGATCGCGAGAAATTCAGGGATCTTGATCATGCCTATGCACGGCACGATGACGATCACCGCGAGGGTGGCCTGCGGCATCAGGTGGACGAGCGGTGCGAGGAAGAGGAGGACCGCGACGACCACGGCCGCAGTCACCAGGCCAGCAATCTGAGTACGCGCCCCCGCCTTCCGGTTCACCGCAGTTTGTGATGTCCCTCCGCCAGACGGGAGGTTGTGGAAGAAACCGCCGATCAGATTGCTGAGACCGATGGCCAGTAGCTCTCTGTTCGAATCGGGCTGCGGTTCGTCACTGGTCCGGAACGCTTTTCCCGCTGCAGCCGTTTCGACAAAACTCATCAGCGCGATGCCCATCGCAGCGGGCCACAGGTGCTGGATGAGCGCGACTTGTGGAAGGGCAAATGACGGCAGTCCTGCCGTCACCTGTCCAACTGATTCGACGCCGAAGCGATTCAACCCGACGAGACCAGACATCGTGATGCCGGCGGCCACGGTCATCAGCGACGCCGGGATGCGCGGAAGGAAACGCTGTAAGCCGAGTTGCAAGGCCAGCATGACCAAGGCGATCAACATCGTCGGCACCGATGCATGGGGCAGTTGTGCCGCGATCGAAACGACGTTGTGAAGGAAGTGACCTTTGTCGAAATGCACGCCGAGCAGCTTGGGAATCTGGTCGACGACGATGGTCAGTCCGACACCGGCTTTGAATCCGGCGAGGACCGGTTCGGAGATGAAGCTCGCGACGACTCCGAGTCGCAGCACTGAAGCCGCCAAGAGCATGGCGCCAACGACACATGCCAGTGTTGCAGTTGTCAGGATCAGCGAATCGTCAGAACCGCCCGGGGCAACTTCTCGGAGGGCGCTTGCCGTCAGGATCGCGATCGTCGAGGTAGTCGTCACGCTCAACGCGCGTGAGGTTCCTGCGAAGGCGTACACGACCAGAGGCACCAACGCGGTGTAGAGGCCGACGGCCAGAGGCAGCGCGGCGATGGCACCGTACGCCATCGCCTGCGGAACGACGACGGCAGAGGCGGTCAACCCCGCCACGATGTCATACCGAAGCCAGTTCCGGTTGTAGGATGCCAGCCACTCGAGCGGGCGCTCGTGGCGAGCCAGCGGATCTTGTGTGCTGACTCTCGTGCCTTGCTCAGATCGTTCACTGTCGTAGTGAGCAAGCGGTTTCATCGATTTCGCGTCCACGTCGTCGAATGGTGAGAGCAACTCGCGCGCCACGTTGAAGGCGAGGTCAGATACTGACCCCATGAGCGTCGGCATATTGACTCTCATGTGACGTTGCGCCGATGATGAGCGCCGCTCACAATTTCAACCAGACGGGGGATTCAGATGAGGATTGGTACGCTCGTGTTCGTGCTCGCGGCCTTTGTGGCTGGGTCAGCGCTCCACGCACAGGAACCGGTGGTTGGCGTGAAAGACCCCGAGTCGCTGTTCAAGGATCCGGATCCCGCGCTCAACAAGAACAAGCAGGCGGCGCTGCACATCATGCGCGAGCTGCTGCAGTGCAACCAGTGGGAGCGTGCCGGCGAGTGGTTGACGACGGCCTACCATCAGCACAACCCGAACGCCGCGTCCGGCCTCGACGGCGTTGTGACCTTCTTCACGAAAGTGATGAAGGTCAAGCGCGTCGACAAGTGCGACAAGCTGACGACCGAAATCGTTGCCGTGATGGCCGACGACGACTACGTCACCGTGCTCACGCCGCGCAAGTTCGCGGATCCGCGGACACCCGGCAAGGAGTACTACACGTCGTGGTTCGACACCTGGCGGTTCGTCAACGGCAAGGCCGACGAGCACTGGGATCCTGCGACGATTGCCCCACCCGCGGCGCGCTGAACGAACTGAAGCCAGCGTGCCGCGCTCGCCTTCTTGAGAGACGGCGTCACCGCAGCTTGTCGTACACCACCGTGTTCGTGGACGTCTGTCCCTTGGCGTTCTTCACGCTCACGACTTGCGTCATCGTTCTGCCGTCGGCGGAGATGGTGATCGTGCTCGGTTTTTCCGACGTCTTGCCGTCGACGATGAAGAAGAGCTGCTCGTTGCGCCGGTCGATCGCTCTCACGGTCACCATGCGAATCGATGTCGCGCCGACGGCGGCCTCCGGGTACGGTTTGCCGTCGCGTTTGTAGACCAGATACGCGCGAGTCGATCCCTCCGACGTGACGACGTCGGTGGTCACGAACATCGTGCCGCCACCGCGATCCTCGTAGGTACGCGTGAAGTTTCCTGGCGCTCCACCCGACTCGTACTTCGATTTGCTGCCACTCAGCTTCCAGACACCGACGAACGGATCCCGCGTCTGGGCGCCGCCGACCGCACGCGGCGCCGTCGTCGTGGTTCCCTTTGGCGAAGGGGCCGTCGTCGTCGCCTTTGGCGCGGGGCCCGTCGTCGTCGTTGCCTTTGGCGCCGGGCCCGTCGGCTTCTGTTGGGCTTGAGATATGCCTGACGGAATCAGGGACGCAGCAAGCACAAGCATCAACAGACGGCGTAAGTGACGCATTGATCGCCTCCAATCACGAGGAGCGCTCTCCGAGCGCAGCCTCGAGGTTTCCGTGTCACAACCCGACGGGCGATCTTCGCATAGAATTTTTGCGCCTCGGCCGTCGTTTGAGACAGAGTAGTGGTTTGTACCGCCGCCAAGGCGATCACAGGGAGAGTTGAACCACCATGTCAGTTGCGTCGTTGCCGGAAATCATGGACCGGGCTTTCCAGAAGCGTTACGGAATTGCCGCGTTCAACACTGTTGACGACATCACGATGCACGGCGTCATCCGTGCCGCCGAGCAGTCGAAGTCGCCGCTGATCGTGCAGATCTCTGTCAAAACCGTGAAGTTCTGGGGCGCCGAGGTCATTCATCACATGTTCACCGACATGGCGACGCGCGCCACGGTCCCGATTGCCCTCCATCTCGATCACTGTCCTGATCCCGAGGTCGCGCGCGCCTGTCTGAGGGTCGGCTGGAACTCGGTGCTGTTCGACGGCTCGGGCATGAGCTTCGAGGAGAACCAGCGGCTGACGAAGGAGATCGTGCGCGATGCGAAGAAGACGGGTGCGGCCGTCGAAGGTGAAGTCGTCGCGGTAGGTGGCGTCGAAGACGGCATGGGCAGCGAGGAGGAGGGCGGCCTGCCTCCGATCGAGAAGGAGCTCGAGTTCATCGAGGACACCGGCATCTATTGCTACGCACCTCCGATCGGCACCGCGCACGGCTTCTATAAGGCGGCGCCGCGGATCCGCTACGACCGCATGGAATATCTGGTGAAGCACACCAACATGCCGATGGTCCTGCACGGCGGCACCGGACTCAATACCGAGGTGTACGAGCGTCTCATCGCGCTCGGCGCAGCGAAGGTCAACATCTCGACGCAGTTGAAGAAGACCTACGCGGACGGCTTCTACAACTACGTCGGAAAGAATCCGACCCAGTACGATCCGCTCAAGTTGATCGGCGCCGTGCAGAACGATGTGACCGAGATGGCAAAGGGGTTCCTCAAGACGTTCGGCAGCGCAGGGCAGGCATGACGCGAGCCTTGATCTTCGATTGCGACGGCGTGCTCGCAGACACCGAGCGCGACGGCCATCTGGTCGCGTTCAACCAGATGTGGCGCGAGCAGGGCGTCAACTGGCAGTGGACGGTCGATCAGTACGCCAGGAAACTCAAGATTGGCGGCGGTAAAGAGCGCATCGCCAGCCTCGCGCATGACGACGACTTCCGTGCCGCGTTCCGCGTGCCCGACTCCGAACAGGAGTGGATGGCGATCGTCGCCGGCTGGCACAAGCGCAAGAGCGAGATCTTCCAGGAGCTGGTGATGTCCGGGGCGCTGCCCGGACGACCCGGCGTGAAACGCATCACGCGCGACGCGCTCGAACGCGGGTGGACGGTGGCCGTCTGCTCGACCTCGGCGCAGGCGTCGGTGCAGGCTGTCCTCGACAGCGTCGTTGGCCGCGATCTCGCCGCCCGCTTCGCGGGCGTCTTCGCCGGCGACATCGTCAAAGCCAAAAAGCCGGCGCCCGACATCTACAACTACGCCGCCGATCACCTCCGACTCGCGCACAGCGACTGCGTCGTCATCGAGGACTCGCGAAACGGTCTGCAATCGGCGACGGCCGCCGGCATGGCGTGTCTCATCACCTTCAACGAGATCACCCGGAGCGAGGATTTCTCCGAGGCGGCGCTGGTCGTCTCGAGTCTCGGCGATCCCGGCGGCGAGCCTGCAACCGTCGTCGCCAATCGCTCGCGGGCGAAGCCGTCGGGCCCGATCACCGTGGAGGATCTGGACGCGATCCTCGCGAGCGTGCCTGTGCGGTAGTTGAGCAGCCAGCCGACGGAGGTCACCGTGTCCAACAAGAGCCTGGAAGCCACCGAGCGGTTTGTCCGCACGATCGCTGACGTCGCGATCACGAACGAGAAGTACTTCGCCGATCTCGACGGGGTGTGCGGCGACGGCGACTTCGGCATCTCGCTCGCCGCCGGTTTTTCCAAGGTGATGGAGCAGTGGGACGGCCTCGATCGCTCGACGCCAGGCGCGTTTCTCAAAGGCGTATCGATGACGATTGCCAGCCGCGTTGGTGGCGTGTCGGGCGCGATCTGGGGCACGGCCTTTCTTCGCGCCAGCATCAACGCCGGGACGAAAACTGACTTGACCACCGAGGACGTGATTGCGATGCTCGCTGCCGCGACCGAGGGGATGAAGAAACGTGGCCAGTCGGACCTTGGCGACAAGACGCTGCTCGACGCGTTCGTCCCGGCGTGGGAGGAGTTCGCAAAGGTGACGCGCGCCGGCGGCAGCACCGCCGACGCGATTACCGCGGCGAGCGTCGTCGCCCGTCAGAAGACCGAAGAGATCAAACCGTGGGTGGCCAAGCGGGGCCGCGCGTCGTACACCGGGGAACGAAGCTGCGGCACCTACGATGCCGGTTCCGTGGCCATCGCCATGATTGCCGAGCAGCTCGCGTCGGTGTGGAGCCAGTCGTCTACCGTTGCCGAGAGAGGCGTGTGATGAAAAAGTTCGTCAATGATCCGAAGCAGTTCGTGCCAGAGATGCTGAAGGGGATTGCGCTCGCGAATCCCGGGGCGATCAAGTACGTCCCGGAGTTCAACCTGATCATGCGGGCCGATGCGCCGCGTGCCAACAAGGTCTCCATCATCCAGGGCTCGGGCTCGGGTCACGAGCCGGCGCACGTCATGATCGTCGGCCCCGGGATGCTCGACGGCGCCTGTCCAGGGGATGTGTTCGCGGCACCGCCGATGGACTACGTGGTCGGCGCCTCCAAGCTGCTCAACACGCCCAAGGGGATTCTCCACATCGTCAACAACTACAGCGGCGACCGCATGTCGTTCGAGATGGCGACCGAGATGCTCGAGGCCGAAGGCGTCACGATCAAGACGCTGTTCGTCGACGATGACGTGGCGGTGCAGAACAGCACCTACACCGTGGGGCGACGAGGAGTCGCTGGCAACTTCTTCGTGATCAAAGCGGTCGGCGCCGCGTCCGAGAGCGGCGCATCGCTCGACGAACTGATGGCGCTTGGACAGAAGGTGAACGCGGCGACGCGTTCGATGGGCATGGCGCTCACCGGCTGCACGCCGCCGGCCAAGGGCACGCCGATCTTCACGCTCGCGGAAGACGAGATGGAGATGGGCGTCGGCATTCACGGCGAGCCGGGCCGCGCCCGCAAGAAGATGGTCACCGCCAACGCGATCGTCGACGAGATCGTCGAGGCGATCATGTCGGATCGAAAGCCGCAGGACGGCGGCACCGCCGGCCCTCCGTTCGCCAGCGGCGACGAAGTCGCACTGATGGTGAACGGTCTCGGCGGCACGCCGATCTCCGAGCTCTACGTGCTGTATGGCCGCGCGCACGAGCAGGTGGAGAAGCGGGGCCTCAAGGTGTGGCGGAGCTACGTCGGCGAGTACTGCACGTCACTCGAAATGGCCGGCATGTCGGTCACTCTGTGCAAGGTCGACCCCGATCTGAAGCGTCTCTTCAGCGCACCAGCCACCGTGCCGATTCGAGTGTTCTAGCGCGCGAAAGTGGTCGAATGGATAGGATGCGTACAACGGTGTGATCGACGCACCGCCACGTCATCGTCGACGAACTGGCAAGCCAGTGTCGGGTTCAGCAGTCTCTAACGATCTGAAAGCACGCGACGGCCGGAAGGATGAGTGCTCCGAGGCACCGAGGTCGCTCATTCGCTCCGGTGCGGTGCTATCGTTTTGGTGCGTGCAACGGCGACGGTTGAGGACATCATGGACCACATCGTCGATCCAACCGGCGATCCCAAACCCGTGAAGAAATGAACCGGATTGTCGGCGCCCTCCTGCTCATGACTGCTGCTTCAGTGGCGGCAGTCGCGCCGGCCCGATTCGTCCGCTTCTCCGAAGCCAGGCCCATCCTGACCGAGCTTGGGGGCAAGCTGCCCGCCGAGCTCAACGCGCTGAGTGCACCGCAGCTCGAGAAGGCGTGGCCGCAATGGGTCGACACTCACGATCGTCAGATCCGCGCGCGCCTGGAGCAGGGCGACGAGGACACCATCGTCAACTGGATGCTGTTCGGCACGTCGTTCACGTCGCGACCGCGCGCGGTCCTCGGCGCGGTCGAGTCGGGCGCGGCGGGCGATCGCGAGCTCGTCGTGCGCCGCACGATCGAGCTGATTCGGGGCCGCCTCGACGATCTCTTGAAGGCGCTCATCGCTCCGGGAACCGATGAACGCCGGCTGTTCGCACGCGCGCTTCTTCAACGGAAAGGATTCCGCTTCGCGACCGCCACCGACGTGGATAACGTCCGAGATCACTTGCTCGAGGCGATGATGCGCGTGGCAGCCGAACAGGAGCAGATCGACCAGGAGCTCGCTGCGACCAGCGGCGGCGACCCGACGACCGAGTTCGGGCGACGATCCCGCCTGTTCCGAACTCGTGGTCTCTCGCTCGACACCTCGCTCGTGGCCAACTATGCGATCGAGCAAGCGCTGAAAGAGATCAACGCCCGGGCACTGCTCGCCTCCGGCTCTGTGCGACGAGTCGCCATCGTGGGTCCCGGACTCGACTTCGCCGACAAGGACGTCGGGTTCGACTTCTACCCTCAACAGACGGTGCAGCCGTTCGCGGTGCTCGATTCGCTCGCGCGGCTGGGCCTGACGTCCTCGTCCGATCTGGAGATCGTGCTCCTGGACATCAGCCCGAGGATCATCGATCACGTCACCCGGGCACGTGCCCGGGCCGGCCGGGAGATCGGCTACTCGCTGAACCTGCCGTTGACGAAGGGCACGCCCTGGGCTCCCGAGGTCCGCAAGTACTGGCAGACGTTCGGCGATCGGATCGGCACGCCCGCCACCGCGCCAGCATCAAAAACAGCAGCAGATCTCGCCGACATGCGCGCCGTCCGCGTGAGACCGTCTGTCCTGCGGCAGCTGTCGATCCTGAACACGAACATCGTGACCGAGCGCCTCGACGTGCAGCCGTTCGATCTCGTGATTGCCACGAACGTGTTCATCTACTACGACCTGCTCGAACAGGCCCTTGCGATGTCGAACGTCGAGGCGATGCTGAAGCCTGGCGCGTTCCTGTTGGCGAACGTTTCGGCGCCGAGCCTGGCGTCGATCGGAATTCGTCCGGTCGGTACAACGACGGTCCTGTACGCGCGTGCCGTCAACGAGGACATTCGCGACTTCGTCGTCTGGTACCAAGCGCCGACACACTAATGCTCGTGTAATGCAAGATTCAAAATGCAAAATGCAAAATGCGGCTCGCCCAGCAGGGGTGTTTTGCATTTTGACTTTTGCATTTTGCATTACGTGTCTGCTTGCAGCCTCCTGCTCCGGTCGACCTGCCCCGACTGCAGTCGAGGGGCCGTGGTTCACCGACCAGGCGCGTGAGTCGGGCCTCGACTTCGTTCACTTCAACGGCATGACGGGCGACTTCTCCTTTCCCGAGGTCATGCCACCCGGCGTGGCGCTGTTGGACTACGACGATGACGGCGATCTCGATGTGTTCGTCGCACAGGGCCAGATGCTCGGAGAACGGCCCCCCGGCGACGCGCTGCAACGCCCGCCATCCCCTCTGATCAGTCGTCTGTATCGCAACGGCCTCGAAGTCCGCGCGAACGGTACGAGAACGCTACGCTTCACCGATGTCACCACCGCCAGCCGGCTCCTGGTACGCGGATACGCGATGGGAGCTGCGACTGGCGACTTCAACAACGACGGCTGCGTCGATCTCTACGTGACCAACCTCGAACGCAGCCAGTTGTTCCGCAACAACTGCGATGGCACGTTTAACGACGTCACGTCGGAGACCCGTACCGAAGATCGAGCCTGGAGCGTATCGGCGGCGTTTGTCGACTACGACCGGGACGGGTGGCTCGATCTATTTGTCGGCAACTACGTGCACTACGACGTTAAAGAAGAAAAACCCTGCCTCCATTCAATCGGCAGCCTCCGCGATTACTGTCCGCCCAGCGTGTTCCGGCCGCAGCCGGGCCGCCTGTATCACAACAACCGCGACGGGACCTTCAGCGACGTCACGGCGGCGGCAGGGATGGCGCGCGAGTTCGGCCCCGCGCTCGGGGTCTCGACGGCCGACTTCAACGGTGACGGGTGGATCGACGTCTACGTCGCCAATGACGGCGCGCCGAATCACCTGTGGATCAACAGGCACGACGGCACGTTCACGAATACGGCGCTGCTCGCCGGCGTTGCGCTCGGCGCCGACGGCGAAGCCAAGGGCAGCATGGGTGTCGACGCCGGCGATTTCGATCACGATGGCGACGAAGACCTCTTCATCACCGAGCTCGCCCGCGAAGGGCACAACTTGTACGTGAACGACGGATCGGGAGTCTTCGAGGAGCGTGGCGCAGCCGCGGGCATCAGGCTTCCAAGCCTGCCCTACACCGGCTTCGGCGCCGCGTGGTTGGACGTCGACAACGACGGATGGCTCGACATCCTGACCGTCAACGGTGCGGTCAGGCATACGGCCGACGCGCTGACACGGAAAGAAACGTTTTCACTGCAGCAGCCGAAACAGTTGTTTCGCAATGACGGGAACGGGCGCTTCGTCGACGTGACCGGCCAGGCCGGAGCGGTCTTGAAGGTCCCCGACGTCAGCCGCGGCGCTGCATTCGGTGACATCGACAACGACGGTGACACCGACGTCGTCGTGGCGAACGACAGCGGACCAATCAGGCTGCTGATGAATCACATCGGCAGTCGGAAGCATTGGATTGGGCTGCGAGTAGTCGGCCGCAATCGGCGTGACATCGTTGGCGCACGTGTTGGTATCGTTCGCCCCTCCGGTCCTGCCGTCTGGCGTCGCGCCCGGGCTGACGGCAGCTACGGCTCCGCCAACGATCCACGCGTGCTCGTCGGTCTCGGGGACATGGCGGGCATCGACAAAGTACGTGTCGAATGGCCCGATGGGCGCGCCGAGGAATGGACCGGCGTGCCAGTCGATCGATACACCACGCTGAAGGAAGGTACAGGCCAGTGAGAGCGTCGATCGTGATCGGCGTTGCGCTGCTGCTGATGAGCAGTTGCACTCAGGCCAAGGAGCCGAAGACACGAGATCGCCAGGTACCGCATCCTGTGGCGCTGCCCGATCTTTCTCGCCTCGAAGGATCGGTGCAGATCCAGTTGCGCGAGCGCTACGCGGCGCTCACCACGAAGCAGAACGAACCTGGAACACCGGCCGTCGATCTTGCGGACGCCTACGGCGAGATGGGAACGCTTTTTCTGGCGGCCGAGATCCTCGATCCCGCCGAAGCGGCGCTCCTCAACGCACAGACCCTCGCACCACGGCAGATGCGCTGGCCGTATTACCTTGGACACTTGTATAGAACGAAAGGCGACATCGGCAGCGCGGCGACCGCTTTCGAGCGAGCCTTGACGCTGTCGCCGAACGACGTCGCCACGATGACCTGGCTTGGAGAGGCCGCGCTCGATCGGGGACGGACGGAGGTCGCCGAAGGGCTCTTCACGAAAGCGCTGACCATCGAGTCGCGCTCGGCCGCGGCCCATTACGGGCTCGGACGCGCGCAACTGGCCGACCGGAATTATGCGCCGGCCGCGCGGCATCTCGAGGAGGCGCTCGCGCTCGACGGCAAAGCGTCGGTCGTCCACTACCCGCTCGCGATGGCCTATCGCGGCCTGGGCGACGCCCGCCGCGCGGTGGTGCACCTGCAGCAGCGCGGCGATCAACGGATTCGAAAAGATCCGTTGCTGAGGGCGCTCGACGATCTGCTTCACAGCGCATTGACCTATGAGAAGAACGCCGATGATGCCGGCAGCAGAGGTGAGTGGACCGCCGCGGTGGAATATCTCGAGAAAGCCGTGACTCTGGCTCCCACACGTGCGTCGCCGCATCACAAGTTGGGAACAGCGTTGTTCTACCTGGGTGACCGCCGCGGCGCAGTCGACGAGTTCACCGAAGCCCTGCGTCTCTCGCCATCCTTTGCGGTCGCGCATTACGCCCTCGGCGTGATCCACCTGGACGCCAAGGAGTATCCTCAGGCGATCGCCTCGTTCTCGGCGGCACTCCGGTCCGATCCCGCCTACGTCGACGCGCGCGTGGGATTGGCCGATGCGTTGAGACGAAGTGGACAACTCAAAGCCTCGGTGTCGGAATACGAACGCATCCTGAAGATCGACCCCGGCTCATCGAGGGCGCGTGTGGGATACGAGGCGGCGCTGTCGGAACTGAAAAGGATCAGAACCGAGTCCCCGAGATGAACGTGAGAACGACCACCGCGATCGTGCTCGTGGCCCTCGGGACGCTTGCGGTGTCCGCGATTGGACCGCGCACACCTCCGCTTGCTGCATCCGCTCAAGCCACCGCTTCTTCCGACGAGGTGAGCCTGCGAGTGATCGTCGTCGATTCGGCCGAAAAGGCGCAGCGCATCGTCGCCCGGCTGAACGCCGGAGAAGATTTCGTCGCTCTCGCACACGCGGAATCGATCGATCCCACTGCGGATGCAGGCGGCCTGCTCGGCAAGGTGACGCGTTCGACCCTGCCTGCCGTGTTGAAGGACGCGCTGGTCGCCCTTGGTCCCGGACAACTGAGCGCGGTGGTGCAGATCCCCACCGGATTCGCCATCCTGAAAGTCGTCGACGCGAGCGATCCGTCGAACATCAACATGAACGCAGACACGCCCACGCTGGCAACCGAGGCGAGCGTGCGATACGTCATCGACGTGAGCGGGCTGGTCGAGGCGGAGGCGCTCCTGCAGGCCGCTCCGAAAGCTGCCGACTGGAGCCAGGACTTGCGCGGCATCTGCCAGGTGCGACGGCAATCCCTCGACGCGTCGCGGCGATCGCTCGAGGCCTTCCTCTCGCCCGATCAGCAGAACCTCCGCGCGTCACGATCGCCGTTTGATGTGATGCAAGCCCAGTTCGCGCTGGCGCAGCTGCATGCGTATGACGGCCGGATGGATCGCGCGCTCGAGCACTATCGACAGGCATACGAGACGGCCCGTGCCGGCGTCCCTGCAGCCACATTGCGAATGGAGGAGGCGCTCGGCGTCGCGTATCTGCACAAGTCCGGGATGGAGAACGGCGTCGATCGTGCGCCCGGTGAACTGTTCCTGTTTCGGCCGCCCTTCGACGATCGCTCAGGGCGGCCGCGCCAATCGTTCGCCAAGAGGGGAGACTCGGAAAAGGCGATGGCGCATTTCCTGAGTTTCCTGAAGCAGAAGCCCGACGATCTCGAAGTGCGCTGGCTGCTCAACCTCGCGTACATGAGCATCGGCGCCTACCCCGACAAGGTTCCGGCCGCGCATCTGATTCCGCCGTCAGCCTTTGCGTCGAAGGAGGACATCGGTCGTTTTCGCGATGTCGCGCCGCAGGCTGGCGTGAATGTCGTCGCCACCGCCGGAGGCGTCATCGTGGACGATTTCACCGGTAACGGGCGGTTCGACCTCGTCACGTCCAACTTCGACAGTTGCGGTCCCATGCATTACTTCCGCAACAACGGCGACGGCACGTTCATCGAACGGACATCGGCGGCGGGACTCGACGGGCAGCTGGGCGGGTTGAACATGCTGCAGACCGACTACAACAACGACGGCTGCCGGGACATTCTCGTGCTGCGCGGCGGGTGGGAAGTGCCGCAGCGCAACTCGCTGTTGCGCAACAACTGCGACGGAATCTTCACCGATGTCACCGCCGCGAGCGGACTGGCGAAGCCGGCGACTGCCACGCAGACTGCCGCATGGGCCGATGTCAACAACGATGGACTGCTGGACCTCTTCGTCGGCAACGAGGATCGCGCGGCGCAGCTGTTTCTGAATAGGGGCGGGAGCACGTTCGAAGAGATCGCTCACGCGGCCGGAGTCGATCGGGTTGCGTTCAGCAAGGGCGTCAGCGCCGCAGACTACGACAACGACGGATTCGTCGACTTCTATGTCTCGAATTTCAAGGGGACCAACTTCCTCTATCGGAACAATCACGACAACACGTTCACCGAGCGCGCACGCGAGGCTGGAGTGCCGGGACCCGGTCACGGTTTCGCGACCTGGTTCTTCGATTACGACAACGACAGTTGGCCGGATCTCTTCGCCACGAGCTATTTCACGTCCGTGGACGAATCGGTGCGCACCTATCTCGGGCTCGCCCACAACGCCGCAACGCTGAAGCTTTACAAGAACCTGGGCAACGGGACCTTCCGGGATGTGACGAGGGACGTCGGCCTCGACAAGGTGTTCATGCCGATGGGCGCGAATTTCGGCGACGTCGATAACGACGGGTTCCTCGACATCTATCTCGGCACCGGAAACCCGTCTTATGGTTCATTGCTTCCCAACGTCCTTCTTCACAACAAGCAAGGGACGACATTCGTCGATATCACGGCATCATCGGGAACCGGCGAGCTCCACAAGGGGCACGGTGTTGCGTTCGCCGATCTCGACGGCGATGGCGACGAGGACATCGTGGCGGAAACCGGCGGCGCCACACCCGGCGACAGTCATCCGCTGCGACTGTTCGAAAACCCCGGGCACGGAAACGATTGGATCAACCTGAGGCTCGTCGGTGTCAGGACCAACCGTGCCGCGATCGGCGCTCGCGTCACGCTGACCGTCGAGAACGAGGGGCGCGGCCGCCGATCGATTCATCGCACCGTCGGGAGTGGCGGTTCGTTCGGCGCATCGCCGCTCGAGCAGCATGTCGGCCTCGGCCCGGCGGCGCGGATCGTGACACTCGAGATCTGGTGGCCGGGAAGCAACACTCGTCAACGCATTACGGGTCTGGGCACCAATCAATCGGTGGAGATCACCGAGCTGATGCGAAGCTACACGAGCATCGAACGGCACCCGGTCAGGTTGGGCGGAACGAGGCAGACGCCATGAGGCGCATCGTCGAATTGACCGCGCTGGTGTTGCTCGCCGTCCAGGCGTCCGTCGTGGCGCAGGACTACGCCGTCAGCGGCATGGTGTTGAGCGTCGATCGCGCACGCAACACGTTCACCGCGTCTATTCAGGCGATCCCTGGCTTCATGTCAGCCATGGCGATGCCATTCGAGGTTCGTCAGAGAAAAGAATTGGATGGCTTGGTACCAGGCACCGCTGTGACATTCAAGCTCGTTGTCGAGCGGAACTCGTCACACGCCGAGCTGATTCGTATCGTGAAGTACCAAAGCGTCGAACAAGATCCGTTGGCCGCCAGCCGGCTGAAGCTGCTCACGCGAATCGCTGGAGCGCCACCGCCACAAGCGCTGGCCATCGGAGAGACGGTGCCTGATTTCAGATTGATCGATCAGAAGCGTCAGGCCATCGCGCTGTCAGACTTTCGCGGGAAGGTCGTGGCGGTCAATTTCGTGTACACGAGTTGCCCGCTGCCGAATTTCTGCCTTCGCATCGCCAACAACTTCAGCGTCCTCCAAAGGCGTTTCAAGGCGCAACTCGGCCGCGATCTCGTCCTGTTGACGGTGACATTCGACCCCAGCCACGACACGCCCGAGGTGCTGGCGGAGTATGGCCGGCGTTGGAACGCCGATGTGGCGAGCTGGCACTTCCTCACCGGACCGGTCCCTGACATACAGCACGTCTGTCACCTCTTCGGAGTGGATGCGTTTGCGGATGAGGGTGTGATGAACCACTCGCTCCATACCGCCCTCATCGATCGGCAAGGCAGATTGGTCGCCAACATCGAGGGCAACCAATTCACCGCAGACCAGCTCGGCGATCTGACGCAAGCGGTGCTGAACCCGACAACTCGGCGACGGTAGCAACCCGTCTAATTTCGACAGATTCGGCTTGACACGATTCAGTCACGAGACTAGCGTGCTCTCGTTATATCCGTATATCCGTTCCTTCATCACGCCAGCTGCACTTCTCTCGGCGACCCTCAGACGAAGCGCACCTCGGGCGAGCTCATGGACGCGGGGACTAGGCGACCTCGGGCGCACAAACAGGTGAGGAGGAACAGCGATGCAGGACCTGATACGGCGATCATCGCGACCGCTGCTGGTCGCGTTGATCTCGTTACTCGTACCGTCGGCTGCCTACGCGCAGGCCGCCATCACCGGCGTCGTCAAAGATGCCTCCGGAGGCGTGCTGCCCGGCGCCACCGTAGAAGCTGCCAGTCCCGTACTGATTGAAAAGGTCCGCACGGTCATCACCGATGCCGGCGGCCAGTATCGGATCGTCGACCTCAGGCCCGGCACGTACGCGGTGACGTTCTCGGTGCAGGGCTTTACCACAGTCAAACGCGAAGGGATCGAGCTCTCGGGTAACTTCGTGGCAACCGTGAACGCTGACATGAAGGTCGGCTCTCTCGAGGAAACGGTCACAGTGACCGGCGAGTCGCCAACCGTCGATGTGCAGAGCACGCGCGCGCAGTCGATCATCGACAAGGACATTCTCGCCGCGATTCCATCCTCACGAAACGTCGTGGGCATCCAGGCGATCATTCCCGGCATGCAGCAGGGCGGGACCAACATGGATTCCGGCGGCATCAACGGCACGATGCAAGGGGGCGCCGCCGCCATCCACGGCGGGCGCGTCATGGATTCGCGGATCTACGCCGATGGCATCAACATGGGATGGGCCGGCAGCAACGGTGGTGGCGGACAGATGCCACAAGTGGCCGCGGCGCAGGAAGTGGTCATGACCATTTCCGGCGGGCTCGGCGAAGCCGAAACGAGCGGCGTCGTGTTCAACGCGGTCCCCCGTGAAGGGTCGAACCGCTTCACCGGCCAGTTCAACTACAGCGGGTCGAACGGTGACCTGCAAAGCAGCAATTACACACAGGCGCTCCAGGACGCGGGCCTGCGCGCCCCGTTCGAGCTGATCAGCGTCTACGACGTGAGTGGCATGTACGGCGGCCGGATCGTACGAGACAAGCTGTGGTTCTATGGAGTGTACCGCCAGCTCGGGGGCTCGCGTACAGTTCCCGGCATGTTCTACAACAAGAACGCCGGAAACCCCAACTCGTGGGTGGTCGACTTCGATAAGAGCAAGCAGGCGTTCAACAACAGTCTGGAACGCCAGGGGACTCTCACGTTGACCTGGCAAGCGACGCCACGGAACAAGTTCAACTTCCACTGGTCCGAGCAATACAACGACGCGAACTACGGTGACGGCGGTGGCGCCTCCGTGCCGCCGACGACACCGGAGGCGTCGAGCCGCGTCCTCTACATCCCGTCGCGTCAGCCCCGTGCCACCTGGCAGTCGCCGATCTCGGGCAAGCTGCTCGCCGAGGCGGGATGGGGGCTGTATCAGGCTCGGTATCGCTTCGGGCATCGCAACGACGGAACTGACAGCAAATCCATGATCCAGCGTTTGGAGCAAATCGGCGAGCCGGGGTGCGTCGGGGCAGATTGCATCGCCGGATTGCTGTCCCGGCTACCGCGAGCACCGGGACAGGGCGGATTCACGCATTCGCTGATCGGGAACCTGGCCAGTCTGCGAGCCGCTCTGACATACGCGACCGGCGCGCACAACATGAAGTTTGGCTACCAGGGCGGATTCGGCAACCCCTCTCAGACCTATCAGAACTACACCCAGGTCGTTCAGATCCGGACAGCGCGCGGGATACCGAACCAGTTGACGCAGACGCTCTCGGTCGGACCTGACACCAAGTACATTCGCAATCTGATCCCGACGAATTTCTACGCGCAGGATCAGTGGACGCATGCTCGCTTCACCCTGCAAGGCGGCGTGCGATATGACTCGCTGATTTCCAACTATCCCGATCAGCGGATCGGCGGTCCTGGCTGGCCGTACGCTCCCGAAGAGATCTTCTTCCCGAGTCGCTCCACGCCCGGTTACTCGTGGAAGGACATCACGCCACGGGTGGGTGTGGCCTATGACCTGTTCGGGAACGGAAAGACGGCGGTCAAGTTCAACATGGGCAAGTATCTGGAGGCCATCACCGCCAGCAACAACGATCTGGACATGAACCCCATCATCCGGATCGCCACGACCTCGACGCGCGGGTACGACGACTTCTTCTATGGCCCTGGTGACCCGCGAAGCGGGAACTTCAAGCCCGATTGCGATCTGATGAGTGCAGCAGCCAACGGCGAATGCGCGAGGTTGGACAACCAGAACCTTGGCAAGCCTGTATTCACCCGGAACTTCGATCCCAACTACGTCGGTGGCTGGGGCAACAGGCCCAACAACTGGTCGATGGGCGTTGGCGTCCAGCACGAAATCGTGCCGCGCGTCTCGGCGACCGTCACCTACAACCGCAACTGGTGGGGCAACTGGTACGTCGTCGACAACCGTTCAACCGCTCTCGCAGACTACACGCCCTTCAGCATCCAGGCGCCGCGTGATCCGCGGCTCCCGAACGGCGGCGGCTATACCGTGAGCGGCCTCTACAACCTCGTGCCGGAAAAGCTCGGACAGGTTGACGAGCTCGCACAGTCGTACAAGAACTTCGGTGACCAGAAAGAGAACTGGCAGGGCATCGACGTCTCTGTTGTCGCGCGGATGCGCAACGGGCTCACGGTGCAGGGGGGCACGAGCACTGGGCGAAGATTCGCCGACGGTTGCGCCGTGCGCGCGAAGCTGCCGGAGTTGGGTTCGGGTCCGACTGGTTTGACGAACAGTTCCGTCACCGCGAACGTCACCGCCCTCGGCGGCGGTGCGTTCGCGCTGTCGGTCAACAACCCGTACTGCCGCATCGCCGAGCCCTATCGAACGGACTTCCGGGGACTCGCGACGTACATTGTCCCGAAGGCGGACGTCCAGTTGTCCGCGACATGGGCCAGTATCCCTGGAGATTCGTTGCGTGCGGACTACACGCTGACTGCGGCCGATCAGGCAGCGATCGCGGCGCAGATCGGTCGGCCCCTCACCGGTGCCTTCAACCAGGTGAACCTGATCGCGCCGGCGACGATGTGGGGTGCACGGACGAACAACGTCGACATGCGCATCGCGAAGATCCTGCGGTATGGGGGGACGCGAACGCAGGTCGGCGTCGATATCTTCAACCTGCTGAATACCGACACGGTCACGAACTACAACTTCGGGTTCGTGCCGCAGACGCCGGCCAACCCAACCGGCGCGTGGCTGACTCCGACGGCGATCATCCCGGCGCGGTACGCGCGATTCGCCGTGCAGGTCGACTTCTAGACGTAGGGGCCGCCTTTAGGCGGCCCCTATCTCTTTGTGCGTCTTCGGGGGCAAGATGCTCCTGCGCCGCAACCAAAGGGCAGGAGCTATTCCGCAACGCCCAGAGTCTGACGACGTGGATCAAGGAGACGAGTGATTCGGCGCGTGACGCAGGCTGAACGCCGTTCTACTGACTCCGAAGGGCGATAGTGGGATCGAGCCGTGAGGCGCGCCACGCCGGAACGTAGACAGCGACGGCACTCACGAGACTGAAGAGCATGGCCATTCCTGCGAGCGTCGCGCCGTCGATCGCGGGCACCTCGAACAACAACCGTCCCAGATAACCTCCGGTAAGTGTCGCCACAGCCGAGCCAAGTGCGATCCCCACGGCGGTCAGGGTCAAGCCCTCTCGAAACACGAGTCCGGAGACCTGTCGTGGCAATGCACCCACCGCAACACGGATTCCGATCTCGCGCGTGCGTTCGACGACCGACTGACTGAGTGTCGCAAACACACCAAACGAGGCGAGCGTCAACGCGATCAGGCCGAGCAGGCCGAGTGTCCATGCGCTGAACCGCCAGGGCGCAGTTGCGCGCTCGACGAATGCGCTCATGACAGTGGCGTTCTCGATCAGCGCCGTCGCCTCCAGACGGAGCGCTTCAGCGCGTATCGATCCGGTCACCGAAGCCGCGTCGACCGTCGTGCGCACCATGAGGTGTTTGACGCGCATCCCCGGAATCTGCGCCTGCGGAAGATACAGGTCATACCGAAGGTCGTTGATTCCACGGTAGCGCGCATCCTGAACGACTCCGACCACTTTCGCCCATCGTGGCTGGCCTCGTTCGTCTGGCCCTTGCCCGGGCGGAAGGATCGGTTTCCCAATCGGATCCTGGCCGGGCCACAGCCGTCGCGCGAGCCGGTCGCTGACAATGGCGACTCGAGGCGCGGGCAGTGTGTCTGCATCGGTGAACGAGCGCCCTCGAATGACGGATGTCCCGATCGCTCGAAAATAGTCCGGCGTAATCGATTCGAGATTCGCTCGGGGGTTCTTCTCTGAATCGACGAACTGCTGCTGGCCCTCGATGACGTAACCCGAGTCCATGCCGATGCTGGCAAACTCGAGCGGCCGCAGGTACACCGCACCCGCCGCCACGACACCAGGTAACGCGCGAACGCGCGCCAACAGCTGGGTGTAGAACGCCTGATGGCGTTCGAACGTGGCGCGCGGGATCGTCACGTCCACGGTGAGTACGTTGGAAGGTGCGAACCCGATATCGATCCGGAGCAGGTTGAGAAAGCTCCTGCCGACGAGGCCTGCGCAGACCAGAAGCACAATCGCGAGACCGACCTGCACCACGACAAACGCGCGACGCACTCGATGCGAGCGGACGACTCGGCTGCCGCCGCTATTCAGGATCTGAGTGAGGTTCCGCCATGAGGACTGCAAGCCGGGCCCAATACCCACCAGAAGCGCGGTTGCGAGGCACAAGATTCCAGTGAACGCCAGAGTTGCGGCGTCGAATCGAACGGCTCCAAGGCGCGGCACCTCTTGGGGCGCGAGGGCGAGAAGCATCTTGAACATGCCGAATGCAATGCCCAACCCGACCACGCCACCGAGACACGACAAGACGATCGCATCGCTCAACGACTGCCGTACCATTCGCCAGCGCGTGGCTCCGATGGCGAGCCGCGTCGCCATCTCGTTCGCTCGGCCTGCGGCACGCACCAGCAGCAGCACGGCAACGTTCGCGCACCCAATGAGGAGCACGAGCCCGACACACGCGCCGAGCGCGACGAGCGCCGGCCTCGTGTTGCCGAAGATATGCTCGTCGAGGCGGGTGAGTGCTGCGTCCATCCCCGGACGGAAACCAACCCTGGCGTCTCGGGCGACGAGCGACGACATCTCGCTCCGTGCCGCTTCAATCGATACCTCGGGATTGAGTCGGCCGAGCACGAATAAAACGCCCCACGCGGAGTCATTGACGGTGTCGACTTTCCACTCGGCTGACGAGTCTGTCAGCTCTTGCAGGAGTGGCACCCAGAGCTCTGCACCGCGCGGGTAGTCGAATCCATCAGGCATGATTCCGACGATCGTGTAGACACCGCTCTCGAATCGAAGAGACCGTCCGACCACTCCAGGATTGGAACCAAATCGTCGCACCCATGTTCCATGACTCATCACCGCGACGCGGCCGCTTTCCAACCGATCGTCCTCGGGGCGAAGCGTGCGGCCCCTACCTGCGGATGCCCCAAGCAGCGGAAAGAAGTCGCCTGAGACCGCGGCAATCTGTAACGTGGCGGCCTCGCCCTCTCGCAGGATCAGGCTCCAATTCGTCGATCCCATCGCCGCGAGACGTTGGAACGATCGAACCTCTTGCCGCCATCGCTGAAAGATGAAATTTGAGATTTCACCGACGGTGGTGGGGTTGGCCGTCTCGCGCGGCCAGATCACAAACACGCGCTGCGGTTCATTGATCGGCAGAGGACGAATGAGGACTTTGTCGACAACGGTGAAGACTGCAGCCGACGCACCGATGGCCACAGCGAGTATGCAGATGGCTGCCAGCGACGAGAGCGGCGTGAGTCGAAGTGCGCGGAGGCTGTGCTCGAGGTCCTTCAGCACGGCGTTCTCCCGGATCGGTCGTTCGTGTCAGCCGCGGCGGCGGTGACCAGTGTACCGCTCTTCCACGACATGTGATTCCCACCCGGGCTCAGGGTCCAAGACTATAGGGTAAAAGGGATGACGTTCCCCCGGTCCGCGGTCGCGGTCACGGCTTCTCATGCGCGCGCGGAGGCGGTTTTCGGCGCGCGGACCGTGCATCGGGTTTGTCCGGCCAGTCGCCGGGTCCCCAGCCGCCGACGTCTTCATTCGGATCGAGCTCCTCTTGAGAAGGTCGGAGCTCGATCGGCACGTGCTGGAGGTTGATCCGAGTGCGCGTCCAGGTGTGAAAGCGTCCGCGCATGGCGTCCACGAGTATGTCCGCCGGCTCGAGTTGCGACGCGGCTTCGGGATGCCGCGCGCGCCAGCGTTCGACGCCGGCGAGTGCGTCTTCCTTCTTCTGCGCGCGACCGATCTCGATCAGCGGGTGCTTCGGCACGCGCCGTCGTGAGGGTTGCACGCGGGCCGGTTCGTCAGGCTGTTTGCGATAGTGCGGCGGCCATGGCGCGTCACCGAGACCATCGCGCTCGTGTCTGGCAGACAGCTCGAGCAGTGGTTCAATCGTTCCCGCATGCTGGTCGATGCCCGCGTGCGGATCGCCAATGCGCGCGAATCGATCCGGCATCGTCACGAGCGTGAAGTCGGCGGGATCGCAGCTCTCGATCTCGTCCCAGGCGAGCGGAGCGGAGACGCGCGCGTCGGGCTTCGGCCGGATCGAGTACGCCGCCGCGACGGTGCGATCCTTCGCGTTCTGGTTGTAGTCGAGAAACACACCCTGCCGTTCTTCCTTCCACCACTTGCTCGTCGCCAGCGCGGGCGCGCGTCGTTCGATCTCTCGGGCGAAGGCCAGCGCGGCGCGGCGAACCTGAGGAAACGTCCAGCGGCGTTCGATGCGCACGTTGACGTGCATGCCGCGCGATCCTGACGTCTTCGGCCACCCGACCAGACCGAAGTCCGACAGCGTGGCGTGGACAACCGTGGCGACCGTGCGGATCTGCGGCCACTCGATGCCGGGCACCGGATCCAGATCGATCCGCAGCTCGTCGGGATGATCGAGGTCATCGTCGCGGACCGGGTGCGGATGGAGCTCGAGGCACGCCAGATTGGCCATCCACGCCAGCGCTGCGGCGTCGCGCGGCACCACTTCTTCGGCGGTGCGTCCCGATGGAAACTTCAGCGCGACGACGTCGATCCACGGCGGCCGCGATGTGGGAGCGCGCTTCTGATAGAAGAATTCGCCATCGATCCCATTCGGGTAGCGAACCAGGACGTTGGGCCGGTTTCCTGCAGCGCGAATCGCGCCGTCCGCGACCGCAAGGTAATAGCGGACGAC
>DATFRP010000027.1:0-10577 GCA_035263125.1 Vicinamibacterales bacterium
ACGAACCGTTGCTCGAGAGCGTGCACCGTTCGTCTTCACGGAAGACTCGATCGGCCGGGCGTTTGCGCTCGCTGAGCGGGAGGGGCACTTTCACGTGGATGACGTGAACCCGGCCCACTCGGCCGCCGCGATTGGCGTGCCAGTGCTTCTCATTCATGGCGCGGCCGATGTCGACACGCCGCCCGATCATTCTCGACGTATCTACGATGCGCTCAAGGGGCCGAAGCGGCTCATTCTAGTTCCGGGAGCTGGTCACAACCACTCACTCCAAGCGAGCGTATGGCCAGAAATAGACGCGTGGATTGACCATGCTGTGCCGTGAACGATGAGAGAGTCGGTCTACAGAGCAAGACCCGGCCCACGACAGAAGGACTGTGGCATGATTCGCCCATGACACGAACTCGTGAGCTTTGCATGCTCGTTGCCGTGGTCGCGCTCTTTGTGGCGTTTGCGAGCTCGCGGGGCGTTGCGCAGACTGCGCGCGGGCCCGCCTTGCCACAAGCGGTCCGCCTCTACGTGTTCGATGGCGGGGTGCTCGAGTCCGATCCTACGCGATACAAGATGACGAAAGAGGACGTCGGGACGACGCAGCTGTCGGTCGCGGCATATCTGATCGTTCATCCAAAAGGCGTTCTCGTGTGGGATACCGGCGCCATCAGCGATGCCGACTGGTCACCGACGGGCAAGCCATCGTTGCAGAAGCTGACGCTCCCTGACGGCCAGGGCCGCGAGGTGACGCTGACGAGTCCGCTCCTCGCGCAGCTGAAAGCCGCGGGCTACACGCCGGCCGCCGTGAACTTCCTCGCGTTGTCGCATTACCACTGGGATCACACGGCGAACGCCAATGCCTTTGCCGGTGCCACGTGGCTCGCGCGTCCGCTCGATCGTGAGGCGATGTTCGGAGACAAGCCGGTTGGCACGTCGCGTCCAGCCACGTACGCCTCGCTCAAGAACAGCCGCACCACGCTCATCAAAGACGACGAATACGACGTGTTCGGCGACGGGGCAGTGATTCTCAAGTCGGCGCCGGGACACACGCCCGGCCACCAGGTGCTCTACGTCAAGCTGGCGAAGACCGGCGGCGTGCTGCTTTCTGGCGATCTCTATCACTATCAGGCGGAGCGTCGACTCGATCGCTATCCGACATTCGAGTTCAATGTCGATCAGACACGGTCGGCGCGAAAGGCGGTCGATGCGTTCATCGCGAAGACCGGCGCGCAGCTGTGGATCCAGCACGATCTGAATGCGCACCAGAAGCTGAAGAAGGCACCGGCGTACTACGACTGAGACTGGTCATGCACGCACGAGACTTCCGTCGGATCGTTCTCGGAATGGAAGGCGCGTTCGAAGGCGCGCACATGGGGCACCCCGACTTCCGCGCACACGGTCGCATCTTTGCGACGCTCAACGCCGAAGAGACCATCGGGGTGGTCATGCTCACCCCTGATCAGCAGCAGAGGTTTCTTGCCGACTATCCGGACATCTTCTCCCCTGCAGCGGGCGCGTGGGGGCGCGGCGGCTCGACCCTGGTCCAGCTCGATGCGGCTGATGATGAAGACATGGTCGGTGAAGCGGTGACACTCGCCTGGCAGAACAGCGCCCTTCGACTTCGCTCAGGGCAAGCGAAGAGAGCCACGAAAACGAAGCGGGTTGCCCCGAAGAAGAAGGCGCCGGCAGCCAAGGCCAAATCGAAAACACGCCGATGACGCCCCGCGATCGCGCACGGGCGTTTTGCGACGTCTATGGGCTGAAGGTTCCGATCCTCCTCGCGCCGATGGCGGGCGCGTGCCCGGTCGGCCTCTCGATTGCCGTCGCCAACGCGGGCGCGATGGGCGCGATGGGTGCGTTGGTCACGCCGCCCAAAGGCATCGCAGAGTGGGTGCGCGAATTTCGATCGGCGAGTCAGGGTGCGTTCCAGCTGAATACGTGGCTGCCGGATCCCGAGCCCCGCCGCGACACCAACCGCGAAGCACGCGTGCGTGCATTCATGAGGCAGTGGGGACCCGAGGTGCCGGCGACAGCCGGCGACGTGTCTCGACCCACGATCGAAGAGCACTGCGAGGCCTTTCTCGAGGCCCGGCCGCGTGTCGTCTCGTCGATCATGGGGCTCTTCTCTCCGGAGGCCGTGCGGCGATTCAAGCAGAACGGCATCCCGTGGTTTGCGACGGCGACAACGCTCGATGAAGCCCGGCGCGCAGAAGATGCCGGCGCCGATGCGATCGTGGCGCAGGGGTTCGAGGGGGGAGGGCACCGCGGTTCGTTCGAGGCTTCTGACGCCGAGAGGCAGTCGGTCGGTCTGATCGCGCTGGTTCCGCGCCTCGCGGATCATCTCCGTGTGCCGATCGTTGCTGCCGGTGGCATCGGCGACGGGCGCGGCGTGGCGGCCGCATTGATGCTCGGCGCGAGCGCCGTGTCGATCGGCACGGCGTTTCTGCGCTGCCCGGAAGCGAAGACTCACCAGGCGTGGACCAACGCACTCGACAACCTCGAGCCGGAGCAGACGACACTCACTCGTGCACTGACCGGCCGACTCGCCAGGGCGATCGCGACAGACTTCGTGAAGGCGGCTGCCGCGGCGGATGCGCCACCGCCGGCGCCCTATCCCGTGCAGCGTGGTCTGACCGCGGCGATGAAGGAAGCAGGCGCCGCCGCCGGCGACTATCACCGCATGCAGGTGTGGGCCGGGCAGGCAGCTGCGATGGCGAAGCCGGTCCCTGCGGGAGATCTCGTGCGAGAGATCTGGGCGCAGGCGGAAGGGCTCATCTGAGATGTCTCCGACAATCGGTCAGCGGGCTCAGCGCATCATCTCGTCGATTCCGCTCAGTCGTTTCAGCACGACGATCGTGGCTGTGTCCTGTCCTTGCGGATTGCGGTTCTGCAGACGCACCGTCAGCTCGTCGCCGTTGATGTCGGCGAATCGTCGCAGGACCGAGCCCTGCACCGGGCTGAGGCCGGCGAGGATGTTGTGAAAGACCTCACCGGAGTAGACACCGAGCGCGCCGTAGTACCCGATGTAGCCCTGCAGCGCCGCGCGGGCTTCTTCGGGCGTGGGTGTCTCCGATGCGAACGGCTTGCGATTGAGCGGAGGGAAGTGCACGCCGACGAAGCCCGACGGCGTGTAGACGATCACGCTGGGTGAGCGATGCGTCTCCGAGAGCACCGCCTTGGTCGTCAGGTTGACGCGCTTCTCGACGACGTGCTGCCAGAATCCGGCGACGCGCCGGTATAACGGTGACAGATTGTCGACCGGAGGCACGCGCTCCCACGTCCATCGCGTTCCGCCCGCTGCGTGCGGCTCATCGATCGACGCCACTGTCAATCGATCGCCGGCGTATTCGATCGAGCGCGAGAACTCGCGGCCTGACGTCATCAGCGTGCTGATGCCCGACTCGGGGCGAACCACCATCTTCTTCTGTGCGGTATCGAACCGATAACCGCCCCAGAATCCCTCGTAGCCGGCGAACGTCGCAGGCGCGTCCGCGAGCGGAGCCTGCGCGCCGAGCGGTGCGCGCTGCGCCGTGCTGCTGGTCACGAACTCGAACGCATGCCCAGCCCCGTCCAGGATCAGCAGCCCTCGCGGGTTGGCAACCCGTGTGGGTTGCGTTCCGCTTGTACCCTGGTCCAGTCCGATGAGCATCCAAGTGCCGACGAGATCGCGCGGCGCGACAGGGCTCGTCTGCCTGGCGGCAGGAGACTGCACGAAGAGAAACAACGCGAGACAGAGCAGCGGAGCGACTCGTGGCATGTCGGTACCGTTCCGACGAGAACACTACCGCAACTGACGGGTGGCTGAAAAGACAAACCGGGCGCAACGCGCGCGCCCGGTCCTGATTGAGATGCGAGAAGAAGGATGATTAGTCGTCGAGCTCGACGCGCGCCGCCATCAGCACGTTGTCGGGGCCGATCATGCCTTTCACTTCGACGCGCGTGTCGTTCTTGATCTGCGTACAGGTGATGTCATCGAAGCGGGTCATGGCCGTGGTTTTGACCTTGCGCATGCCGATCGAGAAGCTGATCGACGGGCACGTGTCCCCCAACCCCGACACCGTTCCTCTGACCTCACTCAGGTTGTCAAGGTCGCCGTCCTCGACTTCGACGTCGGTCGCCTCGAGCGTCGAGCCGTTGAGCGTCGTCTTGACTTCGACTTCCATGCCGACCTTGAGGTCGGCGAACGTCAACATCGTCAGACCACGGTGAATCTTCGCAGCGGCGGGAACGCTGATGACTTTGCCGCCGACGGTGATCGTCTTTGCATTCGAATCGAGCGCGGTGATGTGACCTTCGGTCTCGTTGTCGTCGTCTCGATCACGTCTTTCCGAATTGATGCGCGCGCTCGTGCCATTCAGGGTGACGTCGACGGTGATCGTCTCGCCGGCCGTGACCCCAGTGAGGGTGATGCTGGCGCTCACATTCGGACCGGTGAAGTTCAGCGTCACCGTGCCCGGAGGCACACCGTCCAACGTGAACTGCCCGTTGCCGTCGACGGTGCTGGAGATGTTCGTGCCGCTGATGCTCACGTGCAGTGACGTAGTTGCGAGCGGGGCGAACGAGTTGGGGGCGAGTGCCTGCAGGCCGATGGTACTGTTGACATGGCCAGTGATGCGGGCTCCTCCCGCGCTTGCGCCCGAGGGACCCGTGGGCGAAAGCGAGCCCGAGGCGCCGCCGCAGGCGACGCTTGCCGCGAGGACAACCACGCCGAGCGCGAAGGTGACCCACCGAACGTTGCGTTGCTTCATGTGACGTGACCTCCCAATTCCCCGCGTGAACACCCCCGCCGGGCGGCGGAAGTGGCAAGCGACGTTCCGCTTGCCTCGCGATCGAGATCGCCGGGCAAACAGCGATTTCACCGTGGTGAACACGGGAAAAACGCTGTTTGTTGGCGACGTAGAGGTGTAGAAGTTACGTGAAGTGTAAGGAGTGTCGCTAAGGGCAAAAGTGGGATCAAGCTCGACCGTTAGAACTTGAAGACCACGCCTCCACTTACACGCCCGTAATCGATCTTCGTGTCGTTGATGTTCAGAGTGAGGATCGACAGGTTCTGGAACGAATGGAAATATCGAAGGTCGCCTCGGATGCCGAAGTGCGGTGTGAAGAAGCCGATCACGCCGCCGCCGATGTCCCACGCAAAGAGGTTGTTGCTGGTTGAAAGAAGGTCCTCTGGCGTGAAGTCGACATTGGTCTTGATGAAACCGAGACCCGTGAGCACATAGGGCTGAACGGCGCCGACCTTGGGGGCGAACATCACGTTGCCCATCAGCGAGAACACGTGCGAGGCGGCTGTCGTCTGGCCGATCACGGGCTGGCCGAAGAAGTTGTCGATGAAGTTGAACTCGAATTCACTGCCGACGACGCTGCCGAGCGAGCCGATGGCCACACCGAGGTTGCGCGTCCTTCCACTGCAATCTGCTATTTCAGGACAGCCCGAATCGCCGCCGAAGTTGTAGCCGAAGAAAGGACTGATGAACCCGTCCGCGTGGGCGTTGCGTGTCGCTCCCAATATGCACAGCGCCGCACTGGCGCCGATGACGATGCGTCGTCGCACCGTGGATGGAATCCTCATGTCATGACCTCCGGGTGCGTGGGATGCAAGAACGGGCCCGTTGGCAGATGAGCCGATCTACAATCCGTTTTTGATGTCCGGCCCCAAGGAGGGGGACAGATGGCACAGGCCACACGCGAACGACAGGACAAGATTCTCGCGAACCAGGCTCGCATCGTCGACAACCAAAAGACGATCATCGCCAACCAGGCGCAGTTGAAGCAGCTGCTTGCCAACCAGAAGACCATCTTGAAGGGTCTCAAGACGGTGGTCGCCAACCAGGGCAGGATCCTCGCGAATCAGCGGAAGATTCTGGCGAAGTAGGGGCACGACTCACATGCGGAGCGATCGGCATCACCGCGTGCCATACGTCGGGGCCGTCACCTGAGTACCAGAGACGTGATCGGGATCGAATCATTTCACCACGTCGCTGTGTGCGTGACCGACTTGGCGCGCGCGAAGGCGTTCTATGGCGGCGTGCTCGGCCTCACCGAGCTTCCGCGCCCGCCCTTCGATTTCGGCGGCGCCTGGTATCAGCTCGGCGATCGCCAGCTGCATCTCATCGTGCATCCGCCGACGCTCACGATGCGCCGGACGATGGAGATCGACGCGAAGGACGGCCACCTCGCGATTCGCGTCGCCAGCTATCAGCAGGCGCTCGATCATCTGCGCCGCCACGGCATCGAGTGCCTCGACCGTCCCCGCAACCTCACGCCCTGGCCGCAGATTTATGTCTGCGATCCCGATGGGAACGTCATCGAGTTCAACGCTGACACCCTCTGAGGGAACGGAGGGGACGGAGGGAACGGATTTAACAGGAGAAACGGAGGAACGGAGATCGGACGGAGAACGCCGCCGAGGTTGAGACTGACCAACGCCGCACGCTCCATTTCGCTCACCGTGAATCGGGAGGCTGAATGCGCAGACGAGATTTCGTTGTGGCAGGGTTGGCGGGTGTTGTGTGTTTCATCGAAAGCGCGCGTTCAGCCGGTCAGGCCAAAGCAATCGTGCCGGATCTCGGCGCTCTCGCCAAGGCAAAGCGCCTCACTCACGTCAATCGCGCCATCGCCCCTTTCGTCGACGGCTCGCGGAGAGGGGTGCACCTGAGCGAAGCGCCGGGCGAGAGCCCGGCGATCATCCCAGAGATCGAGCTCGGCAACGGCACGATCGAGCTCGATGCCCGCGGCAAGGACGTCGCGCAAATGAGTTTCGTCGGCGTGGCGTTTCACGTCGTCGACGAGAGGACGTACGAAGCGATCTATTTCCGGCCGTTCAACTTCAAGGCTGCTGCCGCCGAGAACCGCAGCCACGGCGTTCAATATATCTCGCAGCCGACTCACACGTGGCAGAAGCTGCGCACCGAGCAGCCGGGGAAGTTCGAGAAGGCCGTGAACCCGGTGCCCGATCCGAACGGCTGGTTTCACGCGCGCATCGTCATCGCGAGCCCGAAGGTGAGTGTCTTTGTCGCGGACGCGAAGGAGCCGAGCCTCGTCGTGGACCAGTTGAGCGACCGCCGCAAGGGCCTCGTCGGCCTCTGGGTGGGGAACAACTCCGGCGGCGACTTCGCCAACCTCACCATCATTCCTGCGTAAACCAAGTTAGCCCCGATTAACCTTGGTGTCGGCGTGGCGTTCTCCATCCGATCTCCGTTGCTCCGTTCCTCCTGTTAATCCGTTTCCTCCGTCACCTCCGTTTCCTCCGTCACCTCCGTTTCCTTGCAGAGGAGTATCATCCACACCCGAAGGAGATCGACCCATGCGAAGAATGCGTCCGGTTCTCGTATCGTCCGGGGCCCTGGTGGTACTGATCGTCGCCGTGCTCGCGTGGCCGATCGCGGCTGCGGCGCCGACGGCGAAGCCTGAAGAGGTCGGGTTCTCTGCCGAGCGCCTGCATCGCATCAGCGATCTGGTGCAGCGGCACATCACGGCGGGCGACTTCTCGGGCGCGGTCACGCTCGTTGCCCGCAGTGGACGCATCGCGCATCTCGAGGCACAGGGGCTCATGGACATCGAGTCCCGCAAGCCGATGCAGAAGGATGCGATCTTCCAGATCATGTCGATGACCAAGCCGGTCGTCGGCACGTCGATCATGATGATGGTCGAGGAAGGGAAGGTCCGCCTCACCGATCCGGTGTCGAAGTTCATTCCCGAGTTCAAGGATCTGAAAGTGGCAGTGGGCATGACGACCGGACCGGGTGCGCCGCCGGCCGGTGGACGCGGTGGGGCGACAGAAGCGCGCTACTACACGGTGCCCGCCGAGCGCGAGATCACGATTCGCGATCTGCTCACGCATACATCCGGCCTGGTGAGCGGCGGTCTCAGCGCCACCGAAGCGCGCAAGGTCGCGGTGAAAGGGAAAGAGTCGCTGGCCGACGTCATCCCGCGGCTGGGTGGCGTGCCACTCGACTTCCAGCCCGGCTCGCGCTGGTCGTACAGCGCGCAGGCCGGCTTCGACACGCTGGCGCGCATCGTCGAGATCACATCGGGGATGCCGTTCGATCAGTTCGCGCGCACGCGGATCTTCGAGCCGCTCGGCATGAAGGACACGTTCTTCTATCCACTGGAAGGCAACGCCAGGCTCGTCACGCGCTATACGAGAGCGCAGGGTGGCAAGCTCGAACGCGCGAACGGTTTCGCGAACTTCCAGAACGGCGCGTACTTTTCGGGCGGTGGCGGGCTGGCGAGCACCGCCGAGGACTACTTCCAGTTCGCGCAGATGCTGCTCAACGGTGGTCAGTTGAATGGCAAGCGGCTGCTCGCGCCCCGTACCGTCGAGATGATGGGCTCGGTGCATGCGCCCGATACCCTGCAGGGCCGGCCGAAGGGTGAGGGCTACGGGCTCAGCATGCGCGTCGTGAACGATCCGGTCGCGCGCAACACGTTCCTCTCCCAAGGCAGCTTCGGCTGGAGCGGCGCGTACGGCACGCACTTCTGGATCGATCCCAAGGAAAAGATCGTCGGCATCCTGATGGTCCAGACGCCGAACAACGAAACGCGGACCGATTTCGAGAACGCGGTGATGTACGCGCTGGTCGGGGCCACGGGGGGCACAGGCACGAACTGAACCACCGAGACTCCGGGACGGTTGGGCCACGGAGAAACGGAGAATTCTGGCCACGAAGATCACGAAGATCACGAAGCAGAGAACGGAGAAGTCTCTCTCCGCGCCTCATGTGATCTTTGTGGCCATTTCCTCCGTTCCTCCACTTCGTGATCTTTGTGATCTTCGTGGCTAATTTCCTCCGTTCCCCGTGGCGACCTCTTCGTGGCGACTTCGAGAACGCCTTGATGTACGGCGCTGGTCGCCACCGCGGGGCACAAGGGGTACTAACTGAGCCACGAAGGCTTGACCACGGGAGAAAGTGAGAAATTGGCCACAAAGATCACGACGATCACGAAGTTGAGGCACGAAGGGCGGTTTCTCCGTTTCTCCACTTTGTGATCTTCGTGATCTTCGTGGCCTGAATTCTCCGTTTCTCGGTCTTGTGGCCTTCGTGGCTGTAAACAGAACGGGCGTCTCTTAGCGTAGGATCCTCCAAGCGCGAAAGGAGTCCGTATGAGGATTCGGGTCCTGGGTCTGGCCGCGGTGATTCTGTCGTCAACGGTTGGGATCACCAGTGTGGCCGAGTCACAGACGGCCAGCACGAAATCGAACGCGACCACCTCGTCGAAGGTGCCGCGGACACCGTGGGGCGATCCCGATCTGCAAGGCACGTGGGACTACCGGACTATCACGCCGCTCGAACGCGCACGCGAGCTTGGCACGCGCGAGCTCTATACCGAAGCGGAAAAGAAGGCTCTCGAGGACCGCGCCGGCAAGCGTATGGACAGCGCGCCCGAGAAGATTACTCCTGGGCTCAATCACGCCCAGTGGTGGACCGATCCCGGGCGCTTCGTTTCGGACGGTTATCGCACCTCGCTCATCGTGGATCCGCCCGACGGGCGCATTCCGGCACTGACGGCCGAGGGCAAGGCACGGCAGGGGCGCGGACCCAATCGGAATAATGCGGTCAACGCGTCGTGGCTCGATCGAGGCGATCAGGAGCGCTGCATCACCTACGGGCTGCCAAGTGCCAGTCTGCCGACGCTCTATAACAACAACATCCAGATCGTGCAGGCGCCGGGCACGGCTGTCATCGTGCACGAGATGATTCACGAGGCGCGCGTCGTGCCGCTCGACGGCCGTCCGCGGCTGAACGACAACGTTCAGGCCTGGATCGGCGACACGCGCGGCCACTGGGAAGGCGACACGCTCGTCGTCGAGACGACGAATTTCAACGGCAAGCACAACTACCGCGGATCGACGACGGGTCTGCACCTGATCGAACGCTACACCCGCGTCGCTGCGAACCGGCTGGAGCTTCGGCTCACTGTCAGCGACCCAACCACGTGGGAGAAGCCGTGGACAGTGCTGCTGCCGATGCGGCCGACCGAGGGCGAGCTGCTCGAGTACGCGTGTCACGAGGCGAACCAGAGCATGTTCGACATCCTCGAGGTTGCCCGCGACGCTGAGAAGGCCGGCGCGAAGGGGCAGGCTCCGAGCAGCCCTGGACCAATTGATGACAGGCAAGAGCGCTGACCCGATCTCCCAGAACAGGAACCAACGAGCCATGAAAAGATTACGAGTCGTACTCATCACCGTTATCGTGGCCTTCAGTGTGTCATCGCCGCTTCGAGCGCATCACTCGTTCGCTGCCGAGTTCGACGCCAATCAGCCGGTGACGCTCAAGGGCACCATCGTCAAGATGGACTGGGTCAATCCGCACACGTGGATTCACCTCGACGTCAAGAATCCCGATGGAACTGTCACGCGATGGATGATCGAGGGTGGCACGCCGAACACCTTGGTGCGGCGCGGCTTCACCAAGAAATCCGTTGAGGCTGGCACGGAGATCACCATCCAGGGATACCGCGCGAAGAACGGCGCGAACCGCGCCAACGGCGCAGACATGATCCTGCCGAACGGCCAGCATTTGTTCCTGGGATCATCGGGAACCGGAGCGCCGAAAGACGCGCCCGACGGCCAGAAATAGCGATCG
>DATFRP010000028.1:0-2743 GCA_035263125.1 Vicinamibacterales bacterium
CCGACCCGTGAACACCATCGCCAACCCGTGTTCATCGGCGGCGGCGATGACTTCAGCATCTTTGACGGATCCGCCGGGCTGCACGATCGCGGTCGCCCCTGCGGCGGCCGTGGCATCGAGACCGTCGCGAAACGGGAAAAACGCATCCGATGCCGCCACCGACCCTTTCAGACGATCGGATGCGCCTGCCTTCATTCGGGCGACGTTCACGGCGTCGACGCGGCTCATCTGCCCGGCGCCAATGGCCAGCGTGCGATCGGCCGACGTGAAGATCACGGTGTTCGACTTGACGTGCGCGCACACGCGCCATGCGAAACGAAGGGCGGTCCACTCCGCCGCAGTCGGCTCGCGCATCGTCACTACTCGCAGCCCGTCTGTCGGCCACGATCCCTGCGCTTCGACGACGCGATCCGCCTGTTGCGCGAGCACCGCCCCCAGCACGGATCGGACATCGGGCGCGCCATCGCCGATCGCTCGCGAGCAATCGGCGATCACGACACGCATCTGCGCCTTGGCCGATAGAATCGCGCGGGCACCGGCCTCGATCGCCGGCGCGAGCACCACATCGAGCTTCGTCGACACGAGTGCCCGGGCGGTCTCGATGTCGATCGCTCGATTGATGGCCACCACAGCGCCGAAGGCCGACAGCGCATCGGCGTCGCGCGCGCGGACGTAAGCGTCGGCGGGCGACGATCCGGTGGCCACGCCGGAAGGATTCGTGTGTTTGATTACTGCCGACGCAGGCTCGGTGAACTCGAGTACGATCCGGGCGGCGGCATCCAGATCGAGGATGTTCGTGTACGACAGCTCCTTGCCCTGCAGCAGCGTCGCGGCGCCGAGGCCGACAGGCGGATCGCCGGCGTACCACGCCGCCGCCTGATGCGGATTCTCCCCGTATCGAAGATCACCGATCTTCCGCGAGGGAATCGACAGCCTTGACGGAAACGGCCGCTCCGGTCCGCGCGCGAGTCTCTCATCACTGACCTCGATCGCATCGAGCGCCGATGCGATCGCCGAATCGTACTGACCGGTATGGGCAAAGGCTTTTCGTGCCAGCTCGAAACGAAACGCGAGCGAGGGGCCGCGCGTCTGATCGAGCTCGTTCAACAGCGGCGCGTAGTCGGCGGGTGACACGACCACGAGGACGTGCTCGAAATTCTTTGCCGCGGCGCGCACCAGACTGGGACCGCCGATGTCGATTTCTTCAATGAGCGCATCGACGCTCGTCGCCGGATTCGCTGCCGCCTTCGCGAACGGATACAGATTCACGACCACGAGATCGATCAGCGTGATGCCATGACGGGCTGCGGCCTCCAGATCATCGGGCAGACTGCGACGAGCCAGGATGCCGCCGTGAATGCGCGGATGCAGCGTCTTGACCCGGCCGCCCATCATTTCGGGGAAACCGGTGACCTCAGCCACCGGAATGACCGCCAGCCCGGCCGCTTCGAGCTCGGCCGCGGTCCCTCCGGTTGAGATAAGGTCGAAGCCGCGCTCAGCAAGGCCACGGCCGAGCTCGGCCAGACCCGACTTGTCCGATAGGCTCAGAAGAGCACGTGGCATGGTCGATTCGCTTGCATTCCGGAGCAATCTAAACGATCCAGCTCCGCAGATGCTTGACAGGTATGTAGCACACGCATAGGATATGCCTGCGTTTGAGGGGTGTTCCCCAGGCGTCGAAGTCGAGGCCGCGTTAGCACTCGCGGTCTTTTTTTTGTGCCTCGAAGCTCATCAGCGCTTCCGAGAGCACGCGATCAAGCACGGCCGCTGCCCGACACAGAGGACCGGCACTAGCACGTAGGGAAGAAGAGCGATGCGCATCACAGGCAAGGTCAAGTGGTTCAACAATGCCAAGGGTTACGGGTTCATTGAACGCGAGGGAGGCAGTGACGTGTTCGTGCATTACTCCGCTATCAGTGGCAACGGCTTCCGGTCCCTAGAAGAAGGGCAGGCGGTTGAGTTCGAGATCGTCGACGGCCCAAAAGGTCCGCAGGCGGGCAACGTCACCAAACCCTGAACCACGAAGACCTGTCCGGCGCCGCCAGACGGCGCCGGACAATATGCCGGGGCAGTACCGTCCCCCCAAGCCTGCCCACCTCCACTCCACTTACTCTCCCCTGAGCGTGCGAGCCGTATTCACACGGAGTCGCCCACGTCCACCCGACCTTCGCTGCCGTGAGAACACGGGGAATTGTAGACAGAAGAACGGAGAAATGGGTTCACACGGAGGCAACGGAGCAAACGGAGGATGAATCGTTTTTCTTCGTTTCCCCCGTTGCCTCCGTGTTGATCCCGTTTCTCCGTTTCCTCCGTAATCTCCGTTTCCCTCGAGCTTAGAAGATCGTCGAAATCGACCTCGACGCCAGGTCCAGCACGGGCGCTGGCAGGATACCGAGATAGAGAATCACGGCGATCGCGAGTGACAGCGCGGCCATGCCGATTGGCGTGATCGTGACGGGCGCTTGTGTGGCATCGCGTTCTGCCATGTACATCATCACGACGACGCGCAGGTAGAAGAAGACCGAGATGACGCTCGTCAGGACGCCGATGATGGCGAGACCGTAGTGGCCCGCGCTCACCGCCGCGCTGAAGATGTACCACTTCCCGATGAATCCTGCCGTTGGCGGGAGACCCCCGAGCGAGAGGAGCGAGACGGTCATCAGCGCCGCCAGCGCCGGGTGCGTGTACCACAGCCCGGCGTAATCACGCAGCTCGGCGTGCTCGTTGTCACCCGTGCCGCGCA